>NZ_JSFF01000038.1:0-10586 GCF_000773485.1 Shewanella sp. ECSMB14101 | reverse complement strand
TAGGCGAGTCATTACTTTATCTATATATCGCGAAGTCTGTTCTCCAGGACGGATCCCGGGAATAAACGCACCACTCTTCTTAAGGTTATCTGCTGTCTCACGTGGGTTAAATACCAACGCAGTATAGAAGAAACAGAAGAAGATAATCGCTGTTGCATACAATAATGAGTAAAGCGGCTGACCTGGTGATACAGCAAGTGAAAAATCACTTAACCAAGATAAACCTTCATTTTGACCAAACCACTGAGCCAGTGTGCCTGGGAACAAAATGATGCTTGACGCAAAGATTGGTGGAATCACACCTGCCATGTTGACCTTAAGCGGTAAGTGAGTGCTCTGCGCGGCAAACACCTTACGGCCCTGCTGACGCTTAGCATAGTTAACAACGATACGACGTTGTCCACGCTCAACAAACACAACAAAATAGGTCACAGCAAATACGATCACTGCAATCAACAATAATACTAGTACGTTCAAGTCGCCTTGACGCGCTTGCTCAGCCGTTTGGCCGATAGCAGATGGCAGACCAGCGACGATACCTGCGAAAATAAGAATCGAGATACCGTTACCTATGCCTCGCTCGGTAATTTGCTCACCTAGCCACATTAGGAACATGGTTCCTGTAACTAGACTGACAACAGCAACAAAGTAGAACCCGAATCCAAGGTTTACAACTAAACCAGGAACCAGGTTAGGCAGACCTGTTGCGATACCGATCGCTTGGAATGTACCCAAGACCAACGTGCCGTATCGAGTATATTGACTGATCTTCTTACGTCCTGACTCGCCTTCCTTTTTCAGTTCGGCCAATGCAGGATGTACCACAGTCAATAGCTGCATGATAATCGATGCCGAAATATACGGCATGATACCAAGAGCAAAGATAGAAGCACGTTCAAGGGCGCCACCAGAGAACATGTTAAACATGCCTAAGATGGTACCCTTTTGCTGATTAAACAGCTCTGCTAATACAGCTGCGTCAATACCAGGAATTGGCACGAACGAACCGGCTCTAAAGACGATAATCGCACCAATCACGAACAGGAGACGGGTTTTCAATTCTGATAGACCGCCTTTCGCGCTTTTTAAATCAAGTCCTGGTTTTGCCATCGACGTATTATTCCTCGATCTTTCCGCCGGCAGCTTCAATAGCTGCACGAGCACCTTTGGTTACCTTCAGACCTTTAACGGTCACTGGGCGTTCAATGGTACCTGAAAGAACGACTTTAGCAAACTGTATGTTGCGAGTAACAAGATTCGCATCTTTCAGTGCATTCAAGTCGACAACATCACCGTTAACTTTAGCCAGTTCGCTTACACGAATTTCGGCAGTTACCAACGCTTTACGCGAAGTAAAACCAAACTTAGGCAAACGGATCTTAAGTGGCATTTGACCACCTTCGAAACCGACGCGAACGCCGCCGCCTGAACGTGACTTCTGACCTTTGTGACCGCGACCAGCAGTCTTACCTAGGCCAGAACCGATACCGCGACCTACACGCTTGGCTGCTGATTTTGCACCTGCAGCAGGTGATAGAGTATTCAATTTCATTGATTAATCCTCCACCTTAACCATGTAGTAAACCTTGTTAATCATACCGCGAACTGCAGGAGTATCTTCCAGCTCAACAGTATGGTTAATACGGCGTAGACCTAGACCGGTCAATGTGGCGCGATGCTTAGGCAAACGTCCAATTGAACTCTTAGTCTGAGTTACTTTTAAAGTTTTAGTAGCCATGGTGCTTAACCTCGAATTTCATCAACATTCAGGCCACGCTTAGCTGCAATCTGTGCTGGTGACTTCATGTGTACCAGCGCGTCTACAGTTGCGCGAACGATGTTGATCGGGTTAGTAGAACCGTATGCTTTCGACAGAACGTTATGAACGCCTGCTACTTCCAATACGGCACGCATCGCACCACCGGCAATAATACCGGTACCTTCAGAGGCTGGTTGCATGTAAACACGCGAACCAGTGTGACGGCCCTTAACAGGGTGGTGCAAAGTACCATTTACAAGTTCAACAGAAACAATGTTACGGCGAGCCTTTTCCATTGCTTTCTGGATAGCAGCAGGTACTTCACGCGCTTTACCATAGCCATAGCCGACTTTACCGTTACCGTCACCCACTACAGTCAGTGCAGTGAAGCTAAAGATACGTCCGCCTTTAACTACTTTAGAAACACGATTTACTGCAACTAACTTCTCTTGCAGGTCGTCTTTTTGTGGAGCTTCAAATTTAGCCATTTTTAATCATTCCTTAGAACTGTAGGCCAGCTTCACGAGCAGCGTCTGCCAAGGCAGCTACGCGTCCGTGATACTTAAAGCCGGAACGATCGAATGCAACTACAGTTACGCCTTTCTCGATAGCACGCTCTGCAACGGTTTTACCCACTACTTTTGCTGCATCAACGTTACCTGTGTATTTAAGCTGCTCTGATACCGCTTTCTCAGCAGTAGAAGCTGCCGCCACAACTTGCGCGTTGGCATCAATAACCTGTGCGTATGTGTGACGTGGTGTACGATGTACAACCAGACGGTTAACGCCCAGCTCTTGGATCTTCTTACGGGCGCGAGTAGCGCGGCGCAAGCGAGATGTTTTCTTATCCATATCGCGTTACCTACTTCTTCTTAGCCTCTTTACGGCGTACTTGTTCATCAGCATAGCGAACACCTTTACCTTTGTAAGGCTCTGGTGGACGGTAGCCACGAATTTCTGCAGCAACCTGACCAACAAGCTGCTTATCAGTACTCTTAAGTACGATTTCAGTTTGAGTTGGACACTCTGCAGTTACGCCGTCTGGAAGCTGGTGTACTAGAGGGTGAGAGAAACCTAGAGTCAGGTCGATACCGTTACCAGCAATTTTTGCACGGTAACCAACACCAACTAGAGTCAGTTTCTTTTCAAAACCTTCGTTAACACCAACAACCATGTTGTTGATTAGTGCTCGAGCTGTACCAGCTTGTGCAGCGCTAGTTACGCCTTCAGCTGGAGAACACTTGATTTCGTTGTCTTCAACAACAACAGAAACATCAGCGTTGATCACTCGAGTCAAACTACCTTTAGTACCTTTTACGGTGATAGTTTGTTCGTTTAAAGTCACTTCTACGCCTGCAGGGATAGCGACTGGTGCTTTTGCGACACGAGACATTGCTAGCTCCTTATGCTACGTAGCAGATAACTTCTCCACCCATGCCATTTTGGCGGGCGGCACGATCAGTCATCAAACCTTTAGAAGTGGACACGATTGCGACACCCAGACCGCCCATCACCTTTGGTAGTTCGTTTTTACCTTTGTAAATACGAAGACCAGGACGACTTACGCGCTGGATAGTCTCAACGACTGGTTGGCCTTGGAAATACTTTAAAGTGATTTCTAAAACCGGCTTGGCTTCGCCTGCTACGGTGTAGTCAGTGATATAACCTTCTTCTTTAAGCGTCTGTGCAATAGCAACTTTCAGCTTAGCAGAAGGCATAGATACTGATACTTTGTTAGCAGCTTGGCCGTTACGAATGCGAGTTAACATATCCGCAATTGGATCTTGCATGCTCATATTAGCTTACTCCGTGACAAGTATTACCAGCTGGCCTTACGCAGACCAGGAACTTCACCACGCATGGTAGCTTCACGCAATTTGATTCGGCTTAGACCGAACTTGCGTAGGAAACCATGTGGGCGACCAGTTTGACTACAACGATTACGCTGACGCGCAGAACTTGAGTCACGTGGTAGACCTTGCAGCTTAAGAACTGCATCCCAACGATCTTCATCAGAAGTAGTTGGATTGCTAATGATAGCCTTAAGAGCTAGACGCTTTTCAGCATACTTAGCCACGAGCTTGGCACGTTTTGCTTCACGTGCTTTCATTGAACTTTTTGCCATTTCGCTACCCTTATTTCTTGAATGGGAAGTTAAAGGCGTCTAATAAAGCACGGCCTTCTTCGTCATTCTTCGCAGTAGTAGTGATTACAATATCCATACCACGGATTTTATCGATTTTATCGTAATCGATTTCCGGGAAGATGATTTGCTCACGTACACCCATTGCGTAGTTACCGCGTCCGTCGAACGACTTAGCGCTCAAACCACGGAAGTCACGGATACGCGGGATTGCGATATCAACTAAACGCTCAAGGAATTCCCACATGCGTTCACCACGCAGAGTCACCTTACAGCCGATCGGGTAGCCATCACGGATTTTAAAACCAGCAACTGATTTACGAGCAACAGTTACAACTGGCTTTTGACCAGCGATAGCAGTCATGTCACGAAGCGCATGCTCCATAACTTTCTTATCTGCTACAGCTTCGCCAACACCCATATTAAGGGTGATTTTCTCAATCCGAGGG
This sequence comes from Shewanella sp. ECSMB14101, assembly GCF_000773485.1. NCBI lineage: Bacteria > Pseudomonadati > Pseudomonadota > Gammaproteobacteria > Alteromonadales > Shewanellaceae > Shewanella > Shewanella sp. ECSMB14101. Next base: position 6,235 of record NZ_JSFF01000038.1, on the reverse strand, counting down.
ACTTGCATGACACTGGTATAACCGAACTTCTTAGAAAGCTCAGCGATAACAGTCTCTTTATATTTATCATGCAGTTTCGCCATCGTTTACTCCAATTACTTAACGAGTTCACTGTTCGACTTAAAGAAACGGACTTTTTTGCCGTCTTCAAATCGGAAACCAACGCGATCAGCTTTGCCAGTGGCAGAGTTGAAAATCGCTACATTTGATGCTTGTATTGGCGCTTCTTTCTCAACGATACCACCAGTCACACCCATTTGTGGGTTAGGCTTCTGGTGCTTCTTGACAAGATTGATGCCTTCTACAATTAACTTACCAGTTGGTAAAACTCGAGAAACCTTACCGCGTTTACCCTTGTCTTTACCTGCTAGTACAATTACTTCGTCTTCACGACGGATTTTAGCTGCCATTTTGAAGCTCCTTACAGTACTTCTGGTGCCAGAGAAACAATTTTCATAAATTGTTCTGTACGCAGTTCACGCGTCACTGGTCCAAAGATACGAGTACCAATCGGTGCAAGGTTTGCGTTCAGCAATACCGCTGCATTGCGATCGAAGCGAATGACAGAACCATCTGGACGACGTACGCCTTTCTTAGTACGGACTACCACCGCGTTATACACGTCACCTTTCTTCGCTTTACCGCGAGGAATTGCTTCTTTTACAGAAACTTTGATGACGTCGCCGATACCGGCATAACGACGATGAGAGCCACCCAAGACCTTAATACACTGAACTCTACGAGCGCCACTGTTACAGGCGACTTCTAGAGTCGATTGCATTTGGATCATTTTAAGTGCTCCGCTATCGTTACTTCACTAATCCCATATTTGGGGCATATTTAAACCATTTTAGACCAGAATATCGACTAAAATGGCGCGCAAGTATAACACCGCAAAAAAGGAATAGATAGTATTAAAAATAAAAACGGCCCCAAATCTAGGAGCCGTTTCGCTAATTACCTAATAAGCTTAGGCTTTTGATACTACTTCAACCAGAGTCCAAGACTTAGTCTTAGACAGCGGACGGCATTCGCGAATAGTCACGATATCGCCAGCATTACACTGATTTGTTTCGTCATGTGCATGGATCTTAGTAGTGCGCTTGATAAACTTCCCATATAGAGGGTGCTTAACCTTACGCTCAATAGCTACAGTGATAGACTTGTCCATCTTGTTGCTAAGTACACGACCTTGCAAAGTACGGATTTTATCAGACATTATGCACCCGCCTTAGAAGTAATAATGGTCTTAACGCGCGCGATGTTACGACGCACGATTTTAAGCTGATGAGTCTGAGTCAACTGACCAGTGGCGTGTTGCATACGCAGATTAAACTGCTCACGCAGCAGACCAAGCAGTTCAGCGTTCAGTTCTTCAACGCTCTTCTGTGTTAGTTCGCTCGCTTTCATTACATCACCGTCTTAGTTACGAAGGTAGTCTTAATAGGAAGCTTGGCAGCAGCAAGAGTGAAAGCTTCACGAGCCAACTCTTCTGAAACACCATTCATCTCATAAAGAACCTTACCAGGTTGAATCTGGCAAACCCAGTATTCAACGTTACCCTTACCTTTACCCATACGCACTTCAAGAGGCTTAGAGGTAATTGGCTTGTCTGGGAAAACGCGAATCCAGATTTGACCTTGACGTTTAATGTGACGTGTCATAGCACGACGCGCAGATTCGATTTGACGAGCAGTAAGACGACCACGTCCAACAGCTTTCAAACCAAACTCACCGAAGCTTACTTCAGTGCCGTTCGCCAGACCGCGGTTACGGCCTTTGAACATTTTACGAAACTTCATTCGTTTTGGTTGCAGCATTGCCAGCTCTCCTATTTACCGCGAGGCTTACGCTTCGGCTGCTGTTTCGGCTCTTCTAGCGCAGGTACAACGCCGTCTAGAACTTCACCTTTGAAGACCCAAACTTTAACGCCGATCACACCGTATTGAGTGTGACTTTCTGCAGTAGAATAGTCGATATCAGCACGCAGTGTATGTAGAGGCACACGACCTTCACGATACCACTCTGAACGCGCAATCTCAGCACCGCCTAAACGGCCGCTCACTTCAACTTTGATACCCTTAGCACCTAGACGCATTGCGTTCTGTACTGCGCGCTTCATAGCACGACGGAACATTACACGACGCTCTAGCTGAGAAGCGATGCCTTCGGCAACTAGCTTCGCATCTAGCTCTGGCTTACGGATTTCAGCGATGTTGATTTGAGCTGGAATACCAGTCAACTTGGCAACTTCGTTACGCAACTTTTCAACATCTTCGCCTTTCTTACCAATCACAACACCTGGACGGGCAGTGTGAATAGTAACGCGAACACTCTTAGCTGGACGCTCGATAACAATCTTAGAGACTGATGCTTGCTTAAGTTTCTTTTCTAGAAACTTACGCACTTCCCAGTCGCTGCTCAGGTTATTTGCATACTCTGATTTATCAGCGTACCAAGTCGAGATCCAAGGCTTAGTGATACCCAGACGGATACCATTAGGATGTACTTTCTGTCCCATTGCTAACTCCTAGCGATCTGATACAACCACAGTAATGTGGCTGGTACGCTTGATAATACGATCAGCACGGCCTTTAGCACGTGGCATGATACGCTTCATAGTTGGACCTTCGTCTACAAAGACTTTTCCAACTTTCAGCTCGTCAATGTCAGCACCTTCGTTGTGCTCAGCATTAGCGATAGCAGAATCAAGTACTTTTTTAACAAGTACTGCAGCTTTCTTTGGGCTGAAAGTTAAAATTTCTAGAGCCTTAGCAACAGGCAGTCCACGAATTTGATCTGCAACCAAACGACACTTCTGAGGCGACGTACGGGCAAAACGATGTTTAGCTAAAACTTCCATCTTGAGTCTCCCGTATTAACGCTTCTTCGCTTTCTTATCAGCAGCATGGCCGCGATAAGTGCGAGTTGGTGAAAATTCACCAAGCTTGTGGCCGATCATTTCGTCAGTTACGAACACAGGTACGTGCTGACGACCATTATGGACAGCGATGGTCAACCCAATCATGTTAGGGATGATCATTGAGCGGCGAGACCAAGTCTTAATAGGCTTCTTGTCACCCGCTTCCATCGCTTTCTCTACCTTCTTCAGCAAGTGTAGGTCAATGAATGGACCTTTCTTGAGAGAACGTGGCATGGCGAATCCTCTTACTTTTTGTTACGACGACGTACGATGTACTTGTCGGTGCGTTTGTTACTACGGGTCTTATAACCCTTAGTTGGGACACCCCATGGAGATACTGGATGACGACCACCAGAAGTACGGCCTTCACCACCACCATGTGGATGGTCTACTGGGTTCATTGCAACACCACGAACTGTTGGGCGTACGCCTCTCCAGCGCTTAGCACCTGCTTTACCTAACTGGCGTAGCATATGCTCGGCATTACCAACTTCACCTAATGTCGCGCGGCAATCTACAGGCACTTTACGCATTTCGCCAGAGCGAAGACGTAGAGTGGCGTAAGCGCCATCACGAGCTACAACTTGTACATAAGTACCGGCTGAACGTGCGATCTGAGCACCTTTACCAGGCTTCATTTCAACAGCGTGAACCACACTACCTACTGGGATGTTGCGTAATGGCAAAGCGTTACCCACTTTGATTTCAGCATCGATACCAGACTGGATCTTATCACCAGCTTGCATGCCTTTGGCTGCAAGGATATAACGACGCTCACCATCAGCATACAAAACAAGTGCGATGTTTGCGGTACGGTTTGGATCATATTCCAAACGCTCAACCTTTGCAGGGATACCGTCTTTGTTGCGCTTGAAGTCAACAATACGGTAGTGCTGCTTGTGTCCACCACCTACGTGACGAACAGTGATGCGACCAGTGTTGTTACGGCCACCACTCTTAGACTTTTTCGCCAACAGGCCAGCAAAGGGTTTACCCTTATGCAGATCGCTGTTTACCACTTTAACAACGTGGCGACGACCAGCAGAGGTTGGCTTACACTTAATAACTGCCATGATAATTCTCCTTTGCTTACTCAGCGCCGACGAAATCGATGTCAGCACCAGCAGCTAAAGTCACATAGGCTTTTTTCCAATCGCTACGACGGCCAGTACGGGCACCGTGACGCTTAGTCTTACCTTTGTTAACTAGAGTGCGAACTGAATCTACTTCAACTTCGAACAACTTAGCTACTGCAGCTTTAATTTCAGCTTTAGTCGCATCGATAGCCACACGGAAAACTACCGTGTTGTTATTTTCAGCGCAAACAGTACTCTTTTCAGAGATGTGTGGCGCTAGAATAACTTTTAGCAAACGTTCTTCGCTTATCATCCCAGCATCTCCTCGATTTGCTTAACAGCATCGGCAGTAACTAGTACTTTGTTGAACGCGATTAGGCTAACTGGGTCGATACCAGCAACGTCACGAACGTCAACTTTGTATAGGTTGCGTGCAGCTAAGAACAAGTTCTCGTCAATCTCTGGAGTAACAATTAATACGTCTTCCAGGTTCATGTCTTTCAGCTTAGCCTTCAACTCTTTAGTCTTAGGAGCTTCAACACCGAATGATTCAACAACAACAAGGCGATCTTGACGTACTAATTCAGACAGAATGCTCTTAAGCGCTCCGCGGTACATCTTCTTGTTTACTTTTTGGCTGTGATCTTGTGTTTTAGCAGCGAAAGATACGCCACCGCCACGCCAGATTGGGCCTTTAACAGTACCGGCACGTGCGCGGCCAGTACCTTTTTGGCGCCATGGCTTTTTGCCAGAGCCAGTTACTTCTGCGCGAGTCTTTTGAGCACGAGTGCCCTGACGCGCGTTTGCAGCGTATGCTACAACTACCTGATGAACCAGTGCTTCATTAAAGTCACGGCCGAAGGTAGTTTCGGAAACTTCAAGAGCACTCTGTGCGTCTTTCAATACCAATTCCATTACTATCTCCTCAGACCTAAGCTTTAACGGCAGGCTTGATGATCAGGTCGCCATTAGTAGCGCCTGGAACTGCACCCTTAACCAATAGCAGGTTGCGCTCAGCATCTACACGTACAACGTCTAGATTTTGAGTCGTTACTTGCTCGGCACCCATGTGGCCTGACATTTTCTTACCTTTGAAAACGCGACCAGGTGTTTGGTTTTGACCGATAGAACCGTTAGCTCTATGTGCCAATGAGTTACCGTGTGTTGCATCTTGAGTACGGAAGTTCCAACGCTTGATACCGCCTTGGAAGCCCTTACCCTTTGATTGACCAGTAACATCAACTTTCGCTACGTCAGCGAAGATATCAACATTAAGCTCAGCACCTACTTCGATGCCTTCGCCTTCACCATCAGCCAAACGCATTTCCCACAAACCACGACCAGCTTCAACGCCAGCCTTAGCAAAGTGACCTGCTTCTGGTTTAGTGATGCGATTAGCTTTTTTGGTACCAGTAGTAACTTGAAGTGCACGGTAACCGTCAGTTTCTAAAGTTTTCACTTGAGCAACACGGTTAGCTGCAATTTCAATTACTGTTACAGGTATTGACGCACCATCTTCAGTGAAGATGCGAGTCATACCTACTTTACGACCGATAAGACCGATAGCCATCTCTCAAACCTCTTCTAAGGATCTCAATTAACCTAAGCTAATTTGAACGTCAACACCTGCCGCAAGATCTAGACGCATAAGTGCATCTACAGTCTTTTCAGTCGGCTCTACGATGTCAACAAGACGCTTATGAGTACGAAGTTCGTACTGATCACGCGCATCTTTATTAACGTGTGGAGAGATCAAAACGGTATAACGCTCTTTACGCGTTGGTAGTGGGATTGGACCACGTACCTGGGCGCCTGTGCGCTTAGCAGTTTCAACGATTTCCGCAGTAGACTGATCGATCAGACGATGATCAAATCCTTTTAAGCGGATACGGATTCTTTGGTTCTGCATTGACCAGAGCTCCTAAAATGGACACATAAAAAATCACCCTCTAGCTTCTTCCTTACTGGAAAAGCAGAGCGAGATGATTTAACCGTTCGACTCCAAATCGGAGTCGCTGTATTATTTTACGTCGGCTTCGAGAACCGACAATCTTTCGCCTAATGGTTAAGGCGAGGGGCTATTATACTGATCTAAACTCGGAGATCAAGCCCATTGAACGAATTAGCATCACTTTCGCGCTAACTGTCAAAGTGGCGAGTATTATACTCAACTCGATCAGAAAAACCAGCCCTATTTCGAGCAATAAAAAAGGCAGCCTAAGCTGCCTTTTTCAGT
>NZ_JSFF01000004.1:0-272742 GCF_000773485.1 Shewanella sp. ECSMB14101 | reverse complement strand
TCCCCGGAAAGCCGCGATGAACCATAAAAAAAGCACCTTTAGGTGCTTTTATGCTGTTGTGTGAATGTGATCACACCCCTTTAGGCGTTGCCTTTCACCTGCATGTTAAGTGTTTTCGCAAAATCCAACATGCGATCAAGTGGCAGCAAGGCACGCTCACGGAGCGACTCATCTACAAAAATTTCATGCTGCTCACTACCATCATTTAACAGCGCAGCTTCAATAGCCTTAAGACCATTCATCGCCATCCAAGGACAATGGGCGCAACTACGGCAGGTCGCACCATTTCCACCTGTAGGGGCCTCGATAAGCGTCTTATTAGGCGCCGCCTGCTGCATTTTGTAGAAGATCCCCTTATCTGTCGCCACGATAAAGGTGTCATTTTCTAGCGTCTGCGCAGCCTTAATCAACTGGCTGGTTGACCCAACGGCATCGGCCATCTCTACAACGCTGGCTGGCGACTCTGGGTGCACTAACACCGCTGCATCAGGATACTGCTCTTTGAGTTGTTTCAGTGCCTTGGCCTTAAACTCATCATGGACAATACATTCGCCCTGCCACATCAGCATCTCTGCACCTGTCTGCTTAGCGATATAGCTACCGAGATGACGATCCGGTCCCCAAATAATCTTTTTACCCTGACTATCAAGATGTTCAACAATCTCAAGCGCAATACTAGAGGTAACCACCCAGTCCGCGCGCGCCTTAACGGCAGCAGAGGTATTGGCATACACTACAACCGTATGATCCGGGTGAGCATCGCAGAAGGCGCTAAAGGTCTCGATAGGACACCCAACATCCAGAGAACAGGTCGCGTCCAAGGTAGGCATAAGCACTGTCTTTTCTGGGCTTAAGATCTTTGAGGTCTCGCCCATAAATTTAACACCCGCCACAATCAGTGTCTTAGCAGGATGGTCGCGTCCAAAACGGGCCATCTCCAGCGAGTCAGACACACAGCCGCCAGTCTCTTCAGCAAGAGCCTGGATCTCAGGGTCTGTGTAGTAATGCGCCACCAATACCGCCTCTTTCTCTTTCAATAGCTGCTTGATGCGCGCCTTATAGGCCTGCTTCTCACTATCGCTTAGGGGAATGGGCTTTGCTGGAAACGGGTATTGAATATTTTCGATGCTTGGTGCTACTTGACTCATGCTCAAACCAAAGAGTGGGACTAATTAGCGGCATTATACTTAATCTGGCGCGAAAGATTAACTCCAGATAAAAAAAAGAGCGCCATCGGCGCCCTTCTTAATGAGATTACGAAACAATTAGTGCATCGCCAGCAACATCTCTTGTGGAGACTCAAGGTATTGCTTCCACAGATTACAGAAGCGGGCAATGGTACCACCATCAATCACCCTGTGATCGCCAGACCAGCTGATCTGCATGATCTTACGCGCCTCAACCTCACCCTTGTCGTTAAAGCGTGGCAGAGTCTGCAGCTTACCCAGTGCGACAATGGCTACCTCAGGCTTGTTGATGATAGGTGTGGCCACTGTGCCGCCGAGCGCGCCAATGTTTGAGATAGAGATACTACCGCCTTTCAGATCCGCAGGGCTTACACGTCCGCTTCGGGCATCTTTAGTCAAACGAGTGATCTCGCTAGCCACCTCAAGGATAGACTTTTGCTGCACATCTTTAACGTTTGGCACTAAAAGACCCACTTTTGAATCTACCGCCATGCCGATATTGTGAGATGCGACGAAAGTCTGCTCGGTGCAATCTTGGTTCACTCGGCTATTAATACCAGGGAACTGGGTAAGCGCCAATGACATCGCCTTCATAAAGAAAGGCATCATGGTAAGCTTAAGATCGTCACTCGAGTAACGCGCCTTCATCGACTCTCGCAGCGCGACTAATTCAGTCAAATCCAACTCTTCACAGTAAGTAAAGTGCGGAATGGTAGACACAGATTCGGTCATCATCTTGGCCATCACCGCCTTCACGCCGCGGATAGGCTCAACGCGATCACCGGCTGAGGCCACTACAGGCGCAGCGCTTGGCTCGCTTTGTATCTGCTCTTTTGCGGCTTTTGCTTTAACCGCCTCACCGCTGCGGAAACGCTCTACATCTTCTTTGTAGACACGACCGTGCTTGCCAGTGCCTGGAACCTGGCTTAAGTCGATATCATAGCTACGGGCTAAACGACGTACCGCCGGGCTTGCCAGCGCCTTACCGTTTGCTGCCGGTGCATGCAGTTCAGATTCGGCCACCTCAGATTGCTCTGGAGCCTGCTCAGTCACTGGCGCAGCAACAGCGCCTTCTTCAGCATCAACTTCGATAGCAAACAGAGGGGTGTGCACCTGGGCAAGTTGTCCCTTACGGTAATGTAGTTTGACAACCTTACCGCTCTTAATTGCCGGGATCTGCACCAGGGCCTTGTCCGTCATTACATCGGCGATAGGCTGATCTTCGACCACCATGTCGCCCTCTTGAACTAGCCACTCGACCAGTTCACACTCAACAATCCCCTCGCCGATATCGGGCAGCAGGAACTCTTCTACACGCTTACCGGCAATGTTTTGCTGTGAATCAGATTGAACGACTTTTTCATCGACCGGTTCTGACGCTACGTCATCAGCGGCCTCTCCATCGATTTCAACCGAATACAGCGGCTCATGAACGATGGCGATATCACCTTTTTTATAGTGAAGTTTTTTGATGACACCAGCATGCACAGCTGGGATCTGAACTAAGGCCTTATCTGTCATCACATCGGCAATCGGCTGATCTTCAGTGACTGTGTCCCCTTCGGCCACTAACCACTCGACTAACTCACACTCAACCACGCCCTCACCGATATCGGGCAAAATAAAATCTTTAATCATGCCTGGGCTCCTAGTATTTCATCGATGCTTTGATCGCTTCAAAGGTCTTGAGCGCATCAGGCATATATTCTTTTTCATGGATCAGCGGATATGGCGTGTCTAAACCACACACACGACTAATGGGTGATTCAAGATAGAGGAAACACTCTTGCTGAATGGTAGCGGCGATCTCGCCCGCAAAGCCACCGGTCAATGGCGCCTCATGGTTGATCACCAAACGTCCAGTCTTTTTCACCGACTCGGCAACCGTATCGACATCCCATGGTGCAAGAGTACGCAGGTCAATCACCTCGCAAGAGATCCCTTTCTTAGCCGCCAACTTAGCCGCTTCTTCGACGATCTCCATCTGTGCGCCCCAGGCCAGTACGGTAATATCTGTACCTTCCTGAACCACTTCCGCCTTGCCTAACTCAATTTCATAGGCTTCATCTGGCACCTCGCCGACGCTGGCGCGGTAGAGACGCTTAGGTTCGAAGAAGACCACAGGGTTTTTATCGCGAATGGAAGCTAATAGCAGCCCTTTGGCTTGATACGCGTTGCGCGGCACAACCACCTTTAGACCCGGTGTCTGAGTAAAGTAGGCCTCTGGTGACTGCGAGTGGTAGTGACCACCGGCGATCCCGCCACCATATGGTGTACGGTATGTAATACCGCCCACATCGAACTCATTACCACTACGGTATCTGAACTTAGCCGACTCGTTCACTATCTGGTCGAACGCTGGGAAGATGTAATCGGCAAACTGGATCTCGGCAATCGCCGTCATACCATTTGATGCTAGACCATTGGCAAAACCGGCAATGCCCTGCTCGGTCAGCGGCGTGTTAAAGCAGCGATCACGACCAAACTTCTCTTGTAATCCTGAGGTGGCTCGAAAAACGCCACCAAAATGGCCCACGTCTTCACCAAAGATAACCGCCTTATCGTCAGTCTCCATCGCGATGGTCAAGGCATCGTTGATGGCTTGTAACATATTAATCTTGGCCACGATTTAATCTCTCCCTGCACTGCGTGGATAGGAATCAGGATATTTCTTGATGTGCTGCTTAAGCTCGCTCAGTTGCTGCTTCAGTCTCGGCGTAGGCTCATCCAACACATCTTCGATGATCTCCTCGATACGTGGCGCTGGTAATTTTTCGGCCACTTTCACCGCTGCTAATACCTCTTCACGGTATTTCTCGTACAGCGTCACATCATCGCTCTCGGCGAGCCAGCCTTTGTTGATCAACCACAACTTGAAACGCTTCACCGGATCGTGTTGCTGCCACTTAGCCTCTTCATCCTTTGAGCGATACCCAGATGGGTCGTCAGATGATGAGTGAGCGCCCAGACGATAGGTCATGGCTTCAATCAGCACTGGCTTGTTATTTTCCAGCGCATAGGCTCTTGCCTGCTGAGTCGCAGCCAATACGGCCAGCATATCGTTACCGTCCACGCGTATAGTATGCATGCCATAGCCCACACCGCGGCTAGCGATACCATTACCGGCAAACTGCTCGTTGGTAGGGGTCGAGATTGCATAGCCATTGTTACGGCAAAAGAAGATGGTGGGCGAGTTAAGCACGGCCGCCATGTTTAAACCGGCATGAAAATCGCCTTCCGAGGCTGCGCCTTCGCCAAAATAGCAGATGGCAACATTGCGCTTGCCCTGCATCTTGAGGCTATAACCCACACCCGTAGCTTGAGGGATCTGTGTGGCCAGCGGCGATGAGATAGTCTGGTAATTAAGCGCTTCACTACCATAGTGAATAGGCATTTGGCGCCCTTTACCCAGATCTTTCTCATTGCTGAACATCTGGTTCATAAACTGTTCGGTGGTAAAACCACGGTAGCGGATGGCCGCATGCTCACGATACTGAGCCAAGATCACATCGTCTTGCTCTAAGGCAGCGACACTGCCAACCACGGCGGCTTCTTCCCCGGTGCAGGTCATATAGAAGCTGATCCGTCCCTGACGTTGCGCGGCTAACATCCGCTCATCTAACACCCGTGTAAACACACAGGTATCATAAATTTTGGCAGCCAAAGCCTGATCGATCACGGGTAACACAGCATTTTCGAAGGTGGTACCATCGGCTTGGAGGATCTTCAAGATCGGGATCGATAATGAGTCCTTATCGAGAAAACTGACGCGATGGACAGTCTCTGTATTGCTCGTTGCGTTGCTCATACTATTCTCTTATCAGCTGAGTATTCTTGTTATCTGACTGTGAACACCCTAAGTTGTCCACTATTCTCTTTTATGACGCGGCCTTAAAGTTACGTTAACGTAAACTACCTAGCAAGTTAAAGCCTCCTTGTGCTGTCAACTAGCTAGCTTGCCTCATGTATCGCTAGCTTTACAAGCCGTACACTAAACCACGCGATAATCTTTTGCTGGCACTAAACACAGCACAGTACGCTGACCAACGGGTACATTGGCATTAGGGAAAACGATAGACTCGGCGTCTGCCTCGACCTTAATCTCAGTACCTCCCTCTTTTGCTAATATATAACCCTTTGGAAAAGCAGTAAAATTCTCTACGTCACCCGAAAAGGTAAAACTAAAATCATCAAAATGCTTGTTGATTGAACGATTCACCTGATACAGATTCACCTGGCTTTCATCAAACTCGCCAAGCTCTAACGCCTTGCCCGTCACCAGGCGAGTAAGCATCTCTTTCACCTCGATAAAGCGAGTCATATCGTTCTGACCAAATGGCATTACCTTGCCCAGCTCAATAGTAAAGGCGTGGGCCTGATAACCGTGGGCAGAAAAATAGCTAAAGGTGGTCGTCGGCTCATGATGAAACAACACAGTTTTAATGCCGCAGGCGGCCAGAAACATGATCTGTTCGCCGCTATAGGGCTTCCCGTGGGGATAAGGATAGATGGCAAACTTCTCATGCTTGGAAGCGCGAATCGCGGTATGCAGATCGTAGTGGTAACGACTGCCGCCCTCGGGACCGGCATTAAAGAAGCGGTCCACATACTGCTCTAGTTGTTTCGCGCGTTCACGCTCCTGATTGACTAGGCCTTCGCCTCTAGAATGTGCGCCACTAAACAGGCGGTTGAGATTCTCTTCAACAAAACGAGTGCCGTTTAGAATGGCTGGCGGATTACCGATCAAGAACAACACCCGGTGGCGGGTGATAAGTTTTTCAGACAGGAGCGCTGTGATCAGTTGATCACACAGCTCGATAGGTGCCGTTTCGTTGCCATGAACTGCTGATGAAAGCACGATACTCTTGGTCTCTGCATTAAGTTCAGTTAGCGGCTCAAACAGTATCACCCCTGTATCCCATACCGAGACTTGGGTGTGTTGCCCTAAGCAAAACTCAAAGGGGGCATTAAGGCCATGTGGGTTGTCTAGGGTCAGTTGCAAAAAGTCTTTCGACAACATCAGGGTGTCTTGCACAGAAAACTCCTTTATTGCATCGCCGTGCCAGGTCACTTAAGTGGCCAAGTTAGCGGGGCGACTCCTTGGATTTATTAGCATTATTATCAACTGGCAAGCATAGTATCACTTAAGGGCGCCATCGGCCACGCGCGCCAATGCCAGCAACAAGATTTTCCTGGTTGCATTCGTTAATCAGATAATACAGAATAAGGCCGTCTAGCCATCTAAACGTTTAAACGGATACGCGAGATGGACACAGGTTTAATCAATAAGAGGTCATACATGGCACTAGCAACATTTGGCGCAGGCTGTTTCTGGGGTGTTGAGTATTTTTTCAAGCAAATAGACGGTGTTATTTCCGCCACCTGTGGCTATATGGGTGGTAAGGACAGCGCCACAAGCTATAAAGAAGTCAAAACTGGCACCACTGGCCATGCCGAGGTGGTCCAGGTAGAGTTTGATGAGACTAAGGTGAGCTTTGATGATCTGCTCGCCGTCTTTTGGAGCAACCACAATCCTACCACTTTGAATATGCAGGGCGGTGATATTGGCAGCCAATACCGCAGCGCGATCTTCTTCCACAATAAGATTCAAAAGGAGCAGGCAGAGGCTTCTAAACTTGCTCTGGCTCGCAGTGGCAAGTGGGGATTAAGGCCAATCGTGACCGAGATAGTGCCCGTGCAAACTTTCCACAAGGCCGAAGAGTATCATCAGAACTATCTTGAAAAGAATGATCTACCTAGCTGTCACCTAACCTATTAAGCTAGCTAGCCGACCGTTCTCAGGAGTCAGCACACAAAAACTGAGCGTTTAACTGAGCGTTTAACTGAGCGTTTAATTTAGGCGCTCAGTTTTTTACTTTAAGCGTTTCGCCCTATGACCAGGGCCTTTACTAACGCATGCCTATTCAGTATCAAGCTGTAACACACCGTCCAATTGCTTGGATGAAAGCTTTAGACCGCTTATACCATTTAAACCACTTAGACCGCTTAGGGCATCCGCTAGCATTATTTTGAGTTGTGCCTCTTGGCCAGCAGCCTTAAATTCCGCTAATGACGCTTTACTATCAAATACGCAGATAACCTTTAAGCTCGATGGAAAACGGCCATAATCAACCTGATGGGTTAGCCACTGAAATCCAGCAAAGCACTCCTTAGCCTCGACACACATCTGCGTCAACTGCTCACGAAGTGCCTTATCCCGTTTCTTATCGGTTTTCGTCATGCTGATCCTCTTTATAACGACAAAAGCCAGTGAAACACTGGCTTTACCGGGGCTAAATTCAATACAGGTTATACTTTTTATACAGCCTAAGTTGATAGCAAGTGCTCTATCATCTGCTGCGCCTGTGCTAATACGCTTTCAAGATGATCGTCGCTAACAAAACTCTCACCATAAAGCTTAAACAGGGCTTCTGTCCCCGATGGCCGCGCGGCAAACCAGGCGTTAGCGGTCACAACTTTCAAGCCGCCAATGGCTGCGCCATTACCTGGTGCGTGAGTTAGCACCTGCAGGATCTCATCATTTGCTAAGATTTTGCTACCAAGATGCTCAGCCGTCACTCCTTCGGCGACCAACTGATTAAACTTGGCCTTGCGCTTTGGTTTAACGGGTGAATCGATACGTTTATAAAAGCTTTCGCCATGGCGTTCAACCATCTCAGCGTAGAGCTGCGCAGGTGTGTTACCAGTTACCGCCAGGATCTCCGCTGACAGCAATGCCAAGATAAAACCATCTTTATCGGTACACCAGCTGCCACCATCACGGCGTAAAAAAGCGGCGCCGGCGCTTTCTTCGCCGCCAAAGGCGAAACTGCCCTCGGCAAGACCGTCAACAAACCATTTAAAGCCCACAGGCACTTCACACAAACTGCGAGACTGCTCAATGCATACCTTATCTATCATGGCGCTGGAGACCAGTGTCTTACCTATCTTAAGGTCGGCCGACCATTGCGGGCGATGAGACAGTAGATATTCGATCGCCACCGCCAAATAGTGATTTGGGTTCATCAGCCCGCTACCCGGACAAACGATACCGTGTCTGTCGTAATCTGGGTCGTTACCGACGCAGATATCAAACTCATCCTGATGAGCTAGTAGCCCTGCCATCGCATAGGGTGATGAGCAATCCATGCGAATCTTGCCATCCTTATCCAGCGGCATAAATCCAAAGGTGGGATCGATACGATCATTGACTAAAGTAATATCCAGACCATACTGCTCTGCAATCTTGGCCCAGTAATGGATACCAGACCCGCCTAAGGGGTCGACCCCAATACGAATACCAGCATTTTTAATGGCCTGCATATCAATCACTTGCTCGAGATCCTTGACATAAGCAGCCATGAGATCCCGTGCTTCGATAAGGCTTGTGTTAATCGCAACCGAATAAGCCAGTCGCTTCACCCCTTCGAGCTGTTTTGCCAAATAGTCATTGGCACGCTGCTCAACCCAAGCGGTGATCTGACCTTCTGCCGGGCCACCGTGGGGCGGATTGTACTTGATCCCCCCATCCTGAGGTGGATTATGGGAAGGTGTGATAATCAGACCGTCGGTGAGCTCTGCCCCCTGTTCTCTGTTAGCCGCAATGATGGCATGCGACACTACAGGCGTTGGCGTATATTCATCATCTTTTGCGACAATCACCTGTACACCATTGGCCGTCAGCACCTCAAGTGCTGTGACATAAGCCGCTTGAGACAGCGCGTGGGTATCTATGCCCACTATCATAGGCCCGCAAATACCGGCATCGAGTCGATAGTCGACCACCGCCTGGACGATGGCCAAGATATGCTTTTCGTTGAAACTCTTATTAAAGGCACAACCTCTGTGACCCGAGGTGCCAAATGTGACCTTTTGTGTATCTTTGGTCACATCCGGTGAGAGCCGATAGTAGTGGCTCATCAGTTTAGGAATATTAACCAAGTCCCTTTGTTGTGCCGTCTTACCGGCTCGCTCATGTAGCGCCAAAATGTACTCCTAAGTATCGGATAGATTGAGCTTTAGTGTGTCACCTAAATATGACCAATAATGTTTTCAATCTGTTTTTCTTGCACCCCAAACTGTCCTAACACTTCGCTCAATATGGTGCGTTTCTTGGCGGTATTATTGTTGGTAGTCACCCAAAAGCCGCTGTTACCAATCTCTTTTGGATTTGCCGACTTACTGGCCTTAAGCAATGACTCTTTTGAGGTAGCAAAATAGAGACGATCGCGCCCCTGGATCTGCAGCACCTGGTCAAACTGATTAGGCGTCGCTTTATAGATAGCCTCTAAGGTAAACAGGAAACGACCCACTGCGCCCTTTTGCTGGGCCAGTGCCGCCTTATCTAACAAGCTATCGGCATCGAGCGCTGCGACCTGCTGTGATTGTTGCTGTGATTGGGTTGCCACCTCTTTATCCAGACCCGGCTGGCTGATCTGGCTGGGCGCCTCCATGGCAACTGTCTCTACGTCTAGGCCGAGTAAGCGTCGCAGGATCTCTGAAGCACTCTCTCCTATGCGCTCAGTCTTGCTGGCAATATGGCGATATAGCTCTTCATCAATCTCAATATATTTCATGACTAGAATCTTCCTTAGACTGTAAAGGTAATTAGGTTATTGTTAGCGTATCGCGATCCGGATCCACTCATGCCAGATCCGTTCAAGTGTATGCTATCTTTCCCACAGGAATAAAGACCGATCGCATTAAAAATCCACAACTTGGTTACAAGATCAATAAATTAGCCGTTAAGTGAACAAAATCCCAGCAGAGAATTGCCAGCGCCTGGGTTAGTACTGTCATTTAGCCGAGTTTACAGGCACAATTTGCCCAAGATCACTGATGTTGTTAACGCCATGACCAGCTTAAATTACACCCAATCGGGGCAAGGTAGCCCGGTTATTCTTATCCACGGACTCTTTGGTAACCTAGACAACCTAAAAACCTTAGGCAACTCACTAGATGGTTATCAGGTGATACGTATTGATGTGCCTAACCATGGCCTTAGTCCCCATTGGCCTAACATGGATTACCCCATGGTCGCCGAGGCATTAGTTGGCCTGATGGATGAACTCGAACTCGATCAGGCGCACCTTGTTGGTCACTCAATGGGCGGTAAGATTGCCATGGCAACCGCCCTGCTTTATGCCGATCGCGTAAAGAGTCTGGTTGCCGCTGACATCTCACCGGTAGCCTATCAGCCTAGACATCAAACGGTATTTGAAGGACTGAGTCACATCAATCTCAGCTCGCTAAATAATCGTGCTGAGGCCCAAAAGCAATTACTCGATGCTGGCATTGACGAAGGCACGGCACTGTTTTTACTTAAAAACTTAGCCAAAGACGATCAAGGATTTATCTGGAAAATGAATCTTGCCGGGCTTAAGACTAGTTACCCTCATCTGATAGGCTGGCCATTACCCTTGAGCGAGCAACAATACACTGGCCCTAGCCTATGTATTCGCGGCGCCGACTCAGATTACGTTACGTCAGCCCATCGCCAGGCATTTGTCTCTCAGTTTCCTAAGATACAGTCAAAGACATTGGCTGGCACAGGTCATTGGTTACACGCACAAAAGCCAGCGATTTTCAATCGTATCGTTACCGAGTTTATTGCACAAAATGACTAAATCTTGTCTGTAAAGCGTGTAGCAGATAACGCTTAACTATGGTATATTCGCGCCTCTTTTTTTAGCCTGAGGGAACGCAGCATGTTATCTCAGTACATGGAACAGATAGAAGCCGTTGGCTTAAACCTGTTCTTTGCAGCGATATTCTTCTTTATAGGTATGGCAATTCATGACGTGCTCAAACAGGGAAATGTCCCTAAATTTGGCCGTTATATTGTTTGGTTAGTATTATTTCTCGGCTGTGCCGGGTTTGTAGCTAAGGGCTTGATCCAACTCTCTTGGGAGAGCTCAGGCATAGGTTAAATGAACATTCGATGGCAAAAGAATCTTCAGATAGAACAACGATAGACCTGTTTGCTACGGAAAAACGCAGAGGACGTCCTCGCAGTAATCCACTCCCCAGAGAGCAACAACTAAAGGTCAACAAACGAAATCAGATCCAGCGCGACCGTGCAGCCGGATTAAAACGAATAGAGTTAAAGGTGTCACAAGATTTGTATGACGCCTTGAATGAAAAGGCTTTGGCCAGTAACATCAGCCGCAGCCAATTAATCGAATCGATACTGCTTAAGCAGGTTACACGCTGATCTTAACTGGTATTGAAACAAACATTAGTGAACTAGATAAAGGAAAGACAATGGCAACTGTAGGTCTTTTTTTCGGCAGTGATACGGGTAATACCGAAGCCGTCGCCAAGATGATCCAGAAGAAGCTGGGTAAGAAGATGGTCGACGTCAAGGATATCGCCAAGAGTACCAAAGAACAGATCGCAGAATATGATCTGCTGCTATTCGGTATCCCTACCTGGTATTACGGTGAAGCCCAATGTGATTGGGATGATTTCTTCCCTGAATTAGAGCAGATTGATTTCGACGGTAAACTGGTCGCTATCTTTGGTTGTGGCGATCAGGAAGATTATGCCGAGTATTTCCTCGATGCCATGGGCATGGTCAACGAGATCGTCGAAGCACGCGGTGCCGTTGTTATCGGTCACTGGCCAACAGACGGCTACGACTTCGAAGCCTCTAAAGGTCTTGCCGACGACAAACACTTCGTCGGTCTGGGAATTGACGAAGACCGTCAACCCGAACTGACCGAAGAGCGTGTCGATGCGTGGGTTAAACAGATCTACGAAGAGATGTGCCTTGCAGAGCTGGAAGACTAACTTCCCGGCCTGAACAGCATAAAAAGCGGCTAACAGCCGCTTTTTTTAGCTCTACGCCAGATTCATCCAAACTTGCTCGTGACGTCCACGATATAAACTGAGATCAGCCAAGTTTTCCATGTCAAATCAAGACCACCACAGCCACTGGGATATTTTTTGCGCCGTCGTCGATAACTATGGCGATATTGGAGTCACCTGGCGCTTGGCGAAACAACTCGCCAAAGAATACGGACTTGAGATCCACCTTTGGGTCGATGACCTTGCAAGCTTCGCGCATATCTTACCAAAGCTTGATCCCAACTGCCCTAGCCAATCCTTCGAAGGCGTGTGCATCAAACATTGGGATGAGCCGTTAAGTTTAGCCTATGTCCCTGGCAAAGTGCTTATCGAAGCTTTTGCCTGTGAGCTGCCTGCAGAGGTCATAAACAGTATCACAGCCCTGCACCAAGGTGGCGGCAAGGTTCCTGTCTGGCTCAACCTAGAGTACCTCAGCGCCGAAGATTGGGTCGAAGGTTGTCATGGGCTGCCCTCTTTGCAGCGTAGCGGCCTTAAAAAACATTTTTACTTCCCCGGCTTTACCCACAAAACAGGCGGTCTCATCTGCGAAGCCGATCTTTTGACCAAGCGTGAGCACTGGCAGACCACTAATCAACGTCTTGATTACTTTAACCAGTTAGGGCTTAAGGGCATAAATACTGATGATACCGTCATAAGCCTCTTTAGTTATGAAACGCCAAGCCTTGAGACGCTTTGTCAGCTTTGGCGCACTGGCGAGCAAAAAGTGCACCTGTTAGTCCCAGTGGGTAGAAGCCTAAACAGCCTAAAAACGTTAATCGGTGATACGGCGGCTTGCCAGCCTGGTCAACAATTTACCCTAGATAAGCTAACGGTACACATTCTGCCGATGACAGATCAGCAAGGCTACGATAGATTGCTATGGAGCTGCGATTTTAATATTGTCCGCGGCGAAGACTCCTTCCTACGGGCACAATGGGCGGCTCGCCCCTTTATCTGGCACATCTATCCCCAGGAAGAAGACTATCATCTGATAAAATTAGAAGCCTTTATGGCACTTTATTGTCATAATCTGGCCCCAGAAATTGCAAAGGCCTGGAAAATGCTCAATCTAGGCTTTAACCAAGGTGCCCAGGAGGAGCTCGTTCCCCTGTGGCAACACGTGACTAACGCCCACCCGGTCTTGACGCAACACGCGCAAAACTGGCCGAGTGACGCATTAAATGATGCAGATCTTGCAACACGACTAGTTCAATTCGTCAAAAATAGCTAAGATACTGCGTTGAAATAGAAACACCCTAAAATATAGGAAATAGAGAAATGAAAACTGCTCATGAAATCCGTCCTGGAAACGTGATCATGTTAGATGGCAGCCCATGGGTTGTTCAAAAAACTGAAACAACTCGTTCAGGCCGTAACGCGGCTATCGTTAAGATGAAACTGAAGAACCTACTTCAAGACTCATCTACCGAAACCACCTTTAAGGGTGAAGACAAGATGGAAGATATCATTCTAGACCGTCTTGATTGTACCTATTCATACTTTGCCGATCCTATGTATGTTTTCATGGATGCTGAATACAACCAGTATGACGTTGAAGCTGACAACCTGGGCGATGCAGCGGCTTATATCGTTGATGGTATGGAAGAGCAGTGCCAAGTTACCTTCTATGAAGGTAAGGCTATCTCTGTTGAGCTACCAACAACTGTTGTACGCGAAGTGACTTACACTGAGCCTTCGGCTCGTGGCGACACCTCTGGTAAAGTGATGAAGCCTGCAACGATTGCTGGCGGCGCAACGCTGAGTGTTGCTGACTTCGTTAAGACTGGCGATCTAATTGAGATCGACACTCGTACACACGAATTCAAGAAACGCGCTTAAACAAGCCGTTAACTTAATCATAAAAGCCAGCGTTTATCGCTGGCTTTTTTATACCTTTATCCCACCAAACCAGTATTTACCACCTATAAAGGCCGCCACGGCAGAGCAAAACACTAAATAGCAATTTAACAAGTTAACCACGCAGAATATTCCTCTAAAAATATTTCCAAAATTGCGCGAAAGCCCCTTTTAAACAATACTTTTTTTCGTTATTGTTCGATAACTTACGAGCTTTGAAATAATCAGCTTTTCTTTTTGCATACTGGCAATCACGAGGTTTCGATGCGCCCTATCATTAAATCCAACAAACTCGATACCGTCTGTTATGACATCCGAGGCCCGGTTCATAAAGAGGCAAGGCGCCTTGAAGATGAAGGACATCGCATCCTTAAGCTCAATATCGGTAACCCGGCCCCCTTTGGTTTCGAGGCCCCGGAAGAGATAGTACGTGACGTCATCCTTAACCTACCCAGCGCACAGGGCTACAGCGAGTCTAAAGGGCTGTTCTCCGCCCGAAAGGCGATTGTGCAGCATTACCAGAGCCGAGGACTATTTGGTGTCGACATCGAAGATATCTACATAGGTAACGGCGTATCCGAGCTTATTGTGATGGCGATGCAAGGTCTGCTCAACACTGATGATGAGGTACTGGTCCCCTCACCTGACTATCCTCTGTGGACGGCGGCGGTGCATCTCTCTGGTGGCAAGGCGCAACATTATCGCTGTGACGAAGAGTCAGACTGGTTTCCCGATCTTGACGATATTAAATCCAAGATCAGCAGCCGCACCCGTGGCATAGTGCTCATCAACCCAAACAACCCCACCGGCGCTGTGTATTCGCGAGAGTTACTGCTGGAGATCATCGAGCTGTGTCGCCAGCATGACATCATTTTGTTTGCCGATGAGATCTACGACAAGATCTTGTATGACGACGCTGTGCATATCCCCGCAGCCACACTGTCAGACGATATTTTAACAGTTACCTTCAATGGTTTGTCTAAATCCTATCGCGCAGCAGGTTTTCGCGTAGGCTGGATGATACTCTCGGGTAACCTCAAGGCAGCCAAGAGTTATATCGAAGGCCTAGACATGCTGGCATCTATGCGTCTGTGTTCTAACGTGCCTAATCAGCATGCCATTCAGACCGCCCTTGGGGGCTATCAAAGCATTAATGAACTGGTCGCCCCAGAAGGCAGATTGACCGTTCAGCGCGACACCTGTTATGAACTGCTCAATCAGATCCCTGGGGTTAGCTGTAAAAAGCCCAAGGGCGCGCTCTATGCTTTCCCTAAGCTTGACGCCAAGAAGTTTAATCTGCGTGATGATGAGCGCCTGGTGCTTGATCTACTTAAGGAGAAGAAAATTCTGTTGGTACAGGGCACAGCCTTTAACTGGCCGGAGCCCGACCATCTCAGGGTCGTCTTCCTCCCCCACAAAGAAGATCTGCAAAAAGCGCTGGTGGAGTTTGGTGACTTTCTTTCCAGCTATAGCCAGTAACCAATTACCAGCAAGGCCAATAAATCAAAGCGATCTTAGGATCGCTTTTTTTATTCTTAAGGCACTGTTTCTATTTACTTGCCCTGTGTTAATGTTATCTCATCTTAGTGTCAACACGGATAGCAGTATGAGTCATTTGTTTGCCCACCTGGCCAGGATGAAATTGATCCAACGCTGGCCACTTATGTACAACGTCCGCCCTGAAAACGTTCAGGAGCACTCGCTCCAAGTCGCCATGGTCGCCCATGCCCTGGTTATCATTGCCAACAAAAAATTCGATAAACAACTCAGTCCCGAGCGCGCTGCCACCTTGGCCATTTTCCATGATGCCAGCGAGATCCTGACTGGCGATCTCCCCACGCCCGTTAAGTACTTCAACAAGGAGATAGAAGCCGAATACAAGAAGATCGAAGCTATTGCTGAGTGCCGCTTACTGGAGATGGTGCCAGAGGAGTTTCAAGAGGATTATCGCTCGCTGCTCCTCAGCGATCAGGTCGATGAAGAGTATAAGCAGATCGTCAAATCGGCGGACACCCTCTGCGCCTACCTTAAATGCTTAGAGGAACAATCTGCCGGCAACCATGAGTTTAATACCGCCAAACGTCGCCTAACCGAATCCCTAAACCAAAACCCGGATCCGGCAGTGCGCTATTTTATCGAGACCTATATTCCAAGCTTCGAGCTCAACTTAGACGAGATCAATCGTCTGCTCTAAAGCACTTGGCTCGCCACAGAGGACACCTGCTATGACATCAGCCATCTGGCATGAAAGACGTTTAGGAGAAGATAAGCTCAGGCGCAACGATCATCGTAGTCCCTATCAGCGCGATCGCGCCCGCATTCTGCATTCGGCGGCCTTTAGACGCCTGCAAGCCAAGACCCAGGTATTGGGGGTTGGCATGAACGATTTCTACCGCACCCGCCTAACCCACTCGCTGGAAGTTTCGCAGATAGGCACAGGGATCTGCGCTCAGCTTAAGCAAAAATACCCTGAGCTTCATTCTCTGCTAGATTCCATGAGTCTGATAGAGTCCCTCTGCCTGGCCCACGATATTGGTCACCCCCCTTTTGGACATGGCGGCGAAGTGGCCCTCAACTATATGATGCGCAGCGATGGCGGCTTTGAGGGCAACGGTCAAACCTTCAGGATCCTCACGGCGCTGGAGCCCTATACTCAGCACTTTGGCATGAATCTCACCCGGCGTACCCTGCTTGGGATCCTCAAGTATCCCGCTTGTCATAGTGAGCTATTTCAGTCGCCACCCAGGCCGCAAGTCGACAGTTACCGCCAACTTAAACCTAGCCAATGGCGGCCGGTGAAAGGCATTTTCGATGAAGACAAGCCAATATTGGACTGGGTATTAGCGCCGCTGTCAGTTGAAGACAAGACGCTGTTTGTTTCGGCTCAAAGCACTGACAAGGATCAGCACAAGCGAACCCATTACAAGTCGCTGGACTGCTCGATTATGGAGATTGCCGACGACACCGCCTATGCCATTCATGATCTTGAAGATGCCATCGTCATGGGCATAGTCACCGAGGCCATGTGGCAACAAGATGTCGCCAATCAGCTCGCGCAGAGTGACGATGAATGGATAGCAAAGGAATTCGCCACCATTGGAAGCAAGCTTTTTGCACTGGAAAACCACCTGAGAAAAGATGCAATAGGCACCCTGGTCAATGGGTTCGTTACCGCCATAGTGATAGAAGAAAATTCAGCCTTTAGTGAGCCACTGTTGCGATTTAACGCTAACCTCGAGCCGCCTTTTGCCAAGGCGTTGCATGTGCTCAAGCAGTTTGTTTACATGCGGGTTATTCGCAAGCCAGAGATCCAGATGCTGGAATACAAAGGCCAGCAGATTGTGATGGAGCTGTTTGAGGCCTTTGCGTCCGATCCTGAGCGCCTGCTGCCACTCAATACCCAGGAGCGCTGGCAACAGGTGTCCCAGCAAGGCGGCAACTGCAATAGAGTTATCGCCGACTATATTTCGGGGATGACTGACGAGTTCGCCGCCCGTCTGCACCAGCACCTCTTTAGTGCCAAAGCTGGCTCCTTGATCGACCTACAGTAACAACAAAGGCAGCGAGAAAAACAGGCATAAAAAAACGCGCTCAAGGCGCGTTTTTTATTGAATTTCTATTAGCCACCAATAAGGCTGGGGAACAAGCCCTTAAAGCCTGCTGCCATCACCTCGATACCGATAGACAGCATCAGCAGACCCATCAGACGAGTGATCACGTTGATCCCAGTCTTACCCAGTAGCTTAAAAATTACTGGCGCCATACGGAACAGGGTAAAACTAGTCAAGCCGAAGATCACTACAGTGATCGACATACCAATCAGGTCGCTAACCGTATTGTGTTGCGCCGCCGAGACAATCACCGAGCTAATGGCACCAGGTCCCGCCATCAAAGGCAATGCCAAGGGGACCACGGCAACTGACTCCATACCAGAGGCTTCCCTATCTTCCTCTTGGTTGCGCTTTACTTCGCCCAGTTTACCTTGCAGCATCGACATGGCGATAATGGCGATCAGAGTACCACCTGCAATTCTAAACGCCGATAGCGAGATACTAAACATATTGAGGATATGCTGCCCCGCAATAATGGTCACCAACAGAATCACCACCACGGCAAAGTTTGCCACCTTCCCCGTATGATTACGCTCCGCCTCAGTCTGATGACTGGTGAGACTTACAAATACGGGCAGTAGCCCAATAGGGTTAATGATCGCTACCAAACCTAGAAAAAATTTAACATAGAGTGTTAAATCCAATGTCATGTCCTCAAGTGACGCTTATAGCCGGCTAAAAAGCAGTATGGTTGAAAAACGCATACTGTACAGTATTGCTCACGTTGGGAAAAACGACATTTTCTATCACAATTCACAACTTTGAATTAATTATTCTATTTTTACCCGACTAGAATTAACCCTACCAAGTCGGTCACATCATGTTCACCATGTTATTTTATTACATTAACAGGGGGCTTTGTGGCAGGGATCACGGTTAACGCCCCTATAAAAGTGTAATTTTCCTTCATAAAGAGAATTTAGCCAAAACCGATTTTCGCTAAATTTTTTTCGAGGAACTTATTATGACAGTAAGCAACCAGCAGGAGCTCGATCAACTGGTAGAGCGGGTCGCCAAGGCCCAGGCAGAGTTTGCCAACTTTAGTCAGGAACAGGTCGACAAAATATTCCGCGCCGCCGCCTTGGCAGCGGCCGATGCCCGAATCTCCCTAGCCAAGATGGCGGCTAACGAGACCGGAATGGGTGTGCTGGAAGACAAGGTGATCAAAAACCACTTCGCCTCCGAATATATCTACAACAAGTATAAGGATGACAAGACCTGTGGCATCCTAGAGGAAGACCCCACCTTCGGCACCATCACCATCGCCGAGCCTGTGGGCCTCATCTGCGGCATAGTGCCCACCACCAACCCAACCTCTACCGCGATATTTAAAGCCTTGATCAGCCTTAAGACCCGCAACGGTATTATCTTCTCGCCTCACCCTAGAGCAAAAGTATCGACCACAACCGCTGCTCGCCTAGTGCTGGATGCCGCCGTCGAGGCTGGCGCACCAAAAGATATCATTGGCTGGATAGATGAACCGAGTGTAGCCCTCTCGAATCAGTTGATGACCCATGAGAAGATCAATCTTATCCTAGCCACAGGCGGCCCAGGCATGGTGAAGGCGGCCTACTCTTCTGGTAAGCCTGCCATTGGCGTGGGTGCTGGCAACACACCAATCGTTATCGACGAAACCGCCGATATCAAGCGGGCAGTCAGCTCTATCTTAATGTCCAAGACCTTCGATAACGGTGTGGTATGCGCTTCAGAGCAGGCAGTCGTCGTAGTCGATGCCGTCTATGACGCGGTCAAAGAACGTTTCGCCAGCCACGGCGCCTATATGCTGTCAGCTAAAGAAGCCAAGGCGATGCAGAAGGTGATCCTTAAAAATGGTGCACTCAATGCCGACATCGTAGGCCAAAGCGCGGCGACCATCGCCGCCATGGCCAACATCAAGGTACCTGCCAGCACTAAAGTATTGATTGGTCAGGCAACTGAGATCAACGAAAGCGAAGCCTTTGCCCACGAGAAACTCTCTCCGCTACTGGCCATGTACCGCGCCAGCGATTTTGACGATGCGCTAGACAAAGCTGAAGCCTTAGTCACACTGGGCGGCATCGGCCATACATCTGGCCTCTATACCGATCAGGATACGCAGACAGAAAGGGTGAAAACCTTCGGCTATCGCATGAAAACAGCCCGTATTCTGATCAACACCCCAGCCTCTCAAGGGGGTATCGGCGATCTGTACAACTTTAAGCTTGCGCCTTCCCTTACACTCGGCTGTGGCTCTTGGGGCGGTAATTCCATCTCAGAAAACGTTGGCCCTAGCCATCTGATTAACAAGAAAACTGTCGCTAAGCGAGCCGAAAATATGTTGTGGCATAAACTCCCCTCTTCTATCTATTTCCGCCGCGGCAGCTTGCCCATCGCACTAGAAGAGTTAAGTGATAAGAAACGCGCCCTGATCGTGACAGACAAGTATCTGTTCAACAACGGCTACTGTGATGAAACCATTAAGATCCTAAAATCTCAGGGATTGGAAACCGAAGTCTTCTACGAAGTAGAAGCCGATCCTACGCTGGCCATCGTTAATCAAGGCGCTAGCGTCGCAAAGAGCTTCCAGCCCGATGTGATCATCGCCCTCGGCGGCGGTTCGCCAATGGATGCGGCCAAGATCATCTGGGTAATGTATGAACATCCCGATGTCGACTTTGCCGATCTGGCGCTGCGCTTCATGGATATCCGTAAGCGTATCTACAAGTTTCCAAAACTGGGTAAGAAAGCCAAGATGGTAGCAATCCCCACTACCTCAGGCACAGGCTCAGAGGTAACGCCGTTCGCAGTCGTGACCGACGAGCAAACCGGTATGAAGTATCCGATTGCCGACTATGAGTTAACACCTAACATGGCGATCGTCGACCCTAACCTGGTGATGGATATGCCAAAGTCCCTTACTGCCTTCGGCGGTATCGATGCCATCACTCATGCACTGGAAGCCTATGTCAGCGTGATGGCCAACGAGTACAGCGATGGTCAGGCACTACAGGCGATGGATCTGCTAGTAAAACACCTGCCAGACGCTTACACTCTGGGTGCTAAGGCACCTGTTGCCCGCGAGAAAGTGCATAATGGCGCGACCATTGCGGGTATCGCCTTTGCCAACGCCTTCTTGGGGATCTGCCACTCTATGGCACACAAACTGGGCGCCGAATTCCACCTGGCACACGGATTGGCAAATGCCCTGCTGATCTCTAACGTGATCCGCTTTAACGCGACCGATCTACCGACCAAGCAAGCGGCTTTCAGTCAGTACGATCGCCCTAAAGCCCTTTGTCGTTACGCAAAGATAGCTGAACATCTCAAATTAAAAGGCGCTATTGGCGAAGGTATTAGCGATGAACAAAAAGTGGAAGCGCTGCTCGAAAAAATCGATGAACTCAAGAAGACGATTGGCATTCCGGCTTCAATTAAAGACGCCGGCGTTAACGAAGCCGACTTCCTCGCCAAACTCGACGAACTTGCCGAAGACGCCTTCGACGACCAATGTACAGGGGCCAACCCAAGATACCCATTGATCGCAGAATTAAAAGCGATCCTTATCGCTAGTTTCTACGGTAAGAAGTATCAAGATCCCGCTTAATTTACTAGATGATTAGTCAGTGTTAAAAGGTGCTCTCAGAGCACCTTTTTTATTTATCCAGTCAGTCCACCAATAGCTATATCTGTCTGTTTTTAAATGAATAAAGTCATACTAAAAGCTTTTTATCTTAACCACAAAAATTATTAGTTAGCCAGACTGTCAGCATAGGGATATAAGGCTTCACCCCTTATTAAGATCTCACGCCGTTGACTACACAATTAGATTTATCCCTAGACGACACCCTATTTGCCGACATCTGCGACCAGCTCGCCACCCAGGGCTATGTGGTGATGCATAACCTCTTGCCTCAGCCCGTGTTACAAGCCCTATTGGACGGCATCACTGCGCTTTCTCAGGAGAACTTTAAAGCCGCGGCAATTGGTCGCCTGCAAGAGCAACAGGTCATCGAGTCGATTCGCCGGGATAAGATCTGCTGGCTCAATGAATCAATGGACTTTACTCAGGACTATTTCGCCTGGTCAGAGCAACTACGCCTGGCAGTTAACCGTTATCTCTACCTGGGTCTGTTCGATCAAGAAGCTATGCTCGCCTATTACGCTCCCGGCGCTTTCTATAAACGTCATCTCGATGCGTTTCGCGGCCAGACCAACCGTAGGCTCACCAGCATTCTTTATCTCAACCCCGACTGGCAACCGAGCCACGGTGGTGAACTCCTGATGTATCAAGGAGACGAAACCAAGCCTTTCCAAGTAGTCGAGCCAAGATTTGGCACCATGGTGATCTTCTTAAGCGAACTCTTCCCTCACGAGGTTTCACTGTCACACCACGACAGATACAGCCTCACTTCCTGGTACCGCATCAACGACGGCATGCCAGGACATTAAAGATGAAGGCCAGAGTAAGTACTCTTGCTTGGCCTGATTGACTTATTTATATCTCGGCTATGAATAACGACGCTGATTAAGCCGGCGTCGTTATCACAAACCAATACCTGAAAAGCAAAGCTCGCAGATTTTTGGGATTAGTGAACAGCTAATAAGTCATGCTGCGTTAAGCAGCTCAATGCAACACCACGTCTAAGCATTTAATCCATAAATGGCAAAACATGCTCGTCATTAAAAAGGGTAAACATGCACTCGCCTGGTTAACCTGACGTCTCTGACACTCTGCCCATTCAGCGACGAGTAACGTTTTGTAATAAGCTGCGGTTTTAGTTGTAAAAGGTGTAACACAACTGTAGTTTTTCAATTTATAGACTCAATCTAAAGGACAGATTTAATCGGAAGAGCGCCACTTTTTATGCCTGTTCTTCTCTGCTCAAGATTGGCCCGAATCGGGAACGCTGTAAATTTTAAGGATGATTATTGATGAGTTACCTAAGATTATTGCTACTCAGTGCGTGTATCGCGACCTGTTACTACGCCTTAACCATTGCTGCTATCGGTATCGCCGCGGCTCGTAAGGTGTTTTGGTGGCTTGAGTGGAACAACAACTTCGACTTTTATCATATTGCGCAAAATTTCATTGGCATTGGTTTGGCGGCGTTGATCCCTGCCTACCTGATCTCTACCTATGAACCGGCTAGAAAGTGGTTAGCCATTGGGCTTGTTATCGTCCTTTCCATGATGCTGCACGGTAATATCAATGCGGCCTCCTGGGATCCCATGGGCTTTGTTAGGTTTATTGAGCAAACACTATTTTTCGGTGATATAGGTTCAATAGGGATATTCACTGAAATCCTACTATTGCCCATCTTGTGGTTGATTATTTTCGAGCATTTTTCAAGCTCAGTCACAGCGCCAAGTCCCCGTCATGGCTCGACCTAAAAGAGTAAACACATTTTTTCAGGACGAGACAGTCACACACAAAAAAGCCAGAACTGAGTTCTGGCTTTTTATTTCTATGATCGGGTGACTAAAATATCACCCGCTTCTTGCAATACACTGACGAAACTACTTTTCTGTCCAGCGATCCATCCAACCTAGCACGTTGGCATACCATTGCTCTAGGTTATCTGGGTTAAGGATCCAGTGGTTCTCATCTGGGTAGATAAGCAGTTCAGATGGAATGCCCTTACGCTGCATGAAGCTAAATGCGGCAAGACCTTGACCGTAAGGCACACGGAAGTCCTTCTCACCATGGATAACCAGCATAGGTGTCTGCCAGTTATCGACATAGTTAACTGGGTTAAACTTCTCGAACAGCTCCTTGTTATCCTGGTACGTACCACCAAATTCAAATTCTGGGAACCAGAGTTCTTCGGTCACATAGTACATAGAGCGCATGTCGAACAGACCCGCATGGTTAACCAGACACTTGAAGCCGTCGTTCCAGTTACCTTGGATCCAGTTCATCATGTAGCCACCGTATGAACCGCCCAGAGCACAGGCACGATCGCCGTCAAGCCACTTCTGCTGCGCCGTCACCGCTGCTAGGCCTTTCTGCAGATCTTCTAGTGGCTTACCACCCCAATCCTTAGAGATAGAGTCGGTAAAGGCCTGGCCGTAACCGGTTGAGCCGTGGAAGTCGATCATCACCACGCCATATCCGGCACCAGCCCATAGCTGAGCGTTCCAGCGGCTGCTGAACGAGTTACCGAAAGAGCCTTGTGGACCACCGTGTACCAGGAAGGCAACAGGATACTTCTTGCCTTGCTTGTAGTTAGCCGGTTTAATCCAGTAACCGTAAACTTCTTCGTTGTTCCAACCCTTGAAGCTGAACTGCTCAAACTCACCAAACTTGATCTTGGCTAGGTTATCCTTGTTCACTTCGGTCAGACGATTTAGGTTTTGACCGTCGAGAGACATGGTATAAAGATCGCCTGGCTCAACCAGACTCTTATGGTTGAAGACAATCTTGTCGCCAGTCACACCAAGAATGCTGTTGCTGCCATCGTTGTTGAGCGTCTTCACATCGCCAAACTGGGTGTTAATTTCGAAGATACTGACCTGACCCACATCTTGAGCTGTTACATACAGCGTGCGGTTGTCGGCGCCGAATGTCAGCGAGTTTGGGCTGCGATCCCAAAGCGGTGCGACTTCTTTCTCTTGACCTGTAACTGTGTCACGCAGCATGACGCGGTAACGATCCGCCTCGAAGCCCGGCTTGGTCATGGCAAGATAAGCCAAGTAACGGCCATCGGCCGAGAAAGTCGGCTGCGCATCCCACGCCTTGTTGCTCTCGGTCAGGTTTTTTGCCTCACCACCGAGCACTGACACCTGCCACAGGTCATAGTTGGTTTCCCATGCCTGTGATTTGCTTGGCGCCTTGGCGCTATAAACCACATACTTACCGTCTGGGGTAAAGGTTACTTCTTCCATACCCGAAAATGGCAGTGGCGGAGTTTCGGTATCCAGTCCCTTGGTGACATCTACCGCATCCTTAATGATTGTGCCGTTAAGCTGGGCAACAAACAGATGGCTGCGAGTGTGATCGCTCCAGGTATCCCAGTGGCGTACCATCAACTGCTTGTATTCGCGGCCGGTAGATTTACGCTCGGCTTCATTGTCACGCTTGTCTGCGGTGCACTTTAAGGTGTCACACTCAGGGTAGACGCGCATGTTCATCACAACCTGAGCGCCATCTTGAGATAACTTAAAGCCTTCAACATCCAGCGGCAGATTAGAGATCTTGACCGCTTCACCACCATCGAGTGCCAGCTCATACAGCTGTGAGCTGCCATCGCGCGCCGCCAGGAAGTAGATCTTCTTATCATCTGCGCTAAAGGCCACGCTATGCTCTGTACCCTTTGCCGAGGTCAGACGTTTTACTTTGCCTTCACCGCTTAGTGACTGAAGATAAAGGTCAGATTGTGCCTCACCTTTATCATCAAATTTTTTGACTGCATAGACGATTTTTGTGCCGTCGTTAGACAAAGCACTGGAATGCAGTTTATTCATTTTAACAAGATGTTGTACCTTGAAAGGCTCTTGAGTAGCGGCATGAGCGCCAGAGACCAGTCCGGCAGCCGCCAAGGCAAGTATGATTGCAGTTTTTTTCATTGTTATTGTCATCTTTGTGGTTGAACGGCAAGGCGAACACGCCTAAGCCCAAAAATTATCACCTAAAATATCGCAACAGACACTAAACAAAAATGGGGGTTTAAGCAAGTCGCCTGACTCACCTAAAACCCACCCATTCTTCATGCTTTACTTTATGTTAGGCAAGTCTCACACGCCAGGTCGCTGGGCCCGTTTCATGAGCATTGACCCCTTCGCTGTCTACGGCGACGGTGACAGGCATATCGGTCACGTCAAATTCATAGATGGCTTCCATACCTAAGTCTTCGAAGGCCACCACGCGAGACTTCTTGATAGCCTTAGAAACCAAGTAGGCAGCGCCGCCCACGGCCATTAGGTAAACCGCTTTGTGCTTCTTAATAGACTCGACGGTCGCCGGGCCACGCTCGGCCTTACCTATCATGCCCATCAGGCCTGTCTTATCCAGCATCAGGTCGGTGAACTTATCCATACGGGTCGCCGTCGTTGGGCCTGCAGGGCCAACCACTTCGTCACCCACAGGATCGACCGGACCCACGTAGTAGATAAACTTACCGGTAAAATCGACGCCTTCAGGCAGGCCTTCGCCACTCTCAATCAGAGTCTGAATGCGCTTGTGAGCCGCATCACGACCGGTGAGCATCTTACCGTTTAGCAGCAGCACGTCACCGCTCTTCCACTGCTCGATATCCGCCTGGGTCACAGTGTTTAGGTCGACACGTCGCACGCCCTCGCCCGCTTCGCGGGTGATCTCAGGCCAATCTTCCAGCTTAGGTGTTTCTAGCTCGGCAGGGCCTGAGCCATCGAGGTGGAAATGAACGTGGCGCGTTGCAGCGCAGTTAGGGATCATCACCACAGGCTTTGAAGCCGCGTGGGTTGGCGCCGATTTGATCTTGATATCCAGTACGGTTGTCAGACCGCCAAGGCCCTGTGCACCTATACCCAGCTTGTTGGCACGTTCGAAGATATCCAGACGCAGCTTTTCTTCGGCGGTTTCGGCGCCTTTGGCTTGCAGCTCATGAATATCGACAGGGTCCATCAGAGCTTCTTTGGCCATTACGGCCGCTTTCTCGGCGGTGCCGCCAATACCTATGCCCAACATGCCTGGTGGACACCAGCCAGCGCCCATTGTCGGTAGTGTCTTCTCGACCCACTCGGCGATATCGTCTGATGGGTTTAGCATCACCATCTTAGATTTGTTTTCAGATCCGCCCCCCTTGGCAGCGATGGCAACTTCAACATGGTTGCCTGGCACCATCTCGACGTGTACCACAGATGGCGTGTTGTCTTTGGTGTTCTTGCGGCCACCGGCAGGGTCGGCAACGATAGAGGCGCGCAGCGGGTTATCAGGGTTGGTGTAGGCGCGTCTTACCCCTTCATCCACCATCTGCTGCACTGTCATGTCTGTCTTATCCCACTTGACGCCCATGCCGATCTTAACGAAACAGGTCACAATACCTGTATCTTGACATAGCGGACGCTTGCCTTCGGCAGACATGCGGGAGTTAATCAAGATCTGCGCGATAGCATCTTTTGCCGCCGCACTTTCTTCACGCTCATAGGCTTCTGCCATGGCATCAACGAAATCTTTAGGGTGGTAATAGGAGATATATTGTAGTGCGTCGGCGACACTCTCGATGAGGTCCGCTTGCTTGATGATGGGCTGTTCTATAGTCACAGACATTTCCTTACTCACAGTTTGGTTATTCACCGCCCTTTTGCAGGGTCGCGTATTTTTTTTTAATCCGTTCACAATATGATACTCTTTCGCGACTTTTAGGGGAACATCACATTTTAGATAAGGGTTATCGATGGATTTTTCGTCGACTCAAGGCGTTGCAGTGCAAAAATTAGACTGGCAACTCACCACCACTGAGGTATTTGGCCGCTTCGCTCACCTGCCCTGGGCCATACTTTTAGACTCTGCCAGCGCCGATCATTGTGATGCCCAATACGACATCATCAGCTTCGATCCTCTTGCGACCATCACCAGCCAAGGCGGTGTCACAGCAATAGATCACACGCGCTCATCGGTACAAGGGAGCAGCAAGGCTCACGAAACCCACAGTGGCGATCCCTTTTTGGCACTGCAAGGGGCCATTGCACACTATTTCCCACAGCAATATGACACAGACCAGCCCTTTAGTGGTGGAGCGCTGGGCGCCTTTAGTTATGATCTGGGTCGGCGTATCGAAAAGTTGCCTGAAATTGCTGAGAAAGATATTAACCTGCCCGAGATGAATGTTGGCCTCTACGATTGGGCGCTGATCTTTTGTTACCAGAAGCAAGAATGGTCTCTGGTTCACTACCATGGCGAGCAGGCCTTAGCCGAGCGACTAAATACAGTCAACGCCTTTCTCAATGCTCAAACAAAACCAAGTAAGGCATTTAAGTTAAGCCGTGACTGGCAAGCGCAAATCACTCAAGCAGCGTACAAAGACAAGTTTGATCGCGTGCAGGAGTATCTGCACAGCGGCGATTGCTATCAGATCAATCTGACCCAGCGCTTCGAGGCCGAATATCAAGGCGATGAATGGCAGGCTTACCTCAAACTCAGGGCGAGCAACAAGGCGCCCTTCTCTGCCTTTATGCGTTTAGAAAAGCACGCCATCCTCTCTATCTCGCCCGAGCGCTTTATCAAGCTTAAGGGCGATGCCATAGAAACCAAGCCCATCAAGGGCACCATGGCCAGAGCAAGTGATGCAGTAGCAGATAAGGCCGCCGCCGAGGCCTTGGCAGCATCGGAGAAAGATCGCGCCGAAAACCTGATGATCGTGGATCTGCTGCGAAACGATATCGGTAAAGTGGCGAGCCCAGGTAGCGTGCGAGTGCCGCATCTATTTGCCATCGAAAGTTTTCCGGCGGTGCATCATCTGGTCAGCACGGTAACCGCCAAGCTCGCTGCGCCAAATAGCCCTTGCGATCTGCTCAGGGCAGCATTTCCCGGCGGCTCCATTACGGGCGCACCTAAGATCCGCGCCATGGAGATCATCGAAGAGCTGGAGCCCTCACGTCGCAGCCTTTACTGTGGCTCGATAGGTTATATCAGCCAAGATGGCCAGATGGATACCAGCATTACCATACGAACCTTAGTTGCCGAGGCCCCCCGCCTCTATTGTTGGGCCGGTGGTGGCATAGTGGCCGACTCCCAGGTCGATGCCGAATATCAGGAAAGCTATGATAAGGTAAGTAGAATATTACCTGTGCTGAGTCGCTAGTTAGGTGACGAAGAGGCTTTATGAGATTGGACGAGTTTAAACAGCGCTATAATCTGCATCAGTTGCCCACTGACACTGGGCCGCAGACCCATCGCTCTTTGCGGCAAGCTGCCGTACTCGTCCCTTTGATACAAACTGGCAGTGAACTTGAGTTGCTCCTCACTCGCCGCCCCGACCATCTGAGAGCCCACCCAGGGCAGATAAGCTTTCCCGGTGGTAAGGTGGAGCAAAGCGATCTCAACTATACCGACACAGCCCTGCGCGAGGCTTTTGAAGAGATCGCCCTGCCAAGAGACAATGTGGAGGTGTTAGGTCAGTACCCCATGTTTAACACCTTTACCGGTTTTGCTATCGCTCCCATCATAGGAGTCGTCAGAGAGGAGTTTCAGCCGATATTAGATCCCGGCGAGGTGGATGAGCTCTTTAGGGTCCCTTTAAGCTTTCTGATGGACCCGGCTAACCGTATCAAGAGACAGTTCTCCCGCCGCGGCGTGCACTATCCCGTCTACTTTATTCCTTACGAAGATTATTTTATCTGGGGCGCCACCGCTGCCATGATAGACAGGCTTTGCCGCCAGATAGCCGATTAGATAGAGACAAAAAACTTAAGATAGAGGCCGGCGGCGGTTGAGGTTAACAGCAGCAAGGGGATATTAAACCAATAGCCCATGCGGCTATGGTGAGCCACATAGAAGTTAAATGCCAAATTGACCAAGCTGATGGCGGCGCAGGTCCAGATCACATACTCAAGCCTTAATGTAATCGTCGGATCCCAAGTCAACCTTACGCTTGCGCCCTTACTGAGAAAATAGCCCACGGCGCGATCCGGTCTGGCCTCACCAAAGAGTATCAAGGCATAAACCGCCAGGGACCAACCCAGGATCGACAAGGTGCCTAAAAAAATCTGGAAAATTTTGACTTTTTTCATCTAGCCCTCTGACATCTAGCCCACTGACATCTAGCCCACTGAATTGTCTGGCCATATTTTAAGCATAACAAGCTTTCCACCCTAGCACCAACAGCAGATAAGCGAGCGATAAAGGCCGCTTTTTTATGGCGCTTGGGCCTAGCTTAGCGGAAATGCCCATTTTATTTGCTTTTAAGCCAGTTTATCTGCTGTTTTTCCCTTGAGAAAAGCCACCAGCAAGGTAATATAAACCTCCAAAATTTTTAATAAAACGTTTCGTTGGAGAACTAAGCAACAATGAGCACTGCATCTGTCGCTTCTGTATTTAAAGGTGATTTTGCGATCGGTTCGCAAGTTACCGTACGCGGTTGGGTAAGAACTCGCCGAGATTCCAAGGCCGGCATCTCTTTTCTTGCCGTATATGATGGTTCCTGTTTTGATCCCATCCAGGGCGTTGTGCCAAATAGCTTAGACAATTACGATGACGAAATCTTACGCCTAACCGCTGGCTGCTCTGTCATCATGACAGGTGAAGTGGTTGACTCACCGGGTAAGGGTCAGGCGTTTGAGCTACAAGTGACTAAGGTTGAGGTCACTGGCTGGGTTGAAGATCCTGATACCTATCCGATGGCGGCTAAGAGGCACTCTATTGAGCATTTGCGCGAACTGGCACACCTACGTCCACGTACCAACATTATCGGCGCGGTAGCCCGCGTGCGTAACTGTTTGTCTCAGGCGATTCACCGCTTCTACAACGAAGAAGGTTTTATCTGGGTTTCAACGCCGCTGATCACTGCTTCTGACTGTGAAGGTGCTGGTGAAATGTTCCGTGTATCGACACTGGATCTTGAAAACCTGCCACGCACCGACGACGGCAAAGTCGATTTCAGCGAAGACTTCTTCGGTAAGGAATCTTTCCTCACCGTATCGGGTCAGCTGAACGGTGAAACCTATGCTTGTGCCTTGTCTAAGATCTATACCTTTGGCCCAACGTTCCGCGCCGAAAACTCTAACACCAGCCGCCACTTGGCAGAGTTCTGGATGGTTGAGCCAGAAGTCGCTTTTGCCGATCTAAACGATGTTGCCGGTCTGGCCGAGCGTATGCTGAAGTACTGTTTCCGCGCCGTGCTTAATGAGCGCCGCGACGATCTTGAGTTCTTCGCCCAACGTGTCGACAAGACAGTTATCGAGCGTCTAGAGAACTTCGTGAGCAGCGATTTCGCCCAGGTTGACTACACAGATGCCATCGAGATCCTAAAAGCATGTGGCAAGCAGTTCGAATTCGACGTTGAGTGGGGTATCGACCTGCAGTCTGAGCATGAACGCTATCTGGCTGAAGAGCACTTCAAGGCGCCAGTCGTCGTGAAGAACTACCCGAAAGATATCAAAGCTTTCTACATGCGTCTTAACGAAGACGGCAAAACAGTTGCCGCCATGGACGTATTGGCACCTGGCATTGGTGAAATCATCGGTGGTGCTCAGCGCGAAGAGCGTCTGGACGTACTAGATACTCGCTTAGATGAGATGGGTTTGAGCAAGGAAGATTACTGGTGGTATCGTGACCTGCGCCGTTACGGCACAGTGCCGCACTCAGGTTTTGGTCTGGGCTTTGAGCGTCTAGTCTCTTACGTGACTGGCGTATCGAACATCCGTGACGTGATCCCATTCCCACGTGCACCAAAGTCAGCGAACTTCTAAAGCCAGTTCTGCAATAAAAAACGCCCTACGGGGCGTTTTTTTATGGGCGCAGGTTTCAGGTAGCAATTTATATGGAATAACACCCGCTTAAGCGGACGGAAATAGTTGACTAAATTTGTTAGAAACGAACAATAGCCAACTGTTGACGTTCCGTTTAACGCGCTTGCTATGTGTGCTCTTTAAGGTTTTTAGCAGTGATCTGTTTACCATTTACCTCAAGTTCTAAATCTATCTTCTTATCGTGAACAACACTTAAAAACAAACTTACAATTTTAATTAGTTGAACATAATAAACCTGATTTTTACACTCACTATCAGATGCAAAGAAGAAACCCATGCACCCTAACCCACAAGGAACAAACGGTGAATAAATTTTACTGTGCACAAATTGGTCACATAAAACTTTTAAAGGTAAAGTTTTATCGTCGCTTTGCCCCATATTATATTTTTTAGACCAATGTTCACCTTTATTAGATGACACAGCTTTCCTCGTCGGGTGTGATATTAAACTAGTATTTAACCCGCAAACTACGTTACTTAATAACTTACTTTCTCTAAGTTTACGTATTGCGTAAAAACCCAGAAATACAGCTTTCTCGGTTTTAAATTCAAGTTCATTATCCCAGACAGTTGTTCTATATAAGCTTTCTAAGAACTCAGCAGAGCCCTTCAATTCATTTAGCCAAAAAATTTTAGTATACGATTCAATCACGGCTAAACTCCTGTACACATAACTCCGCGTTAAGGGGTGCCGGCACGCAATACATAAGCTTCTGCAATGCACCGTAAACACTGAACCCAACGCAAACCAAAAATGCCACGCGTGCCAAATCCCTCTTAAACGCTTTGTTATGTGCGTACTTCCTGCTTCCAATAATTGTAAAGGTTTTCAATGTTACTGGAGCAAAGATGCTTAATACCGCCCTTTAAAACGCTCTCAGGCCAATCCCACCACTGCATTTCAAGCAACATGGCTATCTCTGACTCCGAAAAACGGAACTTAATATGTTTTGCTGGATTTGAACCCACAACCTCATATGGCGCTACATCTTTGGTTATGACAGCTCTACTTGCGATGATGGCGCCATGACCTATTTTGACACCAGACATAATCATTGCTTCTGAACCAATCCAAACATCATTGCCAACTACAGTATCACCTGCGCGTTGAAATCCATCAGTAGCATCGGCGAAAATCTCATTGTCTTGGTAAAAGAATGGAAATGTACTAAACCAATCGTTTCTATGCCCCTGATTTCCCGCCATCATAAACACCGCGCCGGAGCCTATTGAACAGAAACTACCGATAATAAGCTTATCAACATCATCTCTGTCCGGACTGAGATAACGAGCACAGTCATCAAAGCTATGGTTGTGATAGTAACCAGAATAGTAGCTATGCTTGCCTACAATAATATTCGGGTTTGTCACTTGTTGCTTTAACGTGATGCCCGAAAAAGGAGATTCAAAATAATTCATAATCTTAATTTATCCTAGAAGCACATAACATTTTATTAGTGCGCCTGCGCATCTACTTGGCAAAACGCGCATGCACATTTAATAAAGCTATTATTGATGACTTACTAAACTAAAGTCATTGATTTATATAAACTCTACCAGAGTCATGCCGTATCAACGAGCACCCGAATGGGCAAAGTGAGCATGAATATTGACTGGTTCCCGCAACTCGAATACCTGAAAAGCAAGCCATGAAAAGCTAGCCACGGATAATATGATGGACGACGCCCTGACTGGCGAGGAAGGCTTCAGCCTTTTCCCCCTGAAGCATAGCCAGGGTCGCCAACATGCCCGCGACCACACACTGAGGCGCAAACACACTGACCGACAAGGGCGCTCCCTTTACGGGATAGCCTGTACTTGGGTCGATAATGTGGCCGTAGCGTTTACCCTCATGAATAAGATAACGTCGGGAATGACCACTGGTAGCCAGTGCGCCTTCATTGAGGGCCACCACCCGCTCGGCCGAATCCAGCGCCTTGGGATCTTCGATCCCTATCTGCCAGACATAGGCCGGCGCTGGTGACGTGATCATATCGCCGCCAAGATTCACCAGCAGATCGCAATCAGGCAGTGCCTTGGTCAGAATAGCCATCGCTCTATCGGCGGCGTACTCCTTAGCAAGTCCACCAAAATCGATCCCCATCTCCTCAGGTAGCCATAAACGCTTATCTTGAATATCGAGATTGTTAAACCCTACCCGTTTGCGAGCGACTTGAATAACTTGCTTGCTTGGCGGGCAGGCATGACGGTCTCCAAATGGCCAAAGCGCAATCACAGGCTCGGCGGTGATATCAAACTGTCCCTGACTCAATTGGTAGCAATGCTCGGCAAACTTTAACAGACCTAAGGTTTCATCATCTAGGGATTGCCACTCACCGGCGCGGCGATTGATCTCACTAAGCAGGCTTTCGCGGTCAAAACGGCTGTATTTAGCCTCTATGCGCCTGACCTCATCAGTCGCCTCGATGATGGCGCCCTCTATCTCTGAGTTCGCTTTGCTATAAACTTGCTCTTCACCTGCACCAACCTTATGCCTGACTAAAATCTCACAGCGACTCGCCATGGCGCTAAATTCCGCTTTAACCCCGAGGGGCGCAAGCTGGCCTTGATGCTGACCATACTTTGGCTTTTCTACGCCGGGCAGCGGCGACAGGCTGATCTCATAGGTTTGCGGATTCAAAATCGCATTCCCAACTGCAGCACTATGGCATCTAGACGGGGGAATTGGTCATAGCTTGCCAACTCACCAGGTAAACTGATACCCGGGTTTTGTGGCCGCTGTTGATAGTAGGCTAATCTGATGCTGGCGAGTTGACCGGCGTCTAACTTTTGCGCGTATTTCACCCCTAAGGTATAAGTCTCAAGCTTTCCGAGGCGATGATCGGCCGAAGCGAACTCGGGTAAGGCTTCTCCCTCGGTCAGATAGAGGCGATAAAATTCGGCGGCCTGTTGAAGATAGGCTCTGAACTGCCATTGCCAATAGCCACCACCCGTTAAATTGTATCGGTAACGCGCATCTAGGGTATGCGCCTGAATCGACCAGTCATCGTCACTATAGCGATAGGAAAAGTTCAGCGTGCCTGAGGTTAATGCGCCCTTGGCCATGGCAAACAGGTTATGTTTGAGTCGCTCATCCGGACGCGCTTCATAATGATACCCCTGCGCCTGACCAACTCCATCGATACGGCTGACAACCTTATAAGCATCACTCAGATACCCAGACACAGCAGAGAGGCTATAACTTAGCTGCGCCTGCCAATGAGTATTCAGAGTCTGTGTCACGCCAAGGTTAAGATCTAAGGTGCGTTTAAGGGCGCTGTCGTAACGGCGGGTGGCATCAAAAGCCTGTCTAAACGCCTCCTCGCTGTCAAAGTCGTTTCTAAACACCATCTCGCTAAGTCCCACAGGCCTGCCGCCGACGGGATCCACTATGTCGAAGTAATAGGCTGAGCCAAAGAACACTTGAGTATTGCTTTGATTAAAGGAATGCTCGCCGCTGCCATTAACGCCAATAGAGGTATAGTCGTATTCCCGCGACAGATAGCCACCGAGATTCATTTGCCATTTCGCAGAAAAAAGATGCTGCCAGTTGGCACTTAACTGTAAGCGGGTATCTTTAAAGGTATCGTCCAGGGGCAATTCGCCCGCTCGCGCCTGATAGACGCCGGTTCCTGAAGGTCGGGTAAAACTCTGGGGCCTTGCCTGGATCACCGCGCCATTGGCTGAGGCGCCTGTTAGGGCATCGAGGGCTATCTTTGCCCTCAGGGTATTGCTGTCATCCAAGGCCTGTCGATAATGTATGATCCCTTCGGCTGCGGTTACTCGATCGCGCTCTTGGTAGTAGACTAAGGCGGCCTCTATCTTGGCTCCAGCGAGTGGATCCGTCTCTACCCTGCTCTCATTAAGTCTGGTTGGGCTTGCATGAGCTTGACTCGCTTCTCGCTCCTTGGCGACTATCTCATTAGTCTCTAAATCATTGGCCCCTGTCTCGTTAATCCCTAACTCAGTGGCCCCAGCATCATTAGTAGGCACCTCTGTGGCGTTTACATCTCCGACGCCAAGAAACAAGCTACTAGCCATCAAGAGTGAGGCCATCACAGTATCGCCCTGCTGGGTAGCGGTTGGCTGATGACGCTGTTGTTTTACCCTATGGTTCACGCTATATCATTCCTTTGCTTGCACTGTCTCACCGAGCTGACTTATCGCCGACTTCGCTTATGCCCTAATTACAGCCGCAACCACCACCTGCCAGGGTGCGGCCGCCACTGGACGCCTCCTTACTGAAGTAGATATGATCTTCTATCGACATATCCATCTCATCGGTATCAGGCTGCATATCCTCTCTGGCAAACTGACCGCGCTCCCATGGCTGTACGCCAAGGCTGGAACATGCTGGCAGTAATAAGAGCGCGAGGATAAACAGTGCGCTTTGACTATTTTTCATTAGCGTTCCTTTGTCTCAGCAATCCCTTAATCTCCTGTTCGACGGCCGGCTGCTTAGATTTAAAAAAGCCCAGATGTTCACTCACCAGTTGTCCCTTGGCATCAAACAGGTAGCTGCTCGGCATCCCCTGCAGATTGAAATGGCCCGCGACCTCACCTTTAGGATCGTAAAGAATATCGAAGCTGGTGGCGAAATCGGCCAGGAAGGGTTTAGCCATCTCACTGTCGCTATCAAGATTGATCGCGACGATCGCTAACCCCTGCTTGGCATAACGCTGGTGCATCTGTTCCATCCAGGGAAAAGAGTCTCGACATGGCGCGCACCAGGATGCCCAAAAATCCACATAGACCACCTTGCCTTCATACTGCTTGAGAGAGCGAAGCTCCCCCTGTAGGGTTCTCGCGCTTAGATCTAACCGCGGCTCGGCGTAACTCGTCCCTATAGGTAAGGCGCCAAGTAGCGTAAGCAGCGCTGCAGCCAGACTGGCACCGAGCAGTCGCTGCTTAGTCTGAGCCATTAAGCTTGTCATCTTATCCTCCTGCACCGGGTATGAGCGATTCTTTGTTACTGCGCCATTTAGCGCTATAACGCGACCAGACGCTTTGAATTCTTACTATGCTGCATCTTATTCACAGGATTAGCAAAAAAATTGATCGCCAAAATAAATAGGCTTAATGCATCGCCTTGAAAGCGGCTCTACGATCCTTCCCAGGTAAGATAGCAGACACTGGCCTTAATCCCGTGTCGATTAAACCAATCTAGCCATATCAGCTGATTATCTCGCAGGCTGTCGCCTGGCCCCTTGACCTCAATAAGCTCGGCGCTCACCATGGCGCCTACTTTAGTTGTGGCACTATCAAGGTCTGTCTTCAAGTGAAAGCGAATCAGATCGGGAAATCCTGCGCGGTAGTAACGTAGATCGAAAAGCATCTGACGAAATAGCTTGGCCAGCATAGGCCCACTAAACGCCTGCAGCGCCAAGTTAAGCAGCAGCGGCAGCGCATCGTCACCCATAGGCAAGGCTAAACTCCCTCCTTCTGGAACACTTGAGACTTTTCCATCTAATACAAAACTATCGACAAGGTGACCCGCAAGATAACCAATGCCTTGCTCAACCTGAGAGGCATCCTGTGCATCTCCCGGTTTTTTAACCACTGTCGAGCTACCCTGATTAATATACTCATAAGGCATGAAGAGCGGCCAGTGAACCCAGTCGTTAGTGAGGCCAAATTTCTGATGGAAATGACGGGTGATTGACTCTGTGTTACCCGCGCTTAATTCCGTAAGACGTGCCTCGATTGCCGCCCTGCGCTGAGGATAAAAACTCGAGTAATACATGTCGCTAGGCCGACTCTGGTATGGATTGGCAAAAGCGCCTTTAACATCTGAGAAGATGATGTCCCAAAACGCCAGACCAAACAGGCTGCAAAACAAGCGGTTTTCAACTTCAAAGCAAAAAACCGTCTCTGTGATCTCCGCGCACTCACTATTAACCGCCTTTTTGTCATTCACAACAGCGAGCTGCTTCGCTGCGCTTTGCTCAACCCTATCGCTTGTGCGCTCAGTGGCGAGATGCAAAGATTCAAACTGGCCTTGCCATCTATCTGGCGCAGGGAGCTTAAGGTTTCGATGCAGCGCCTTTTGCATGCGCCTGGCCACCAGTCGCTCACTCTCTTCAAGAGGCGAGTCAATCATCTCGCCAACCAGCTCAAGTGCCTGCCGATCTTTTGCCAGCTTTTGCAGGCAGCGGACGCGGCGCTCGCGGCTCGGCGGGCGGTCGCAGGCCTCATAGAGGCGTAAGGCGGTTTCAAATTCTTGCAAACGTTCATAATGGCGGGCTATCTGCAGCATGAGTCCCTGGTGCAGACGTACTAATCTCTGATGGGTTAACCCGACAAAAGCGGTCAAACCAACACAGAAATCATCAATTTTTTTGACAGACAACCCCGTCTGTCTAACATCTAAAGACAATTCGTCAAACTGCTGATATAAATCATTTAAATGATAAAAAGCTTCTATTTCTTCTCGAGTATTAAAGCTGCGACTTGCACAATTCACCAAATAAGCATCAAATTGATGGATACCTAAATCGGCCAAAATAAACTGGCTGAGAGACTGACTTAAGCGTTCGAAATAAAGGAGTTCAAAACGCCGATACGGCGCCTTGTCTGTGAAGCTAAACCAGTGCTCACCTGGCGCGAGTCGCTGCAAGAGTGTGGCGATAAACACTTCGGCGGCTGACTGTACCTCGTGCTGCTGATTTTGCTTAGAACCATGGTTTGCGACTGACGTCTCGGCGCATGCCAACGACATTATCAGCGAGACCAGCTCACTCTTTTTAAGCCGCTTAAGCTGCTTTACACTGAGTCTGGCGGCCTCATCCTGTGGGTGCGAGATTATAAATGCCTGGGCTTGGGCATGAGTTTGGCCTGATCCTGGCTCAGATGCTATTACGTTTTCACGCTTCGCCCCTGAGTCTGTCTGTGCTACTGAGTCTGGCTGTGCTACTAAATGTGGCTGTGCTACTGAGTCTGACTCGTGTTCTTGACCCATCTCAGCAAGATGCCGGACAAGTTCAGTTTTGGTCGTTTGGTGTAATAGCCAGCTTAGCTCAGGCTGATCATAGTGAATAAAACCTGTCTCAAGCAGTGCCTGTATGGCGCCTTCGGTATCGTTAATCTCAAGGTAATTGAGTTGTGGGCGACAAAACCATGGGCCTTTGCGCGTTATCAATCTGACCAATAGACATTGAGCGTCACGGTGAAGCAGGTTAAACGTCTGAATAAAGTCACTTTCAACCTTATCGAGTAGATCGCCATAGCG
The DNA here is from genome assembly GCF_000773485.1 of Shewanella sp. ECSMB14101. NCBI lineage: Bacteria > Pseudomonadati > Pseudomonadota > Gammaproteobacteria > Alteromonadales > Shewanellaceae > Shewanella > Shewanella sp. ECSMB14101. Next base: position 234,586 of record NZ_JSFF01000004.1, on the reverse strand, counting down.
CTGCTCTACCCCAACCAACATCGCCTTGAAATTCTCAAGATAATAGTAGGGCCCTAGCGCATTTACCTGCCCGGTTTGATCACCAGGTTCTGCGCTTTGTTGAGCCTTAATGAGCATGGCTTTTGCCTCGCTTACCACACTGTCACCCTTATTACTCCTATTACCCAATTTGTTTACTTGAGCCCTTTATTTAGCTGTAGGCCTTAGGGATCTGGCGCTATGCTTTTGCTCTGTCGGCGTAACAGCCCAGCACTGACTTTCTGCCCCTGACACCAGGCTTTTTCTCTGCCTTTATCGCGCCCACTAACTATGCTTACCTAAAGAGACAATCGAGTGTGAGCAAAGCTCCTTTGCGGCTCTTTTGCATTTTATACAGTCATTGATTTAAAAGTCGCTTTACAAAGATGAGGCTGTTAGCGCACTCTTAGCACGATAACAAAAAGTGCCCTGATTGGGCGATAAAATAGCGTAGGAAAACCTAACATGTGGATGCAAGTTGAGATTAGTTTACCAGCCAAACCCCGCGGATTTCATCTGATCACCGAAGAGATCTACCGCGCTGCTCCCCAATTGCAACAGGTAAAGATAGGTCTCGCCCATCTCTTGCTGCAACACACCTCGGCCGGACTGACCTTGAACGAGAACGCCGATCCCAGTGTGCGCGAAGATTTCGAACGTTTCTTCAATCGACTAGTGCCTGAAAACGAGCCCTATTACACCCACACCTATGAGGGCTCAGATGACATGCCTGCGCACCTTAAATCATCCACACTGGGCAGTGAACTTACCTTGCCCATCACAAACGGCGAATTTAATCTCGGGACCTGGCAAGGCGTCTACCTGTGTGAGGCTCGAAACCGCGCCAGCTCACGCACGCTTATTCTTACCATTCAAGGCGAGTAAAGCAGCTTAATCTATGATTGGCTGCTCTGTGATAGGTTGCAGCAAGGCCAGCCAATCATCCTTATCCATCTCTGCCGCCGTCAAACTCTCGGTCTGATACATACTTTGGGCCAGTGCATGTTTGCTCTGCTGCAACTGCTGAATTCGCTCTTCCACCGTGTTTTGGCAGATCAACTTGTAGACAAACACAGGCTTTTGCTGACCGATACGATAGGCTCTGTCACTGGCCTGCTCTTCGGCGGCAGGGTTCCACCATGGGTCAACATGGATCACCACATCAGCCTCGGTAAGATTGAGCCCCGCCCCTCCTGCCTTGAGGCTGATCAGAAATACATTAACCTCCCCGCGGCGAAAGCGATCTATGATCTTATCTCTATGTCGGCTACGGCCGGTGAGCATCTCATACCCTATCTGCTGGCGATCCAGCTGCGAGGCAATCAGATCCAACATAGTGGTAAATGATGAAAAGATTAAGATGTTACGCCCATCTTCTATCATGCTGGGTAACTTATTTTCTAACCAGGCCAGCTTAGATGATTCACTTTGGGTTTCGACATCCGCGATTGTATCTGCGCCCTCGACAGCCCCCTTGATTTCATCTTGCTGACCAAGTTTGAGCATCGCCGGATGGCAACAAACTTGACGCAGTTTGAGCAGCGCATTGCTGATCATCAAACGATTCGCCTTGGCGCCGGTTTGCAAAAGCGCCAGTTGCACCTGCTCAGCCACCGTCAGGCGTATGGTCTCATAGAGATCCGACTGGCTCTGACTGAGCTCAATAAGGGTATTGATCACCGTCTTTTTCGGCAACTCGGTAGCCACCTGGCTCTTGGTGCGTCTGAGCATAAAGGGCGCCAAACGCTGAGCTAAGCGCTGTCGACTGGTGTCACAGTTATCTTTCTCTATGGGCTGCTTGAACTGGCGCTGAAACTGCGTCGCCGTGCCGAGAAAGCCCGGCATGAGGAAATGAAACAGCGACCACAGCTCACCCAGATGATTCTCCATCGGCGTGCCGGTCAAACAAAGACGGTGGCGTGTCTGTAGTCGATTAACCAATTTAGTCACCCGACTACGGCTATTCTTAATGGTCTGGGCTTCATCCAGGATCACCTGGTGCCAGTTGTGCTTGGTCAGCCGCTCGGCGTCCTGAGCTAAGATCCCGTAACTGGTGATAAGAATATCCACGTCACTGAGGGCCTGCTCATTTTCATGGCGCAGACGACCACTCCAGACAAAACTACTGAGCTCAGGGGTAAACTGAGCGATCTCACGCTGCCAGTTACTCAGCAAACTGGTGGGCGCCACCACCAAGACAGGCGCCTTAATCACCCCGGCCTGTTTATCAAGCAAGATACTGCACAGGGTTTGTAAGGTCTTACCCAGTCCCATATCATCGGCCAAAATCCCGCCAAAACCCTGCTGCTTGATAAATTGCAGCCAGATCACGCCTTGCTCCTGGTAGGGGCGTAATACGGCATTTAGCCCTGTCGGCGCGACAAAGGTCTGCTGGTCTCTGCCTACGCGCTTGATATATTCACCCAAGGCGAGTGCATGGCGTCTTAATTTGGCTTCCCCCAGCCATTTTAGCGACTGGCTATCCTGGCCATTTGGCGCCATCGCTTCATCCAATAGTGGCAGACGCCCCAGATGGTGCTTGGCTAATCTAAGCTGCTCGCGCTGATCCAGCGGCTGAGGCGTAAACAACTCATCCAATACCCCAAGAATACGCCGTATCCGATCGGCGGGCAGGGTCAAAATGGCGCCGGATTCCAGCTCTAAGGCCACCTCTTTGGTCATACCGTCACGGCTGAGTTTGCCTTGACGAATAAGGTTCACCAGCAGTGGCAGCAGGTTTACCCGCTTGCCTTCGACCTCAACGCCCAGACTCAACTCGAACCAATCTTTATCGCCGCTATTAACCTCTCCATACCAGGCATTGGCCGCCACCTTAACAAAACGCTGCTTGGCGACCAGCTCTATCTGCCATCCGAGCAAAGAGAGATAACGGAGCAAAACCACATGCTCGCTTACCTCGCCAGGGATTAGGCGCAGCCCATCGGATAACATCTGAGTTAGCGCAGGTTCAAACTGGCTGGTGAGCAAGGGAAAGCCATTAAGCAGCAACTGACACTTGGCAAATTGGGCCATAAACCCTTTATGTCCAGCGCCAAGATAGCTTAACGATTCAAAATCATAGGAGGCGCCGCGATGCACCATGCTGAAACGAGCCACATCGATTGGCGCCATCACGACATCGCTCCAGTCATATTCCAGCGACTCTCGAACGATCTCAAGCTTGGGCAGCCAGTCGCCATCGAGATCTACCTGCTGAAGCAGGCTCTGGTTGACCCTGTTATCGGCGCGCTTATCGACAATCCCTGTACCAGAGCAGGTATCTAACCAGCAGCCAGGGCAAAGATTAACCAGGTAGGCTTCATCTAAGTAATCTTCATCATAATGGGTCACCAGTTCCAATGGCTTGGCGCCCACCTTAGCGTAAAAGCAGCGACCCGTTGCAAGCAGCAAGCTATAGAAATCAGCGCCAAGGGCGAGCTTTTCGCTATGACCTTCACGTGGCAGCGGGATCACCATAGCGTCCTGAGCACGGCTCAACTGTTCTGTAGAGAGCGCTTGGCGCAGCAGATGGAACAACTTGAGATCGGACTGACTGACATACTTGGGCACGGGCTGACTCTGTAACAGGTCAAAGCCTAGCGGCCCTTTAAGATGATAGCGGCCATTCTTATTGAGATACCCTTTCTCGACCCTGAGCAGAAAGCCCTCTTCTATGGGCTCGAGCAGATAAAGAATACGGTGGCGCGCCATAGCGGGGAAAGGATCGAACTTCTGGTTTTGATCGCTACGAAACAGACGGATGGCGGTGTCGGAACGTCTTGAACGCTCACGTTTATCTAATTGGCTTCGCGCCGCTTGCTCGATAACCAAGGCGGCTTGATGGACGCAGTTTGCCTTGCCACAACTGCAGCTTGCCTTAAATTGCCCGCAAGCATTCAGGTTAACGTGGCAATCGACAGGCGTATCACCGGCAAATTTACCACTTAATTGATGGGCAGTTAGCTGGCACTCAAGCAACCGCCCTGCGAGCAGGAGTTGGAGCGCCGCAAATCTTTCCTGATGAGAGAACTCTTGTACAGCCGTTTGCAATAACATCATCCGAGAAAAAGCAATTAGACCTGATTAAACGATCGAAAGGATCCATCATATCACTTTTAATTGGCGATGGTGTAGCGGCCTTAAGCTAAGTGTCGGCTTAGTACTCAAAATTGTGAGCCTAATGCCGACTTAGATTAGCCCCAAGCCTAGGCTTGATTACGTTTCATACGCGCTAGGTAAAAACCATCGAACCCTGTCTCGGCAACACTGACGGTTTCGTCATCAATAAAGCTGAAATTAGGATTCGCGCTAAGGAAGGCATCGACCTGCTGGCGGTTTTCCTCAGGCATGATAGAACAGGTCGCATAGATCAAGATGCCATCGACCTTAACCATACGGCTATAGCTCTGTAAGATCTCTTTTTGCAGTGCAACCAGCACAGGCAAGCGCTCTGGGGTATCGCGCCATTTCGCATCAGGGTTGCGCTTAAGCACCCCAAGACCCGAACAGGGGACATCCAGCAGCACTCTGTCGGCGCTCAGCTTCAAACGTTTAATCGTCTTACTGCTGGCGATAATGCGTGTCTCAACGTTATGAGCAGCGGCGCGGCGCGCACGCTGCTTTAAATTGTCTAATTTCCACTGCTCCACATCCATGGCCAGCAAGCGCCCCTTGCCCTGCATCTGAGCTGCAATAGCCAGCGTCTTACCACCGGCGCCAGCGCAGGCATCGATCACCCGCATGCCGGGCTCGGCTGCAACAGCCGCCGCCACATGCTGAGAGCCTGCATCTTGCTGCTCAAATAGCCCTTGCTTAAAGCACTCGGTACGAAACAGTGCCGCATCTGAGATAACTTCCAGCGCGCTAGGAACTCCTGGCACTTCGCGGGCCTCAACGCCTTCCCTAGCGAGTTGCGATAACAGGTCGGCTGCCGTGGTCTTTAAGGCATTTACCCTTAGGTAGCGTTTCGGCGCCTGGGCCAATGCGGCACGCTCTTTCGGCCAGGCTTCACCTAATTGGGCAGTTCCTAACTTATCCAGCCACTCGGGACAACCGTCAAACAACGCCGGATCTTCCTTGGCGCTGGCAAGACGCTTGGCAAAATCTTCTTCATCGATAGCTAAGGTGTATTGCAACTTAGGGATCGGCAACTCGTAAAACATGTGCCAGGCGTTTAACAGACGTGAGCCCATACGCTCTATATCTTCGGTGCTGATATCGGCTAGATAGCAATAGAGATTGAGACGGCGCAAAATATCGCCGGTGACACTGGTGATCCTGGCTTGCTCAGACGGCGCCAGCTTCAGCCCGGAAAAGTGGTGCGAATAGGCGCGATCCAGGGGTTTCCCCTGCTCGAGTACCATAGCAAGCACATTGATAACTAATTCGGTTGAACTTGGAGACAGCGACGCATTAATCATGATAAAGCCTAGATAGTAAAAATCGCACGGATCATAGGAGTTAAACCCCTGTGACGCAAGCGATACCCAAAGATATGCCAATAAAAAAGGCAAGCATTGCTGCTTGCCTCCTGTTCTTAGGGCTTGCTGTTAGAGCTTAGAGCCCTTCAAGCCATAAAACAGAATGAAGAGATAACAGATGATCGGCAGGAAGAAAGCCTGTTGGATCCCGATATTATCGGCTAATACGCCTTGTATAAGCGGTAAGATAGCACCGCCAACAATGGCCAGACACAAGACACCTGAACCCTGCGAGGTGTGTGGACCAAGATCTCTCAGTGCCAGACTGAAGATAGTTGGGAACATGATAGAGTTAAACAAGCCAACACCTAAGATAGCCCACATGGCGACCGCACCAGAACTGGTCATCGCCAGCGCTACTAGTAATGCAGCCATCATGGCATTGAAACCGAGCACAGTACCGGCTGGTACCTTCTGCATCACGGCACTACCGATAAAGCGTCCCACCATGGCGCCGCCCCAGTAGTAGGTGATATAGCCCGCGGCGCTCGCCTCGGTCAATCCGGCAATGTCATCCTGAGCCAAGAAGTTGACCAGGAAGCTACCAATCGCCACCTCAGCGCCCACATAGACGAAGATACCCACAGCGCCAAGCACCAGGTGAATCGACTGCAGCGCACTGGTTTTGCCATTGTGTACCACCTCACCCTGCTCGCTGCTTTGGCAGTGCTCTTTGATCTGTGGCAGATCCAACTTAGCAAAGATAAGAGCAAGCAGGCCCAGGGCACTGGCAAGGATTAAGTAAGGCAGTTTAACCACCTCGGCTTCAGCCTGAGCCTGGCTCAATGTCTCGGTCGCTTCCACGGCCACAGAGAGGATCAATACCGCGCCAAAATATGGCGCCACGGTAGTACCCAGGGCATTAAACGCCTGGGTGAGGTTCAAACGACTAGAAGCCGTTTCAACACTGCCTAGTGCGTTCACATAAGGGTTGGCTGCCACCTGCAAGATAGTGATCCCAGAGGCCAGTACAAACAAGGCGCCTAAAAACAGACCGTAGGTGGCCAGCGCCGCTGCCGGATAGAAAAGCGCACAACCTAAGGCGGCGATCAGCAGCCCGGTTACTATCCCCTTTTGATAACCGAGCGCCTTTACCAGCTTACCAGCCGGCATAGACACCAGAAAGTAAGCACCGAAGAAGCAAAACTGGATTAACATCGCTTCGGCATAGCTAAGGGAAAACGCCGCCTTGAGATGTGGAATCAAGATATCGTTCAGACAGGTGATAAACCCCCACATGAAGAACAGTGAAGTGAGTGACACTAGAGCAAAACGATAGTTTTCGTTTTGTCCGTCAACCCCGGTAGCCGTGCTAGTTTGCTGCATTATTGCCATCTTTAGGTTCTCAGTTATTTTTGTTGTTAAAATTTTTCAATCAAAGTTTACTGCATCCAGCGCCTACAGCTTCCACCCATAGAAGCAACCAAAGGCCTCAAAATGAATTTGTGGCGCTTGCCACTCGGCATTTGGCAGCCCATGTCCATCAAGCGGTGTCAGTTCACAGGCTTCGGATAGCCTATAGGCTTGTGGCTGATTGCTTAAGTTAAAGGCAACCAAGAGCGTCTTGTCGTCTAAGGTGCGCTCAAATAGCAAAATTTCATCGGTTGCATCGATAAATTTGATATCGCCCGTGACCAATATCGGATGCAGTTTACGCCAGGCCAACATATGACGGTAGTGATTTAAAATCGATGTTGGCTCGGCTTCCTGAAGATCCACCGCCAAGGCTTTATGACTTTGGGGAACAGGCAACCAAGGCGTATTGGGACTAAAGCCGGCATGAGCGGCGTCATGTTGCCACGGCATAGGAGTACGACAACCATCACGTCCCTTAAACATAGGCCAGAAGGTGATACCAAACGGATCTTGCAGCTGCTCATAGGCAATTTCTACTTCGCCTAAGCCCAGTTCTTCCCCTTGATAGCTGCAGACACTGCCGCGTAGTGAACAGAGCAGACCATTAAGCATCTTGGCCATATCACCATTAAAGGCTTCTCGCCCCCAACGGGTGGCAACCCGCTGAACATCGTGATTACCAATGGCCCAACAAGGCCAGCCATCACCTATGCTCTGTTCCAGCTCCTCTACCGTCTGGCGGATATAGCCAGGACTAAAGTCATCGGTGAGCAGCTCAAAGCTATAGGCCATATGCAGACGCTCTTCGCCCTGAGTATACTCAGCCATGGTCGCAAGCGAGTCTTCAGACGAAACCTCGCCTAATGTAACCACACCAGGATATTGATCAATCAGTGCCCGCAGCTCCTCGATAAAGCCAACGGTCTGCGGACGCGTATTATTGTAGTAGTGATACTGATAGGCATAAGGGTTATCTTCACTAAAGCCCCTGCCCTGACGCTTGTCCGCTGGCTTAGCTGGATTGTCTCTAAGCTGCTCATCGTGGTAACAGAAGGTGATCGCATCTAAGCGGAAGCCATCGACACCTTTATCTAGCCAGAACTTTACATTGTCCAGCACGGCCTGACGCACTTCAGGATTATGGAAGTTAAGATCTGGCTGACTAGCTAGGAAGTTATGCAGATAGTATTGCTGACGACGTGGCTCCCACTCCCAGGCGCAGCCACCGAAAATAGCCAACCAGTTATTGGGCGCAGTGCCATCTTCTTTAGGATCGACCCAGACATACCAGTCCTGTTTAGCATTATCGCGACTTTCGCGACTCTCGCTAAACCAAGCGTGTTGATCTGAGGTGTGGCTTAACACCTGGTCGATAATCACCTTAATACCCAGGCGATGCGCCTTGTCGATCAACTCATCGAAGTCATTCATGGTGCCAAACAGTGGGTCGATGGCACGGTAGTCACTGATGTCGTAGCCAAAATCTTTCATCGGCGACTTAAAGAAAGGTGAGATCCAGATGGCATCGACATTCAAACTGGCAATGTAGTCCAGCTTACTGATGATACCCTGAAGATCGCCAACGCCATCGCCGTTAGAGTCCATTAAGCTGCGAGGATAGATCTGATAGATGACGGCGCCGCGCCACCAGGAGAGTTGGTTCATTATCGCCCCTATGTCATCAACGACTATATTAAAGACTGTAAAGCCTCTGGGTTGCATACCTGTTACCCAATCGTTGTCGACGAACAATTGTTATTAGAATGAAACGAGCATACGTCATCCATGAAATCGGGTTCAACATCTCTGCATACGTATGCAAAACCCACAGGTACAAAGCACCTTCTTAAGCGCCAATGTGTATTCCATAAAAAACAATTAGATAGCAAGATTTTTGGAGGCGATTTTGTGACCCTGAGCAGGCCAATCAATCCCCTTTGTGAGGCCTGAGTCACTTTTGAATACGTATGCATAATATTGTTACAGCAACAAGTGCAAGAGTAGTATCGGGTCTGCTACATAACAACTTAGAAACAAGTACAATAACAAGCACTCTCATTCACCTATATAGTTGTGAACAAGGGAACCCCCCTTTATTCACACACAAGAAGTAATACAGCATGAATAGAGTGAAAAAAGGGGAAGATGGATGTTTCAATTTAAACCTAACCTGCTCACGTTAGCCCTGCTTTCGGCTGGCGTTTGTACCCAAGTCTATGCAGCTGACAATGAGGTGGCTAACACTGAATCAACTGCAACGGCTCAAGAAGAATCGATTGAAGTCATTGAGGTTCGCGGTTTTCGTACCAGTGTGATTAAATCGCTTAATAACAAACGCTTTGCTGACACGGTATCAGAAACTATTTCTGCTGACGATTTAGGCGCCCTGCCAGATCAGTCAATTGCCGATGCACTTACTCGTTTGCCAGGTGTTACCGCCGTCCGTACCGGTGGCCAGGCAAGTGGTCTTAATATTCGTGGTTTAGACGGTGACTTTGTTTCAGCAACCTTAAACGGTCGCGAGCAAGTGACCACAGGTGGTAAGCGAGCGATTGAATTCGATCAATATCCATCTGAGCTGATTAACCAGGCGCAAGTCTATAAATCACCAAAAGCATCTCTAATCGAAGGTGGTGTGGCCGGTACGGTAGAACTCAAAACAGCCGATCCCCTACAAGCACCAAAAGAGCACAACTTCACCGTTAATGCCCGTGGTAGCTTTAACGACCGTGCTGGTGAAGTGTCTGACGCTGAGGAGTATGGTAATCGCCTAAGCTTCTCTTACCAAGGTAAGTTCCTTGAAGAAACGCTAGGTGTTGCCGTTGGTTATGCCCACCTTTATCAACCTTATGTATCAAGTCAGTTCATTGGTCTTCGTTTTAACGATGACAGACGTGATGTGAACGGCGATGGCAATCTAGAGTCCATCAGTGAAGGCTTCGAGATGCAACAGAAAGGCGGCACCGATACTCGTGACGGTTATATGGGCGCCATCCACTGGCAACCAAATGATAACTGGAGCATCAAAGGCGACATTTTCCATTCTAAGTTCGATTCAGAAAACTTTGCCCGTGGTTTCCGAGTTAAATCACTGAAAAATGGTCAAATCAGTGATGCTATCGTAGAAGATGGCTCAATGGTTGGCGGCACAGTTTCAACCGACGGCACAGATAACTTTGCCGTATTTGTGGTAAACGACAACGATTCTAAATTTTCTGAGCTGACCTCTGGCGCTGTCAACATTGAATGGAATAACGGTGAAAACCTGACTATCGCGGCCGACATTAGCTACTCTTCTGCCGACGGTGAATTTGTTAACGGCGGTACCCGAGCGGTTATCTATGACGATATTGGCAATCAGGTTAGATCGGGAGAGTCTGTTACTTACAAACTTAATGGATTAAACCCAGCGGATATCGCTTTCGCAAAAGACTACACAGATACCTCAACATTAGGTCTTAGGGAAGTGGGTATGTGGCCATATGATCAGCAAAACGATCTGATTGCCTACAAACTTGACCTGAACTACCAGCTGGATAATAGCGTTGTCTCTTCTATTGATGTAGGCGTGAGATATTCACAGCGTGAGTTTAATGCCCAGCGTTCTCAAGCGGGTTACGGCTTTGAGTTTGGTACCAACCCAGAGAATCAACCTGTAATAGCGCTTACCGATGATATGACACGTGTCGTTAATTTCGGCGGTGAATTATCAGGATACCAAAGTTTCCTAGCTATCGATTTCGATAAGGCAGTGGATCTGGTTAACGCACAATTGGCCGCAACCGGACAAGATCCTTTTGCACCGACAGCCAATTGGGCAAACAACTGGACCATGATCCAGAGCGGTTCGGTCAATGAAGATGTACTGGCTGGATACGTACAAGCTAACCTTGATTTTGCCATAGGCGATCTGCCTGTGACCGGTAATATTGGCCTGCGTGTTGTTAACACTGACCAATCAAGCACGGGTTTGCAGCAAGTTGGCTTTGGTTTAGGTGAAGAGATTGTCGATGAGAAAGGTGTGGTCAGCACAGACTATATCCGCAACGAAGTGGGTAAGTCTTATACCGACTACCTACCTTCAATCAACTTAAACTTCCACCTGACACAGAACGATCAAATCCGTTTCGCCGCCGCATCGGTTATGGCTCGTCCACCTATCGACAAGCTAAAATCAGGTATGGGTTCTTGGTATGACGATGCGTCGACTCCTGGCTATAAGAAGTACAATGCCTGGGGTAACACCAGTCCGCTACTGGATCCTTTCTACGCCGATCAATATGACCTGTCATATGAGCACTATTTTGAAGAGTCGGAAGGTGCGATTGTTTTAGCCGTGTTCTACAAAGATATTAAATCTTTCATCAACAACTTCACCATTCAGCCATTTGACTTCGAAAAAGCGGGCTTTATCGTGCCTGACACTATTGTCGATAACGGCGTAGAGTTCCCTGTTGTTAAAGATGAAGGTCAGTATCAAACGGCAATCAACAATGATAACGGCGGTTACATCCGCGGTGTCGAGCTTGCATATACTCAAGTGTTTGATTTCTTACCCGGAGCTTTGAATGGCTTAGGCTTTACAGGCAGTTACTCATACTCAGACAGTGAAGTTGAGTTCGAAACTGATTTAAGCGGTCAATCGTTATCAATACCACTGCCAGGCTTATCAGAGCATGTGTTGAATACCACCTTGTTCTACACCTTAGATGGTTTCGATACTCGCTTAAGCATGCGCTATCGTAGTGAATATGTATCTGAGCAGGTTGCGGTTGAATCTCAACTGGCCTTCTTCGATGCAGAAACAGTTTTCGATTATCAGGCGTCATACGCGATGGACAACGGCCTTAAGTTCCTGTTCCAGGTTAACAACCTAACGGATGAAGCCAACAAGACTTACTTTGGTCAAACCCATCAAACAGGTACGATTCAAAGCTTTGGTCGCCAGTACTTCCTAGGATTTAGCTACACTATGTGATCTTAGGTCATTGCTGATAAACACCTGCTTTAGTCAAATAAAGCAGGTGTTTCTATATCTGCCCTATAAAAAACCAACAAGGTCAGATTAAGCTTAAACGCTACCTGATTTAAGCCCTAATGTAATTTCAAACGCTAATCTACTTTTAAGCGCGAAACCAATAAGCGCGAAAGGACAGCCCATGAGACGTCTTCATAGCAAGTTTACCAGCACACTCATTGCTACATCACTCATACTGTTAACGCCAGTCACGCATCACACTTTGGCAGCTCCCCTTCCCTTAAACCATGATACAGCACTTCGTATCGAGCCCCTTAACTGGTGGGCAGACATGCACCATAGCCAGCTGCAGCTGATGGTTTATGGCAAAAATATCGCCAAGGCCAAGGTAAGCATCACCGCCGATGGCGTGACCCTTAAAGGCGTTGAAACCACAGAGAACCCCAACTACCTGTTTATCAACCTGGACACCCAGGGCGCGAAGGCCCAGACCTTTCGGCTGATATTTGACCAAGACGGCGAGGCGCAAATTAGCGTGGCTTATGATCTCCTCAAGCGCGATAAGGGCAGTGCCGAGCGCCTCGGCTTTAGCAACAAAGATGTTATCTATCTCATCACCCCAGATCGCTTCGCGAACGGCGATCCCGGCAACGACAATCATCCTGATATGATAGAGCGCGCCGATCGCAGTAACCCAGGTGGTCGTCATGGCGGTGACATTCAGGGGATCATCAACAGCTTGGACTATCTGGCCGATCTCGGCGTCACGCAACTGTGGATCAACCCACTGACGGAAAATAACCAGGCCGAATACTCCTATCATGGTTATTCTGTGACAGACCATTACCGTATCGACCCAAGATTTGGCAGCAATCAAGACTATCGTCAGCTAGCCCTGAAGGCACAAGAGAAAGGCATTGGCATCATCGCCGATGTGGTGGTTAACCATATCGGTTCTAACCACTGGTGGATGCAAGATCTGCCGACCAACGACTGGGTCAACCGGCCTTCATCCTCATTAGCGAAAGGCAAGGACAATGCGAAGGCGCTTACCTTTACCAGCCACAGACGCACAACCTTACAAGATCCCTATTCTGTAGACAAGGACACACAGGAGTTCACTGATGGCTGGTTTGTCGAGTCGATGCCTGACCTTAATCAGCGCCAGCCACTTCTGGCTAATTATCTGATCCAAAACAGCATCTGGTGGGTAGAGCATGGTCACCTAAGTGGTATCCGCGAAGACACCTACTCCTACTCCGACAAGGCGTTTCTGGTAGATTGGACCCAAGCCATCATGGCCGAATATCCACACTTTAACATTGTCGGCGAAGAGTGGACGGGTAACCCGATCACCATCTCTTACTGGCAAAAAGACAAGATCAATAAAGATGGCTATCGCTCGGCGCTGCCCAGCCTGATGGACTTTCCACTATATGAAACCCTGCTTAAGGCGCTTAGCGAAGAGGAAGGCTGGAGCGAAGGCCTGATACGCCTATACGAATTTCTGGCCAACGATGTGGTCTATGCGGACCCAACCCAACTGGTACTGTTCGAGGGTAACCATGACACCAACCGCCTCTACAGCCTGCTAGGCGACAATCTGGCCCTCACTAAGATGGCCCTGGCCTATGTGCTGACCAGTAACCGTATTCCACAGATATTTTATGGCTCAGAAATTTTGATGCAAAGTCCCACTAAAGATCGTAATGACGGCATCACACGCTCTGATTTCCCTGGCGGGTGGCAAGATGATGCTGTCTCTGTTTTTGATAACAAAGGGCTAAGTGATGACCAAGCCTCTATGCTGAGCTTTACCCGAAGCTTATTAAATTACCGCAAACAGGCAGACTTTATTCACAATGGCGGGCTGCGTCACTATGTGCCCCAAGATGGCGTGTATGTGCAGATGCGCTGCGCTAAACAAGATTGCAGTGACAAGGCGCGCCTCATGGTGGTGTACAACAAAAACGATAAGCCAGTAACACTTCCCCTCGCCCGCTACCGCGATCTGCTCGCAAGCGCTAGCAGTGCCCGCGATGTGATCAGTGGCGAGACCATCGCGCTTGGGAAAACACTAACACTTAACGGCCAAGGGATTACCCTGCTTGCCATAGAGGAAACCAATTGATGCCCACACATGCATTAGTTAAACGCTGCAAGCAGCCCTATCAACTGCTACTGACTAGCGCTGCACTGCTGTTATCGGCGCAGGTGGCGGCGCTGCCATCGGCGTTGCAGCCTGAAGTTGGCGCTCAGCACGCCGTTGTGCCTAAAACAACTGCTGAGGCACAGCCAGCTTTCGTTAGGAGTGAAAAGCCTGTGATCTATCAGGTCTTCACCCGTTTGTTTGGTAACACTCAAACCGCCAATATTCCATGGGGTACCAAAGCGCAAAATGGTGTCGGTAAATTCAGTGATTTTACCCCGGCGACGCTTGATAGCATAAAGTCATTAGGAGCAAGCCACATCTGGTATACAGGGATCCCACACCATGCCTTGGTGGGTGATTATACCCAATACGGCATAGGCAATGATGATCCCGATGTGGTCAAGGGGCGTGCAGGCTCTCCCTACGCGGTAAAAGACTACTATAATGTCAACCCGGATCTGGCAGACGATCCCGCCAAGCGTCTGCAGGAGTTCGAAGCCCTTATTGCACGAACTCATGAGGCGGGCATGCAAGTGATCATAGACATAGTGCCCAACCATGTGGCGCGTCATTATAAATCGCTATCGGCGCCAAAAGGCGTCAGAGACTTCGGCGCAGATGACAATACCCAAGTCAGTTATGCTAAGCACAACGACTTTTACTATGTGGTCGACACTCCCTTCAAGGTGCCCTTGCTTTCAGATGCGATAAAGCCCCTTGGCGGCGAGTCCCATCCCCAGGTTGATGGTAAGTTTGATGAGTTTCCCGCCAAATGGACAGGCAACGGTGCCCGCGCCGCCCAGCCAGATGCCAACGACTGGTATGAGACAGTAAAGATCAACTATGGCATCACGCCAGACGGCCGCATCGACTACCCGCAGCTGCCCTCAGGCTATGAGACGAAGTCTGTTGCTGAGCACTACGCCTTCTGGCAACAGGTGCCTGACAGCGAGATCCCAAGCGCCTGGCATAAGTTTAACCAGATAGCCCAATACTGGCTCGACAAAGGCGTAGACGGCTTTCGTTTCGATATGGCCGAGATGGTACCCGTAGCCTTCTGGAGCTATCTGAATAGCCATATCAAGCACACCAATCCCGATGCCCTACTTCTGGCCGAGGTCTACACCCCGAGTCGTTATCGCGACTATATTCACCTTGGCAAGATGGACTATCTCTACGACAAAGTTGGGCTCTATGACAGCCTCAAGGCGATCATTCAGGGTAAGGCGGACACCCGGGCGATCGAGCGCGATCGTAAAAGTGTTGCGGACATCGCCGAGCATATGCTGCATTTTTTGGAGAACCACGATGAGCAGCGTATCGCCAGCCCGGAGTTTGCCGGCGATCCCACCAAGGCACTGCCAGCCATGGTGGTATCCACTACCCTGAGCCAGGCACCTACTCTGATCTATTTTGGCCAGGAAGTCGGCGAAGATGGCAATGAAGATGCAGGCTTTGGCAAGCCAAGTCGCACCAGTATCTTCGATTATATTGGAGTGCCCGCCCACCAGCGCTTTATGAACATGGGTAAATTTGACGGCGGTCAGTCATCAAAACAAGAGTTGAGCCTGCGAGCTTACTACGCCAAGCTACTAAACCTTAGCCACAGCCTCAGCGCCCTAAGCGGTGAGTATGGCGATCTGCACAAGGCCAATCTCGCGCAAGAGAAGGGTTATGACACAGGTCTCTTTGCCTTCAGTCGCTTCGACGAGACGCAAAAGCTGATCATCGTCAGCAACTTCTCATCCACTGAGACAAAAAGCCTGACACTAGCACTACCCGAGACCTTGGTTAACCAATGGCAACTCAATCCCGGCGCTTACCCGCTTAAAGAGATGCTAAGTGATAAGAAGCCAACAACACCGCTGACACTAACGACAAAGGAAGGCCAAGTCACACTAACCCTAGCCCCACTGGAATCTAAGGTGCTCCTTGTCGGAGAGAAATAACCCTACAGATAGATCTCTTCAAGACATCAGAGCGAGTAGAATGAGCATTAACCACGCTCAGCCTACTCGCTTTTTTTTGCGCATGTTGCTTGATGTGGAGATGCGCCTCCAAGCAGAACTTGTGTTTTAATTGGATTGCTATGTTTCGTCGCTCGGGCAACTATTGTCATCAAAAGAATATTGATAGAGACCATGTTCACTCTCTAAAACGACATTATTTTTGTCCACTATGCGCATTGCTAAGTTGCTTTCAGTTAAAGCCGACAGTAAGCCTTTGCAGTCACCTATATCTTTGGGTTGCGGAAGACTCTGTAAGCGCGCTAAAGCCTGCATAAAGTTACTAGACCCATTTTGCTTATTTAATCTCATCGTCAGTTTTGGCCCTGGCGGCATTTCGGACCGCTCTATTCTAGTACCCGTTATTGTGATCTTTTGAGAAGATTGATCGTCAACTTGTGGTTTTGAAGCACACCCAGACGCAAGAATGACAAGTAAAAACATAGCCAAGACTTTCATTTAAATTCCTTTTTTTGACGTCTCACACTAACTAGTAAGCTTTGTTACACCCTACGATATACACTGCAAAAGGTAGAACAGCCTTGATGAGTCCTAACTCAGTGGCTTGTTAAGTGGCATTTTTATTCTGCTCCACTCTCTTTCTAATTTCAGGAAGTTGGTACTGTAGAATACCAAAAGTTATAACCACTGGAATTACAGCAACCCATAATAAACCCTCAATGAACCATAATGACGTAAACAATAATTGAAGGGCTACATATAACAGTAACTTTAACCAATTGGGAGCAATAAGCATTTGTCCCATAATCATAATCGGCAAGGCAAAAATTAAAGTACCCAAAGTGATTGAAGCAGCATGATGGCCAAGCGAATCACCACCTATGAACCACTGATATAAATCGTAGCTAAAAATGACAAATATGGGGATTAGGGATAAAGCTACCAGAAAAACACTATGCCTTTCTTTAGCAACCAATCTTAAATGTTCATCATTTTTTTGTTGAAGTGTCTTCATGCTATCCATGTCATATAGTGCTTAACATATTGATACCTTAAAAGTGCTTTATCAACGCATAAATTTTTCACCACAATGTTTGTGGGAAGTAATAAACATCTAAACTACGTTTGCTTGCATGGACTTAAATCTTTACCTTTAACTAATAATGATTTCACCATCAAATGTATTACTAAGACTTCAAATAAAACCCAATCACAAACTAATGCGTTTCTAATACTGACAGGAAAATAGTCAATTTAATGCCAACAACTTAGCATTGATTTTTATGTGATAACAACTGCTAAGTGCTCATAGAAAGCGAGACTTTACATAAAAGCGCCAAAGTTACTGCTCTTCGTTGTTTCCAGCAATTAAGTATGCGGCCAAATCGAAGAGACATTTAGATACCAGTGTAGATACGCCGGTGACCTTCGGTTTCAGGGATGAAACCGCAGAGCGGCCATGGATGGCGCACAGCGTGTCACAGGTGTATCTGCACATTCCCCCGCCGGGCAGGCGATAAGTAACAGGGAAGGTTTGACCTTCAATTGCCTCCCCAACATCCATTCAGGTCAGAAGACGCATAGCTTGTCACAGGCGTATCTGCACATAAGCCTACCGCAGGTAATAGGTTGCCATGAAGGTATGACCTTCAATACACCCTAATACATCTACGCAGCGCAGATAACAAAACCACCTGCCACAAAAAAGCCCTCGACTAGAGGGCTTTCTATTTTAACCTTACTCCTTCGAAGGCCAGCTATCCGTCCAAGGATTAAAAGCTGGCTTTTGTTCAGCCTTACGCTCTGAGCTTTGATCTTTACCACCGTCATCAGGCGCTGCTGATTTAGCTTTAGCAGGCCTAGCCTTCTTGTCTGTAGAATTACCTTTATAGGATGATGCCTTAGCTTGAGGCTTAGACTGTCCGCTAGGCTTAACCTCTCTGTGCTTATCCTCTCTTGCCTTATCTTGGACCTTCTCACCCCGGCTGGTCGATGCATCAGACCCCTTTTCACCTTGCTGCTCACGCCTGGCCTTAGGCACATAATTGAGAATTGAGATAGGTACAGGCTTTCTTGGCGCAAAGCCCTCAATTTCACGGCGCTCGAGTAGATGATCGAGACGACTCTCAATCATACAGAGGTTCTTAAAGTCATCTTTTGATACCAAGGAGATCGCCTCCCCCTTGGCACCAGCGCGGCCGGTACGTCCGATACGATGCACATATTCGTCCGCAGGAAACGGCAGGTCATAGTTAATCACCAGCGGCAGGTTATCGATATCGATACCGCGCGCCGAGATCCCGGTCGAGATAAGATAGGCGATCTTACCCGCCTTAAAATCAGCCAGGATCTGCTCACGTACCGCCTGAGTACGGCCGCCGTGAATACACTCCGCCTGAATCCCCCGCTTCTCAAGCTGACTCACCAACTTGGCGGCGCCATGTTTGGTCTCGATAAAGATAAGCGCCTGAGGCCAGGCATTCTCTTTGATCAGCTGACTAAGCAGCGCCGACTTCTTATCCTTGTCGACTGTGGTGATCCACTGCTCAATATCAGGCTGACTCTCTTCATTTCTAGTCACCGACAGGTGGATCGCCTTAGGTACCGCCTGTTTTGCTAGTTCTCGAACCGGACGTGACAAGGTGGCAGAAAACAGCAGGTTTTGTCTCTCTTCAGGCAAGGTATCGATGATCTTAGTAATATCTTCAATAAAGCCCATATCCAACATGCGGTCGGCTTCATCGAGCACCAAGAACTCAACTTCATCGAAGCGAATCGCTCTTTGGGTATAGAGATCCCGCAGACGCCCGGGCGTCGCCACCACGATATCGACCCCTTCTATCAACTGCTGTTTTTGCGCCGCGGCATCGACGCCACCATAGATGGCCATAGAGACCAAACCAGAACCTTTACCATATTCGCTAATTCGGCCATTAACCTGACTCACTAGTTCACGAGTCGGCGCTAAAATGATGGCTCGGGCGCGCTTCTTACGCTGAGTCTCACCTTGCATAAGCTTGGACAACATGGGCAACACGAAACTGGCCGTCTTACCACTGCCGGTCTGCGCCGCCGCGATCAGGTTTTTCCCCTTGAGCGCCAACGGAATCGCTTCCTGTTGAATAGGTGTGGCTTGCTGATACCCAAGTTCGGCTAGATTGGATAACAAGGTGGCCGGCAGGCCAAGGTTGGCAAAGGTCATGTGTACTCTCTAATGGTGGCTAAGAAGGGCTAAATGCAAACGCCGAGCCAGGCGACAGGCAATTTAGGCGCGCTAGTATAACAGAGCTAACTACTAAGACTAGCACGACATAACTCAAATAAGACTTAATGGTTTGCCAGACAAAGACTTTCCCGCCGCTATGCTAGCAGCCTGATCATTAGCCTGTCGCCTATGCTATTTACGACTGTAGGCTTTGTCCTGAGTCTGCTAGGCTAAAAAGCCTCTCCGACCGATAAATAAAGCGCATCATTGTTATTGGATGAACGCGCATAATCTAAACGTAAGTTAATTCGCTCGGCCGGTTGCAGCATAAAGCGCAAACCAATACCGTATGACGGAATAACATCATTGGATTTATCCACGTGATTTACATTATCCAACTTACCTGCGCCAACAAAACCGACCAATCCCCAACGTTTATGAAAACGCCAACGTGCTTCCGCCTCAGTTTCTATTGAGCCTAACGCCATGTATTCAGTTGAAGAAAAACCACGCAGACCTAAGCGACAGGCGGCCCATAAGGGTACGTCGCCCTCTTTTAGACACCCTTTTAATTTATAGGCAACCGTGACAGATTCATTAACCGGGAAGTAACCATCAAACTCTAAAGAATAAGATTCAAAGTCAGTATCACTACCAATGGCGTCATTAAACACTGTGCCATTAAGCTTGAAATAGTAGCCATCGTAAGGGTTCGTCGGCACATCTCGGGTGTCATAAATGATCTCTGCCCCCAGCCCAGCAGAGACGATTTCGTTGCGTAAATCAAAATGGATCGAACTGATGTCTACATTAAAATCTTGTTCAAAATCAATGAAAATGCCATTAACACCGACAAACCAGTTACCACTAATACGTCGCTCTAATTCTAACAATGCGCCGTAACCGGTAATGTCCCAATCGACATCAAGGGGTACGCCGAGTAACTCGCTTGATACCAGTGGCAACTTAAGGTCGGCATAGGCGACTCCGCCTTTTAAATGCCAGTTATTATTATCCCAATAACTGGCATGGCCAACCGCGGCGCCCCAACTTTTATTGCTAGAGTAAAAACCCGCTACCCCGGTAACTGATGGCGGTTGAACCGATTTTTGCTCAGCGGTTTGGGGATAAAAATAACCAACCACACCACCTAAACCTGAATCAATGGTGGGATTTGAAAACGGAATTGGCGCGGCAACAAAATTGCCTTTGTTGACCGTTAAAGGGGCTTGGTTTTCCTTTAAATTAGGCACTAATGAACTCGGCTCGTTGGCAGCACTAGGTTTTTCTCCACTATCACTGACCATGTCATCATTTGCTGCAAACGCTGGTGCCAACACCATTCCCAACAATCCCAAAACAATAGGATTCAACCTGATAGTTCCCATATATATTCCCTTGAGTCATTCGCCATCATTTAGCGGGTAAGTTCAGCATAGCACTACCTACACCATAGTCAGCTTTAATTGCCTAAAAATTAACCCCTCTATTATACTGAAAGATATTACAAATTTATTAGTTACGCCCATTTACGTCACGGTGTTGCAGTAGTAGTCAGCCGCAAGGTAAACCTTTAATAGCAAGATTGCGGTTTGTAGTTAGGCGACTAAACCACTAGTCATAAAGACTCAGCTCCCCTTTCAAGCATGCCACCTGTCACATTTTCGTAGGAAAGATCAAGTTTAGCGAAAGGTTAATTAGCTCTTTTCTAGCTGATAAGGTAATAATGTAGTAGGAACTCGGCATTTAGCCCCACTTCTGGCATGGCAAAGGATTGACTATGACTGGGCACTTTTTCTCACTTTCACAGCACAATGATCTCAACGATACCCTTCCCGTATGGCGCGAGTTGATCTTTAAACGCCTATTTGGACTCTTGGCCATCTTATGCGTGCCAGTATACCTCAGCAGCATCTACCTCTGTATCCAGATGGGGCTGCTAAGCATGGCGGCGTTTGACACCCTGGCTTACCTGTTACTCCTCTACATACTGCTCGCTAAGGGGTTAAGTGAGCAAAGCCGCTACTGCATCGGCTGTATCATGTTCTTTATCATAGGGATTGCCTTTCTGATCACCATTGGCCCAACGGGTGCGGGCTTTTTCTGGTTGTTCATATTTGCCCCGCTCACCAGCATACTGATCGGCAAGCGTGCCAGTCTTTTTGCTCAGTTGCTTAACGCAGCGGCGCTATTGGCAATCGGCTTCGCCTTTCAACAGCAATGGTTTAGCTGGCCCCTGACCCAAGGTTACAATACTGGCATCTGGTTTGTGGTCGCGATCAATTTTATTGTCACCAACGCCATTGTGACCCAATCGACCGCCTTCTTATTGGGAAAACTCACTCAATCGCTACGTTCTACCTTAGCCTCGCGCCGGGCCACAGTAATGGGGCTGGCCAAATTAGCTGAATATCGAGACAACGAAACCGGCGATCATCTTATTCGCATGCAGCACTATGCCAAGATACTGGCGAGTCAAAGGCAAAAGGATGAAGATGCGCCTGAGGAGCTGACCGATGAGTTTATTCAGGAGATCTCTCTATCGTCGATCGTCCATGATATCGGCAAGGTTGGCATTGCCGATGCGATATTGTTAAAGCCAGGGCGCCTAACTGAGGAGGAATTTGAGCAGATTAAGGCACACCCGGTTATCGGCGCCAATGTACTGGAAAGCTTGCTCAATTATGCGCCGCAGTGCCGTTTTATAAAGATGGGACGAGATATTGCGGGCGGGCACCATGAAAGATGGGACGGTAGCGGTTATCCAAAGGGAATATCGGGCGAAGCTATCCCACTCTCCGCCCGAATAGTGGCTTTAGTGGATGTGTATGACGCCCTGACCTCGCCGCGCTGTTATAAAAGACCTTTTAGCCACCAAGAAGCGCTAGAGATAATCCTCGAAGGCAAAGGTAGTCACTTCGACCCGAAACTGGTAGAGAGTTTTCTAACGATCAATCACAAGTTCGAGTTGCTCTCAAGGGCTTCTCTGTATGACATACGGCCGGACAAGATCATCAGACCCCCTACACGACTAGTGACAAAGCCCGGCTTGGAAACCAGCTAGATTTTTAGCGCTCCTGATTAACCAAGATTTGTTAAGAAGCAATGATAAGGAAACAATGGTTAGGAAACTCTGGTTAGCCAAGCACAAAACCAGTTAATTATGGCCCAAACTTGTGCCCAATCGACTAATTAACTTGGCTATTCGTTGGCTTAGCTTTTAACAGGCTTGGCTATTGATAGCGCCGACCGCCATGGGTGAGCCAACCATCTATGTGCTGACCTTTAGGATCATCATGAGTCCAATGGATCACGCCGCCCTTGGCATTCCACTCATAGACCCCATAGAACCCCACACGATCGCCAACCTTTAGATCTTCAATACGTGGCGCCAGATCGATATTGTGCGCCACCAGCAAGGTTTGCCCACTTGCCAGCCGCAAAATAAATCTTTGATGCTTACTCCCTTGGGTGTCGTCCGCAAGTAGACGAACCACCTCCCCTTGTCCTTGGATCTGAAGCTGACTTTGCCTTTGCTCGAAAGCCTGACTGAGCTGCGCATCATTCGCCGATACCGAAAGCGTTAAACTCAACGCCAATACAAGCGCGGCAAGAACTCTGCCGACAAACAATAAACCTTTATCTTTCAATGCCATCAACCTCATCTCTTGCCCGCCATACGAATGACTTCAGCCGTCATCAAGACTTTGACTGGCTTATGTTCAGGGTTAGTCTCGCTAGCGACATAGCTTGCCTTTGGCATCTTATCTAGCTTAGCCTGGCTCATCCAGCCTTCGGGGGTCGAGCTAACCAGCGTCTTGCTGATCTCTTGGCCCTGTTCATCAATCAACACATGGTAACTGAATTTTCCAGCGCCTTTGGGTAACCAGTTAGGGCGACCATATAGTTTGACAGGCTTTGTCGGTTTTGCCTGCCAATAGGCAGAAAGGTTATCGGCCCCAATCTCGACAGGATTTAACACCGCCAAGGTCTCAGTCGTTGGCGCTTGATCAGATGGTGTGTTGGTGTTGGTACTGCTATTGGTATGGCTACACGCGGCTAAACCTAAGGTAAAGAAGGTGGCGATCAGTAGAGTGGGTTTCATTATTCATCCTTGTATTATTTTGACTTACTTTTCCCTAATCCAAAATGGCCTAGTTCCAAATAGTTTAATCCCAAAAAGCTCAATCAAAAAAGCTTAAGTATCATCACCTTTAAACGTAGAAGTATCATAGCGTTTAACCATAAAATAGCGCGCAGGACTCCCTTCAAAGGCTGGCACTTGTCCCGCTAGGTTAAATCCCAGCTTTCGATAGAAATCGGGCGCCTGAATGTCCAGAGTATCGACCTGAGCCTGCAAACATCCCCTTGCCTTCGCCAGCTGCTCGGCTTGGATCATCAGCTGCCGCCCAAGCCCAGCCCCGCGACGATTGTCATCGACCCATAACACATGGATCAGAAAGTTTTTATATATGGTTCGGCCATGGACGCCGCCAATCAATTTACCTGCCTGGTCATGGGCCACTATCGTCAGTGGCTGACTCGTCTCCTTGCCCAACTTGTCAATGTTGTACTGACGCACGCCATCAACTAAGGCATCGACCAACTCGCTATTCTCCTGCTCTATTTGGCTGAAAGCCACTTCCTGTCGGTCATCTATTGTATGCATTCGATTAACTCTTTTTTATGTTTAATATTTGTCTTTGTCTTTGTGTTTGTGATTGCTTTAGTGACTCTTGTTCGCTTAGGGCTTCATCAGCGCCAAGGTGAGCGCTTGAGCCGAGATGCGGCGACATGCACCAAGGTTTTGACCACACCACAGCGGGGTAAAGTCGGCCTTTCCCCTTGCTTCAGCTTCCCGGCGAAGCTGCGCCATCAAGGGGGTCGCATAGGGAAAGGTGGGAGCCAGTTCGCTCAAACAGCCAAGCTCATTCATCGCTCGATTTCGCAAACCTCTGGCTGGCCTCCCCGAAAACAGGTTCGTCAGTGCCGTCTCTTGTGGCGTGGCGCCTAATATCGCTTCTCTGTGTAGCCTGGAGGTATTGGCCTCATCGCATAACAGGTACGCGCTACCCACCTGCACGGCGCTAGCGCCCAGGGCAAAAGCGGCTTGAACGCCGCGAGCATCGCCTATGCCACCAGCGGCTATGACAGGCACCGAGACACGGTCGACTATTTGAGGCACAAGCGCAGCAAGCCCTAGCTGAGTATTGAGGTCGCTGGAGAGAAACATACCTCGATGGCCGCCCGCTTCCAGTCCCTGGGCAATAATGCCATCGACACCACGCTCACTCAGCCAGATGGCTTCAGCCACTGTGGTGGCGCTAGAGACCAGCTTAGTCCCCCAGGATCGCACCCGATCGAGCAGATCTTTGGCGGGTAAACCAAAATGAAAGCTGATGAATTCGGGTTTAAAGGGCTCTATGGCGTCGGCTATCTCATGATTGAACGGCAAGCGACTGGCGCCCACTGGGGCAAGTTCGGCCGTTATCTCAAGCTCCTGAAAATAGTGTAATAGCTGCTTGTGCCAGACTTGCTGAGCCCCATCATCCCACTTGGGCATCTGGTGGCAGAAAAAATTAAGGTTTAATGGCGCACTAGATGCTGCTTTAAAGGCTTGGATTTCACTGGTGATCTGCGCTGCATTTAACATGCCGCAGGCAATAGAGCCGAGCCCACCAGCCTTAGCAACGGCAATGGCCAGCTTGCTATCTTGTACGCCCGCCATGGGCGCCTGAATGATTGCCAGCTCTGTACCCAGTAATGCCTTGACGTTTCTATGATTCATCACCTTTCCTTATGTGATTCAGCCGAGGCTGTTATTTTCCATGTTCATCAGGTGTAAAGGAGTCTTAGGCTCGCGAGTTTTCCTGTTGCCCCACGTGTCAGAGCAGAGTTACCTACCTGGCTCATGACCCTCATACCAAGGTAATTTAGCATCCATCTCCTCCCAATTAGCTTTGGAGGTGACAAAATTATGGGAGATGGGACGCTCCCTTATCGCGGAGTCCAATATGCCCAGGCGCAAACGAATACGCTGGTTATCCTGCTCATTGGCGCTGTAGATAGGAGAGGCACAACGGCGACAAAAATAACGCCGCTTTCCTGGGGAAAACTCAAAACTGGCTAAGAAATCGGCTTCATCCGATAGGTTAAAATCCACCAGCTCGACAAAGCCATTAGTGGCAAATGCAGTGCCGCTCGATTTACGACACAAAGAACAGTGGCAATGAATGATCTGACTAATGGGGCCGCTGATGGCAACTTTGATACCACCACATAGACAACTTCCGTGATACATGATTTTCCTGATCCGACTCTATGTTACTGCACTATTGCAATCTGCCTCTATGCTGCCATAAGTTGTGGCGGCAAATCAGCACTATTTTCCACTACAAATTGCTAAATTCGGTAACTAAATGTGCCAAGCGCCCCTTTAGGTTGAATACGTATGCAGCACATTGCCCCATCCTACCTATAACTTCTACCATGGCTGAAGCAACACCTTAACCCTAACAAAAACCTAGAATAAAAAGGTACACGGAATGTCTTGCAATCCTTCACACCCAAGGGCGTCTGCCCACCCTCGCTTATCGCTACTGGCATTGGCTCTCGCGCTCACAGGCGCGACACTGCCAAATAGCAGCATGGCGAAAACCGTTTCGGTCGCCTCACCAGATAAACAGATTGTCGTGAGCCTAAGCGATGATAATCAGCGGCCCGAATATCGCGTCAGTTTTCATGACAAAGTGGTTATTCAGGAGTCCAAGCTCGGCCTAGTGTTTCAGTCCCTTGGCGAATTTGGCCATGATTTTAAGATTAGCGAGATCAAGCGTACTCAGGTGGATAGCCAATGGCAGCAACCTTGGGGCGAGCGTGAATGGGTAGTAGACAAACACAATGGCCTTACCGCCACCTTAAGCAACGGCCAATATCAATTTCTTATCGACATCAAAGCCTTTGATGACGGTATCGGCTTTCGCTACCGGGTACCTAAGCAGGGCACACTAGATAAACTCAATATCACCAATGAACTCACCGAGTTTGTGATCCCGCAAGCTGACAAAGCCACCGCCTGGTGGATCCCTGCCCGCGGTTGGAACCGTTACGAATACCTGTATAACAAGACACCGCTCAATCAGATTGACCGGGTACACACGCCTTTCACCTTTAAGCTGAACAATCAGGTACACATGAGTATTCATGAGGCGGCGCTGGTGGACTATGCGGCCATGACACTCGATCAGCGCCGTGATGGCACACTTAGAGCGGATCTCACGCCATGGTCTGACGGTATCAAGGTGAAAACACAGGCGGGCTTTGCCACGCCCTGGCGCACCATTCAGATTGCCGATAAGGCCACTGGACTGCTGAACTCAGATCTGATCCTTAATCTCAATGAACCCAACAAACTGGGAAATGTCGACTGGGTCGAGCCAGGCAAGTATGTCGGGATCTGGTGGGGCATGCACCTTAACGAGACGACCTGGGGATCAGGTGACAAGCATGGCGCCACCACCGACGAGACCAAACGCTACATGGACTTTGCCGCAGACAATGGTTTTGCAGGCGTGCTGGTTGAAGGCTGGAACATCGGCTGGGACGGCAGCTGGTTCCATAATGGTGATGTGTTTAGCTTTACCCAGACCTACCCTGATTTCGATCTACCGGCGATCTCCGCCTATGGCGCCAGCAAAGGGGTGCGGCTCATCGGCCACCATGAAACCTCGGGCTCGGTCACCAACTACCGCAATCAGATGAGTGATGCCTACGATCTCTATCAGCAATATGGCGTGACTCAGGTAAAAACTGGTTATGTGGCCGATGGCGGCGATATCAAGCGTGTTGACGATAAGGGGATCACCCACCACGAGTGGCATGATGGTCAATTTATGGTAAACGAATATCTGCATAGCGTTACCGAAGCCGCCAAGCGCCATATCAGCATCAATACCCACGAACCCATTAAAGACACGGGTCTGCGCCGCACCTATCCAAACTGGATCAGCCGCGAAGGCGCCCGCGGACAAGAGTTTAACGCCTGGGGCACGCCGCCCAACAATCCATCTCATACCACCACACTTGCCTACACCCGCATGCTGGCAGGTCCGATGGACTTTACGCCAGGGATCTTCGACTTGGCACCTAAAGGGTTAGATGCCGTCAACCGGGTACAAACCACGCTGACTAAACAGCTTGCCCTGTACGTGGTGCTCTATAGCCCAATCCAGATGGCGGCCGACCTGCCACGCAACTACAAAAAGCATCCCGATGCCTTTAAGTTCATTCAGGATGTCCCAACCGATTGGCAGCGCAGCATAGCTCTGGCCGGTGAAGTCGGTGAATATGTGGTCTTTGCCCGTCAGGAACGCGGCGGAAAGAGTCAGGGAGAAGATTGGTACCTGGGTGCTATCACAGATGATACCGCCCGCGAGGTAAGCATCCCGCTGGACTTTCTTACCCCAGGAACAAGCTACCTGGCAGAGATCTACCGTGATGGCGACAAGGCCAATTGGCGCAGCAATCACTATGACTATGTGATTGAAAGCCAGAAGGTTGACAGCCAGCAACATCTGACCCTCAAGCTCGCCAGCAGCGGCGGAACCGCAATTCGCTTCAAAGCCTTAACCAAGTAGTTTTACTTGGGACATTCTCACTTGCATGGCGCGCGTTAGTCGTCGCCATGCAGGTGGATCTGCAAGTGATTATCAGCAACATTTATTTACCTTTTTCTTGCCCTCTCCTCCACTTTTTTACGACTAAAGCCGACATTGCTCGCCCAAGCTGTGCTGTTATTCTGCTAAGGTATTTTCTCCATGGTTACCGCTAAGGCGTCCTCATGGCTCATTCAAGCCCTAACAACCACAAAAAGAATAAGAGATGACAATGAAAGCCACTCCTTACCTTAAGCTACCACTCTTGCTGCTTGCCACAATGACTGCCAGCAGCTTTGCCGCGCCGCCAGCAGCGACGCCTTTAAATGCCGCCAGCTACACAGCGCCCTCAGAAGAAGATCTCCGTCTGTACGATATTGCCAGCGCGCCCCAGGCCTCAAGGATCTTGAAAGATATACAAACCCTGGTCGATTTCGGCACACGTCATACCCTCTCCAGCCAAACCGATCCTCAGCAAGGAATAGGTGCGGCCAGAAACTGGATCAAGGCAGAATTTGAACGTATCTCAGCCGACTGTGGCCACTGCCTGGAAGTGATTGAAGTGGGCGCCACGGTATCGGGAAAACGGATCCCAAATCCAACCAAAGTGGTGAACATCATTGCGATTCAAAAAGGAACGCTAGACCCTAATCGCGTGGTAATGATGAGCGGCGACATCGACTCGCGTGTCAGTGATGTCATGGATGCCACCTCTGTTGCCCCCGGCGCCAACGACAACGCCTCGGGTGTTGCAGGCACCCTGGAGGCGGCGCGCGTACTGAGTCAATATCAGTTTGGCGGCACCATAGTGTATGCCGCGCTCTCAGGTGAAGAACAAGGGCTATACGGCGGCGCGGGTCTGGCCGATTTTGCCAAGAAGCAAGGCTGGCAGGTCGAAGCCGTGCTCAACAACGACATGATAGGCAACATTGCGGGGATTAATGGCGTTGTCAGTAACCATACGGTACGGATCTTTTCTGAAGGCGTGCGGATCGCCGAAACAGAGAAGGAAGCTAAAGAGCGATATTTTAGCGGTGGCGAAAACGATTCGGCGTCACGCAACTTAGCCAGGCACATCAAGCAGCTAGCAGATCAATACATGACTAACCTAGATGTGCAGCTCATCTACCGTCTCGATCGCTTCGGCCGCGGTGGCCATCACCTGCCCTTTAATAAGGCAGGATACCCAGCGGTGCGCATCATGGAGACCAACGAGAACTATCATCGCCAACACCAGGATATTCGTGTTGAAGATGGTATCGCCTATGGTGATGTCATTGAGGGCGTAGATGAAGTCTACGCCGCCAAGTTAACCGCTCTCAATGCCATTAGCCTGGCGGCTATGGCCTGGGCGCCAGCGCCGCCAACCCAAGTGGCGATCACTGGCCAGGTGTCGGCCGATACCAATATAAGTTGGCAGGCTAATCCGACCGCCGAAGTTGCCGGATACCGCATCTACTGGCGTAAAACCACTGAGCCAGAATGGACCCACAGCCGCTTTGTAGGCAAGGTCAACAGCTTTACCCTGAGCAATATGGTGATCGATAACTACCTTTATGGGGTGGCTGCTGTCGGCTATAACGGCAACACCAGCCCTGTGGTGTTTCCCGGTGCAGCTGGTGCATTCTTTCACCCAGTGACCGAGAACGCTAAACCTTAAGCCCTTATCGAAAAGCACCTCAACCAGAAAAACGCGGGAGAAACACTTTCGCGTTTTCCTTTTTATCTCCCCGCTGCGCTATGTTACAAAACTGAATCCACGCTAAAACCACCCAGGCACAAAGTTAAGCTAACACGCTGGTAATTATAGAATAAACCCTAACCCCCAAAACGAGCTGCAGGTTAACAGCAAGCTACGTAAAGGTTAATGCGCCTTGATGAATACGTATGTAATCGGTTGTAGGTCAAATCGGCTCAGGGTTAACATGCCATGGTGTTTAATTTCATGTGTTAACTCTCTATGAAATTGGCCAGGTCGACGCTAGCCCATCAGGCACTGAAGGCATGATGAGGTTAGCACTAGAGTCTCTATCTACTCATCAGGGCTTAAGCTTAGTGAATAAGCCTAGAGAAGTAGAACCCTAGCTTTTGGCGAATACCCGTTTGAGGGAAGCGTGTATTCGCCACTTTTTTCACTCGACCGACTTCCATACAATAGATTTGGCACCCACCCTTTCAGGGCGTGGCAAAAACGATAAATAATTATAAAGAGAAACATTGGATGTCACAGAACGCCCCATCAGTACAAAGCCCCCTGACTGTCAAACCGGCCTTAAGTTTCTGGCAGATCTTCAACATGTGTTTTGGATTCCTTGGCATCCAATTTGGTTTTGCCCTGCAAAATGCCAACGTGAGCCGCATCTTTCAAACATTAGGCGCCTCTATCGATGATATCCCTATTCTGTGGATCGCCGCGCCACTGACCGGTTTGCTGGTGCAGCCACTAATCGGTCATATGAGCGACAACACCTGGGGCCGTTTGGGTCGCCGTCGCCCCTATTTCCTGATTGGCGCTATCTTCACCACACTGGCCATCTTTATCATGCCTCACTCGCCTGTGCTCTGGGTTGCCGCAGGTATGTTGTGGATCATGGATGCCTCAATTAATATCGCCATGGAGCCTTTTCGCGCCTTTGTGGGTGACAACCTGCCGAGTCGACAACGCCCCCTTGGTTATGCCATGCAAAGCTTCTTCATCGGTGTGGGCGCCGTGGTGGCCTCGGCCTTACCTTATCTGCTGACCAATTACTTCGATGTGGCCAATACCGCGCCCGAAGGTGAGATCGCCGATTCTGTCCGTTACGCCTTCTATTTCGGCGGCACAGTGTTACTACTGGCGGTCAGTTGGACCGTCTTCACCAGCAAAGAGTATTCACCAGAAGAACTGGCCCGCTTTGAGCAGTCAAGCAGCGAGCAGATAACCCTTAAACATGATCGCAGCTGGCAAGCTTACCAAAAAGGCGCACTCATCTGGACTGTACTCGGCGCCCTGTTTACCGCAGTGATCTTTCTGCAGTCCCTGGATAAGCAACTGTATCTGCTGGCGATCGGCATATTTGCCTTCGGCCCGTTGCAATGGTTTTGCGCCGTCACTTTAAAGCGGATCGCGCCTGAGGCCAGACACAAGCAAGGCATGGTATTCAGCGTGGTCGATGCGCTGTTTCATATGCCAAAGGCGATGCGTCAACTGGCAGTTGTGCAGTTCTTCTCATGGTTTGCGCTGTTTTCTATGTGGATCTACACCACAGCGGCTGTCACTGACTATCACTATGGTACTCAAGATGTGCTGTCTAAGGCCTATAACGATGGCGCCGATTGGGTCGGGATCTTATTTGCCTCTTATAACGGCTTTGCTGCCCTAGCCGCCTTAGTGATCCCGCTGCTGGCAATGGCGGTGGGCCTCAAGGTGACACACCTGATTAATCTTTGCTGCGGGGGTCTGGGCCTTATCAGCTTCTACTTTATTCAGGATCCGGCTCTGCTTTGGCTGCCCATGATAGGTGTCGGTATCGCCTGGACATCTATCCTCTCTATTCCCTATGCACTGCTGTCCAATGCACTGCCTGCGGCGCGAATGGGCGTTTATATGGGGATTTTTAACTTCTTTATCGTGATCCCACAGTTGCTAGCTGCCAGCGTACTTGGGGTGATCTTAAATACCTTTTTCGACGGCCAACCTATCTTCGCCTTGATCATGGGCGGCTGCTTTATGATCTTATCCGGGATCAGCGTGCTCTTCGTGAGCAATCAATCCCGCCAAGCATAACCGCATTTACCCATAACAATAAAACAGATGAGAACCTAATCATGACGTCTAAGCCTGCACGTTTTACTCGCACCTTAATCGCCCTCTCCTTAGGCACTCTGCTAAGCGCCTGCGGCGGTGCAGATCAGCCTGCGCCAAAGCAAGTGGCTGCGGCCGCAAGCCTCAACATAGCGCCGGGCGCACCTGGCGCCGAGCCTACCTGGGCCTTCTCGGGTAAAACCGGCATAGGCACATCCTATGAACCCTATGTCACCACAGAGCAAAGCGCCGGGCGCTATCTAGACACCCAGGCCAACCCGGTCAGCCGCGTCTGGTTTTCTCTGGCTCAGGGCGTGCTGACCGAAACCATGTATGGCCTTATCCATAACGCCCAGCTAAAAGAGGCACAATTTATCATCGCAGGTAATGGCTTTGTCGATACCGAGAAAGAGAACACCATCACCAGCATAGATTATCTGCATAAAGATGACGCAGGTCGTCCCCTGTCGTTAGCCTACAAGGTGGTTAACAAAGATATCGAAGGCAAGTATCAGATAGAGAAACACTTCTTTACCGATCCCGATCGTGACAGCTTAGTGATGAAGGTGTTCTTTACCGCCTTTGAGCCGGGCATTACCCCCTATCTTTATGTCAACCCGCATATCGATAATAGCGGCGCCAATGATATTGCCAGCGTGAGCGCCGATGGCAATAGTCTCTATGCCTATACCGGCAACCAGAATTCCAGCGTGCTGACCGTGCGCGCCGACCTCCCCTTTAGCCAGACCAGCGTCGGATTTGTCGGCGTATCGGACGGCCTGAGCGATCTCAAGGCTAACGGTGAGTTAAACAACCTTTACAGCCACACCAGTGCGGACAAACAGACTTTGGGCAATGTCGCCATGACCGCGGCGCTGCCTACGCTTAAGGTCGGCGATGCCGAAAATCCCAGCCTGAGCACCACCTTTGTATTCGGTTTTGGTCAAGATCAAGCCAGCAGCGAGCAAACTGCCCAGAAAACTCTTGATGCGGGCTATGATGCGGTGCTGGCGGCCTACAATGGCGAGGGAGATACCATTGGCTGGCAGGACTATCTCCAGCAGCTCTCCGGGCTTAAGGCGATGACAGCCAACACAGCCGATGCAGGGAAACTACTGTATGCCAGCGCCCTTGTTCTTAAGGCGCAAGAAGATAAAACCCATGCCGGCGCCCTCATCGCCTCCTTGTCTAACCCTTGGGGCGACACTGTCTCTGCGGTCAAAGGCTCGACCGGCTACAAGGCCGTCTGGCCAAGAGACTTCTATCAATGCGCCATGGCTTTCTTAGCCATGGGCGATACCCAAACCCCTAAGGTCGCCTTTGAATACCTTAAAAAAGTGCAGGTCAGCGAAGCGACCCCTGGCTATGAAGGCGTTCCAGGCTGGTTTTTGCAAAAGACCCATGTCGACGGTCAAATCGAATGGGTTGGCGTACAGTTAGATCAAACCGCGATGCCTATCATGCTGGGATGGAAACTCTGGCACGCTGGAGTATTAAGCGATCAAGAAATTAGCCAGTGGTATCAAACCATGCTTAAGCCTGCGGCCGATTTCCTGGTAACGGGCGGTGAAGTAAACCTTGACTGGAACCATACCCAGATAGTCCCGCTTAAGACACAGCAGGAACGCTGGGAAGAGCAGCAAGGCTACTCGCCTTCGACAGCCGCCGCCGTGATTGCAGGTCTGATTAGCGCCAGCGATATCGCCAAACAGGCGCAAGATCTCGCCGCTGCCGAGCGCTACCTCGCCACCGCTAAAGAGATGGCCGCCAAGCTGGACACCCTTATGGTGACCCAAAGCCCCATGCTTAGTGCAAGTGACGGTACCCAGGCACCTTACTATCTGCGCCTAGCGCCTAATGGCACACCGGATAAGGCCGATAAACTTGCCGATAACAACGGCAGAGCCGGACTGGATCAGCGTCTCATATTAGATGGTGGTTTCCTGGAGATGGTGCGCTATGGGGTTAAACCGGCGACCGATGCCAGGATCAATGCCACCCTTAAGCTTATCGACAATACAAAGCTCGAAGATAACCTCAGGGTGCGCTACGAGTTTACCGCCAAAGATGGTACTCGCTTCCCAGGATTTCGCCGCTATGGCAATGACGGCTATGGTGAAGATACGCAAACCGGCGGCAACTACGCCGAAAATGGCAGCAATACGCCCGGGCAACGGGGCCGGGTATGGCCTTTCTTTACCGGCGAGCGCGCCCATTTTGAACTGGCTAAGGCCATTGCAACAGACAGCCTGGATGCGGCTAAGAAACAGCAACTCATTGACACCTATGTAAAAGGGATGGAAGCTTTTGCCAACAACGGCCTGATGCTTCCCGAACAGGTTTGGGATGGCGTTGGCGACAGTACCCGCTTTAACTATCAGCTTGGCCAAGGTACCAACTCAGCCACACCGCTAGCCTGGACTCACGCCGAATACGTCAAGATGGTACGTTCCTTAACCGATGCTAAAGTCTGGGACCACTATCCAAGCGTGACCGATACCCTTACCTCTCACCCTTAAACCCATTCATAAAAAAGCCAGTCTCATCGACTGGCTTTTTTATTTGGCCGCCACTTATTGATAGACGATGACATTCAGTCAGATTAAAAGCGATACAACCAAAAGGCGCCTAAGGAGTCAAAGTCGTTACCAAATCGAGTGAGCACACCAGTGCTGGCATTGAGCTTTATACTGCTTCGCGCTGTAAGGGCCAGGGAGTAAGTTAAGCCAAAGCGGGAATTATTTTGACCATCCCCGGAGGATAAACCGTTTTTGCTGGTTTCCCCGCCAAAAAAATAGTTAGCGTTTAACGCCAGCCAGTGTCCGGGCGAAAAAGTATAGATAAGATGCGCTTGCAGGTTGGTCTGCGGTTCCTGCGCTAACCTTGTATCGCCCAAATAGGATGCGTTATCGCCATAGAGACGAACCGAAGCGCTTAGATTGTAATACCAGCGACCTAGCTTATGGGAAAGGCCCAGCCCTGGGCGAAATATCCAGCGGTTGGCGCCGGCATTAAGGAGATACTCAGACTGGTAACTGCCCAAGGGGGCGGTGATCTCAATGCTTGTGCCCAACACGATTCCCTGCTGCCAGGAGGCAAAGGTTTTCGCGTCCATGGCCGGTGCACCATAAAAGTTCCAGGTCAGTTTAACACTGGGATCGTTATAGCCACAGCGATCGGCCTCGACGCGCTCACCATTAAGCATGGCGCTGCCCTGAAAACAGCTGCGTGCAAGAGCCAGATCCAACTTGGCACTTCGTTCGGCCAACGAAAAGGTTCTGGCATAGGCTAAGACGAGCGTATCGATCGTCAAACTGGCATCTGAGATTGCTGCGCCGGGAGATGGCGATACCTCCCCTTCAGAATGAAGATAACCAAGGGCAGCAAAATTTAATCCAATCGGAAGATTCGTATAGCTGCGCGGCTCAAGATCTTGTGCCTGTACGGCGCTAATCACCCACAAAAATGAGATGCCAAAGGCTGCACAGCGAATAATAAGATGTCTGGTATTAAGCACACTGGCTCTTAAAACCTGCTCCTTAAAAACGAAAGCAGATAAAACGTGAGCCTTGATCTTATGGAACGCAAAGCTGTGAGCCGTTAAACGCCTAAGCAACGAATTTACCATGCATTTCTCCAAACTTTTGCCTTCACCTTGATTAACTTAGCACGACAAATACACCTTTGCTTAACCCATAAGTGGGTTGAGTTCGTTTTAGCCCTCCCACACAAACACAGGCTATCTAATCCTATACCGCAGCAAGCGGGGGAAGAATGTCTTTCTTAAAATAAATCAGGCGCGGATTATTTCTGCCCAGCACAGCAACATATAAAAAGATATAACGAATTTTCGGGTTATAACATCATGTTCTTTTTATGACCGAAAACCAGTCCCGCTATGGGTTTGCTTCAGGGGGAAGACATCAAAGAGTGGGTAATTTCTCGAGATAAAGATGATATTTCAGCAAAATTGATAAAAATGAATAAAAAAATTTGAAAAGTATTGATATACTTCCCCCCGAATTTTAGAACGTAACTCCAATAGAGTAGAAAAATGACTGATTTATCAAAGTACAGAAACATTGGTATCTTCGCTCACGTTGATGCGGGTAAGACCACCACAACAGAGCGTATCCTAAAGCTAACCGGTAAAATTCATAAAGCTGGTGAAACTCATGATGGTGAATCTACAACCGACTTCATGGAACAGGAAGCTGAGCGTGGTATTACCATTCAGTCTGCTGCTGTAAGTTGCTTCTGGAACGATCACCGTTTCAACGTCATCGACACCCCTGGCCACGTTGACTTCACAGTTGAAGTTTATCGTTCTCTAAAAGTACTAGACGGTGGTATCGGGGTATTCTGTGGTTCTGGTGGTGTTGAACCACAATCAGAAACCAACTGGCGTTATGCAAACGAATCTGAAGTTGCGCGTATCATCTTCGTAAACAAGCTGGACCGTATGGGTGCCGACTTCTTGCGCGTTGTTAAGCAAACTAAAGACGTTCTTGCGGCTAATGCCCTCGTAATGGTACTGCCTATCGGTATCGAAGATGAGTTCAAGGGTGTTGTCGATCTACTAACCCGTAAAGCATGGGTTTGGGACGAAACTGGTGAGGCTGAAAACTACAGCATCGAAGATGTACCTGCTGACATGGTTGACATGGTTGAAGAATACCGTGAGCAACTGATCGAGTCTGCCGTTGAGATGGACGACGATCTGATGGAAGCTTACATGGAAGGTGAAGAGCCATCTATGGAAGACATCAAGCGTTGTATCCGTGAAGGTACTCGTACCATGCAATTCTTCCCAACATACTGTGGTTCTGCGTTCAAGAACAAAGGTATGCAGCTTCTACTAGACGCAGTTGTTGACTACCTTCCATCTCCAACGGAAGTTGAGCCACAAGATCTAACTGACGAAGAAGGTAATCCAACTGGCGAACACGCTATCGTTGACGCTGATGCACCTCTGAAAGCACTTGCGTTCAAGATCATGGATGACCGTTTCGGCGCCCTGACCTTCGTACGTATCTACTCAGGCCGTATCAACAAGGGTGACACCATCCTTAACTCTGCAACAGGTAAGACTGAGCGTATCGGTCGTATGTGTGAAATGCAGGCTGATGAGCGTAACGAACTTGAAAGCGCACAAGCTGGTGACATCATCGCTATCGTGGGTATGAAGAACGTTCAGACTGGTCACACTCTGTGTGATGTGAAGCACCCATGTACGCTTGAAGCCATGGTGTTCCCAGAGCCAGTTATCTCTATCGCAGTAGCGCCTAAAGACAAGGGCGGCAGCGAGAAGATGGGTATCGCTATCGGTAAGATGATCGCAGAAGATCCATCATTCCGCGTTGAAACTGACGAAGACTCAGGCGAAACCATCCTTAAGGGTATGGGTGAACTTCACCTAGACATTAAGGTAGACATCCTGAAGCGTACTTACGGCGTTGAGCTGATCGTAGGTGAGCCACAAGTGGCATACCGTGAAACTATCACTCAAGAAGTTGCTGATAGCTACACGCACAAGAAGCAATCTGGTGGTTCTGGTCAGTTCGGTAAGATCGACTATGTTATCCGTCCAGGTGAAGCAAACTCAGGCTTCACGTTCAAGTCATCTGTTGTTGGTGGTAACGTACCTAAAGAATACTGGCCTGCTGTTGAGAAAGGTTTCGAGAGCATGATGAAGACTGGTACCGTGGCAGGCTTCCCAGTACTAGACGTTGAACTAGAACTGACTGACGGTGCTTTCCACGCAGTTGACTCATCAGCTATCGCGTTCGAAATCGCTGCTAAAGGCGCATTCCGTCAATCTATGCCAAAAGCTGGTGCGCAACTACTTGAGCCTATTATGAAAGTTGACGTATTCAGCCCAGAAGACAACGTAGGTGACGTAATTGGTGACCTTAACCGTCGTCGTGGCATGATCTCTGGTCAAGAAGCGGGTGTTACAGGTGTTCGTGTTAAGGGTGACGTACCGCTTTCAGAAATGTTCGGTTACATCGGTTCTCTACGTACAATGACCTCTGGTCGTGGTCAGTTCTCTATGGAGTTCTCACACTACTCACC
Organism: Shewanella sp. ECSMB14101; assembly: GCF_000773485.1. Classification (NCBI taxonomy): domain Bacteria; kingdom Pseudomonadati; phylum Pseudomonadota; class Gammaproteobacteria; order Alteromonadales; family Shewanellaceae; genus Shewanella; species Shewanella sp. ECSMB14101. The sequence goes on along the minus strand of NZ_JSFF01000004.1, from coordinate 196,917 downwards.
ATGTCCAAACAGCGTATCTGAGAAAGTTATCGCCCAAGTTAAAGAGCGTAAAGCTGCTGAAGCTAAGAAGTAATTTTACTCCTTAACTGAAGTTTCTTTACTAAAAACCCTAACAATGTATGTTGTTAGGGTTTTTTCTTTTGTGTCTTTCCCCATACAGGAGCCCTTATGTCCCAAGATGCCATAGTGGTATTGGATTTTGAAACCACAGGCCTCTCCCCCTTACAGGGCGATCGCGCCATCGAGATAGGGGCGGTAAAATTACAGCAAGGTGTAGTGGTCGAAAGGTTTCAGCAGCTGATGAATCCCGGCTTTGCCGTCAGCGGTTTCATCGAACAATATACCGGGATCAGCAATCAGATGTTGGAGCAGGCACCAAGCGTGGCCAGTGTCATGAGCGACTTTGCCGACTTTATTGATGGCAGTCACCTGGTGGCTCACAATGCCAGTTTCGATCAGAAATTTTTGGCGGCAGAACTTGCCCGCATTAACCTAGAGCAATCACAACCATTTGCCTGTTCACTCCTGCTGGCAAGACGCCTGTTTCAAAACTCACCCAACCATCAGCTTGGCACCTTAGTCAGTTATCTCGCGATCGAAAACGATGGGGTGTTTCACCGCGCCCTCAATGATGCCGAGGTCACAGCCTCCTTATGGCTGGCGCTCAACGATGCGGTCATAAACAGATGGAGTTGCCCTGCTCCCAGTTTTGAGCTGATGCTAGCCCTTCAGCGCCAACCTAAGCAACAATTAGATCAATTTATGCGTAGGTGGCAGGGCTAACGGGATTCGCCGCAAGACTCCCGTTCAATTAAGCTGGTGGGGATCAACTGGTTACTCACCTCTTGGCCCTTGATCATCTTCAGCAGACTCTCCACCAAGATCTCACCAGCCAACTTAGTATTTTGCTTGATGGTGGTCAGCGGCGGATTGGCAAAGCTTGCCACGGGAATATCGTCATAGCCTACGACGGCCACATCCTCTGGCACCCTAAGTCCTTTTTCCTTAAGCGCACGTATGGCACCTATAGCAATGAGATCGCTGGCAGCAAAAATGGCATCAAAGGGACGCTTTTGCGCTAACAGCTGATTGGTCGCCTCGAAACCAGAACTTTCTGTGCTGATGGCATCAAACTGTAGGCTTTTCTGCAAGGTGACACCCGCCGCCTTAAGCGCCTGTTGATGACCAAGATATCTGGCCTGAAACTCAGGGCTATGGCTGGACGCATCGCCAATAAAGGCGATGTGACGTCGGCCCTTAGCCAGCAGATGTTCTGTGGCGAGCATGCCCCCCTGACGATTATCACAGCCAATGGAGAGAACTGAGGACTTGTTTTGCGCCGGCCCCCAGATCACAAAATGGGTATTTTGCGCCGCGAGTTTGTCCAGTTTCTCCTCATAGTCCATGTAATCACCGTAACCCAGCAAGATAATGCCATCGGCTTTATTGCTGTCCTCATAGTCAGCATGCCAGTCGCTGCTAAGCTGCTGAAAGGACACTAATAAGTCATAGCCTTGCTGAGCGGTGGCCCGGGTAATGGAGCCTAGCATGGAGAGGAAAAAGGGATTGATTAACGAATCATCGTTGGTGGGGTCTTCACACAACAACAAGGCCAGTGTCAGACTGCTTTGAGTACGCAAATTACTGGCATTCTTATCGACCTTATAATTGAGTTCTTTGGCAATGGCCTGAACCCTAAGGCGCGTCTCTTCATTGACCAGAGGGCTGTTTCTTAGCGCGCGTGACACGGTTGATTGCGACACACCCGCACGGTATGCGATATCGATAGAGGTGGCTTTGGTTGTCATAATTATTGGCGACCTTGTAAAAAATCAGCAAGACGAGCCAAGACTCGTCCCCTTAGACCCTGAATTATATCCCAAGCTCCTTCATCAAATCATCTGAATCGTCCACCACCACGGCGCTATTCACTGCAGCCGACCAAGAGCTGTCATTTGCCTTACTGCCTTGACCATGCTGGGCCAGCAAAGCATCGGGATCGTCCTCTTCATGCTCAAACTCTGCCAGTTTGATGAACTCTGTCTTATCCATGGCAAACTCGAGATAGAAGATATGATTTCTAGCGGTTTTAAAGGCGACGCGGCGAGCCACGGCTTCATCCAGATTAGTATCAATAGAGATGGTCAGCTCTTTGTTGATGGTCAGCATCTTAGGCTGACTCTGATTAATCGAGGTTTGCAGCTCCTTGTTCATCTTCACGATGAAATACCCCAGGATCTGGTTCATCAGTTCGCCCATGACGTCACCCACCTCATCAGAGGTATGTGAAAACGCCAGCTCAGACTCAGGCATTCCCATCTGTTTCATATAAGCCTGATAGATCTCGACCGCCGCAGGCGCTGAGAAATTGATCACCACCAGACCAGAGAAGCCACCATCGAAGATGGAAAAGCAGCCTAAATCGGGCTTCAAACAGGTCTTGGTGATACTCTGCACCATGGCCGCATGGCTCACTTCACTGGCAGTCGTACTAGATAGCACATGGCACACTGAGTTACAGAGTTTAAGTAAAATATCGTCGGATGTGATCACTTGTGAAGTCATAAGCTCATAATAAGTAAAAAAGAGTCATACTCCATTCTGCGCTCTCTTATGATAAAAATCAAAATCAAAACAGAGGATTAGTTGATTCTCACTCAGAGGTAACAAAAACCGCAAGTTTATTGACTCATTAGCCCCCTTAGATGGCCTTAGAAACTGGCGCTGTTGGCGTCAGTAAATTGATTACAAAAACGTCAAAAAAACATCATAAAAGTGCTAAAAAATTACCTTCTGTTTACATATTTACGTGAGCCACGTCCAACTAATTAACATTAGGTATTCAATAGATTGACTATTGATTCTAATCATCTTGGTTAGCCTGTATATTTGCAACATTCAACTGGACCGTAAGTAGGACGTCACATGCTAGAGCTCCTCAGAAGGTTTACCATACTTCAACGTTTGATCTTTATGTTAGTGCTTGCCGCGATAGGCACTTTTGTATTTGCCAGTTTTTCGATCAACGAACAACGCAATAACCTGATCGAGCAGAAATGGGTACAAAACGATGCGCAGCTATCAACACTCTTAAGTATCATCGCAAGCCATCACAAGCAGGTAGAGCAGCAGCAACTGTCTGCCGATGAGGCCAAAACCGAGGCAGCCAATCTGGTCAACCAGATCCAATATGGCACGACTGGTTACTTCCTACTATTTGATAAAGACCATACCCTGCTCGCCAATGGCGCCAGCCCAGATAGGCTCGGGATGAAGGCTTCATCCCTTGCCGATAGCATGGGAGGCAGAGCCTTTGACAGACTCTTGAATACTGCTCAAGCAAAAGGCGTCGCAAAAGAAAGCATAGAAATGCTCAATCCCATTACAGGCAAACAAGAACAAGCCTTGGTAGAAGCGCGCACCTTCCCTGCATGGCAATGGACACTGGTCACTACCTCCCAAATGAGTGATGTCAACGACACCACCTACAGTGTGATGTTTGATTACCTAGGTATCATGGTCCTGATTTCGGCGCCTATCTTTGCCTTCTTCTTGGTGCTAAATCACTCCATCAGTTCACCACTGAATCAGGCTATCGATGCCATGAAAGATATCGCAGAAGGTGAAGGCGACCTCACTAAAAGACTGCCGACGAAAGGCAAAGATGAGGTCGTTTCTCTCGCCATCGCTTTCAATAGTTTCGTTGGCAAGATCAATAAGATGGTGGCTGATCTACAGCCTGTTGGACAATCACTGAATCAAGATGCAGACCGCCTGTTTGATGCCGTTGGCGAATCCAACGCCAGCGTTGACCATCTGCACCAGGAAACCAGCAGCGTAGCAACTGCCATCAATCAGATGCTGTCTACGACCCATGAAATGGCCACCAACACACAACAAGCTGCCGATGCCGCCACCAGTGTCAAACAGCAGGCACAAGAAAGCAAAAAGCAGATGGATGGCACGGTACAAAACACTCAGCGTCTGGTACAGGAGCTGAAAAATGCCGAAAGCATCACTCAACATCTGGGCGTCTCTTCTGAGCAGATAGGCAGTATCTTAGATGTGATCCGCGGTATTGCCGATCAAACTAACCTATTAGCCTTGAATGCGGCCATCGAAGCCGCCCGCGCCGGTACTCATGGTCGCGGCTTTGCCGTGGTAGCAGACGAAGTGCGCGCCCTGGCCAATCGCACCCAAGACTCCACCAATGAGATCCAGAAGATCATTACCGATATACAAAACGGTGTTGCCAACGTGATGCATAGCAACAGCGATACTCAAACTCAATCGGTTGAGCTACAGCATCAAGCCCAGGCCGTTGGTGAGTCACTATCAACTATCTTGGAACTTATCGCCCACATTAGCGATATGAATACTCAACTGGCCAGTGCTACCGAAGAGCAATCTCTGGTAACAGAAGAGATCAATCGCAACATCTGCAGCATTACCGAACTGTCAGAAGTGTCAGTCGCCGCCAATGAAAGCAATCGTCTTGCCGCCGAATCTTTGCGCCAAATCAGTCAAACCAGTGCCAAAATATTAGGCCAGTTTAAGGTGTAACCTTAAACGGTAACGATTGAATTAAGGGGAGCCAAACGGCTCCCCTTTTTAATCCTCAAACATCAACAACTCATCAAGGTCAGTGGGGGTAAAAATCCACGCGCAAAGCTCGACAGCGGGGATTAAATCTGTGATAAGCTTAACGACACTAGAATTTTCAGCATCGATGGGATCACATTACCATGGCTCGAATGACGTTAGCGGTTCATCCTCAGCTATACAGTATTCACAGCTTTAGCCCGGACAGCGAGTTAGCGCCAGAGGTATTCAGTCAGCCCATGTTTTTCATCGGTAAAACCAAAGATGAACTCTCTGTGGTGGTCCCTGCCGAGTTGCCTCTGGACAGCCTGGAAGAAGAGAGCGATTGGCGCTGTCTTGAGGTCGTCGGTCCGCTAGGGTTCTCCATGACGGGGATCCTCGCCAGTGTCTCTGGCACCCTGGCCGAAGCTAAGATCAGTATTTTCGCCATCTCAACGTTCGATACCGACTATATACTGGTGAAAAAGGATAAGCTGCAACAAGCCATTACTGCGCTCAAAAAAACCAACTATCAAATCATTCATTATCAGGCGTAAAACCCGTCTTATCTAAGAGCACGTTTATGTACCAAAAGACTGTCACCATCATGGCCGAACATGGCATTCATACCCGTCCAGCAGCCCTGCTGGTTAAGGCAGCAAAAGCCTATGATTGTGATATTATCGTTGAATGTCAGGGCAAGCAGGCTAGCGCTAAGAGTCTGTTTAAACTGCAAACTTTAGGTCTATATCAGGGTGTTGAGGTCACGGTCAGTGCCAACGGCGAGCACGCACAGTCGGCGGTGGATACCGTCACAGAGCTCCTCATCACCTTAAGCTAACAGGAGTTATGATGACCATTCGAGGCATAGCGGTATCAGCAGGCATCGCATTTGGACAGGCAAAGGTCCTGCGTACCCAAGAAAGTAAACTCGATTATCATCTTCTCCCTCCTGATCAACTTAGCCGCGAACAACAACGTCTCAACCGAGCGCTCAAAGCCCTGATAAAGCAGAGCCAGTCCAGCGCCGATAAGTTAGATCCCGACTCAGAAAACTATCAGCTAATCCAAGCGGATTTGATGTTACTGGAAGATGAAGAGTTATTGGCTGAACTCAGCGATACCATTGGCCAGCGACAATTTTCAGCGGCCCTGGCAGTCGAGCATACTTTCGCCAAACAGGCGCAGGCAATGCAAGAGATCGACTCACCTTATATAGCCAGGCGCGCAGAAGATGTGTTGAGCCTTGGCCAGCGATTGATCCGAATTTTGCTTACGGGTCACTGTGATAATCTCTGTCGACTACCTGAAAACGCCATCGTACTGGCAAAAGATATCACCCCGGCAGAATTTGCCACCTTGCCCCTTGAACGCGTCAGTGCCTTAGTATTACAAACTGGCGGGGTGACCAGTCATACGGCTATCTTAGCGCGCAGCGCCGGGATCCCGACCCTGATGAGCTGCCACTGGCAAACCTTAGAGGTGACCGATGGTCAGCCGCTGGCGGTTGATGCCATCAATGGTGAACTCTATCTCGCCCCCAAGCCGGAACAAATTGAATATCTAGCGGCGCAAAAGCAACAGGCCGATGAGCGCAAGTCGGCGCTGCAGGCACTCAAAGGCAATGTAACCCAAACTGCCGATGGCCGCCCTATCCCACTGCTTGCCAATGTGGGTTGTATCAGCGAGGTCAATCATTTAGCTGATGTTGGCGCCGAAGGGGTTGGCCTGTTTCGCACCGAGTTTATGTTCATGAATAATCATGAACTCCCTGACGAGAACAGGCAGTATCAACTCTACTGTGACGCCTTACAACTGCTCGATGGAAAGCCGCTGACCATCAGAAGTATGGATATTGGCGCCGATAAAGAGGTGCCCGCCCTCGCCATGACGGCAGAGGAAAATCCGGCACTTGGGCTAAGAGGTGTACGCTATACCCTGGCTCATCCAGATCTTTTTGCCGCCCAGTTACGCGCCATTTTAAGGGCAGCCAACCATGGCCCCATCCGCTTGATGTTCCCTATGGTCAATCAAGTAGAGGAACTAGAGGCGATTCTCACCTTGCTTGAACAATGTAAGCAGGCGCTCGTTGAGGCAGAGAAAGGTTATGGCGAATTGGAGATCGGCATAGTGGTAGAAACACCCGCTGCCGTTTTTAACCTGGAGTCCATGCTGCCGTTGCTCGACTTTGTCAGCATAGGCACCAATGATCTTACGCAATATACCATGGCAGCCGATCGCAGCAATCCGTTGCTGATTGACCAATACCCTGTGCTGTCACCGGCGATCATACGCCTTATCGCTCAGACAATAGAGTGCGCCAAGGCGGCCAACGTCCGCGTATCCATGTGTGGCGAGCTCGCCAGCAACCCTAAAGCCGCGGCGCTTTTAGTGGGTCTTGGGCTAGATGAATTCAGTGTCAACCTAGCGTCTTTGCTTGAGGTAAAAGAAGAACTCAGTCGTTGGTCCCACCAAGATTGTGTGACCTTGGCGCAAAAAGCCCTACAAATTTCGCGGATAGACGCCTTAAATCAATTATTAACACACTGTCACTCTTCATAATTTTTGAGTATGCTAAGCATAAAATAAAAATGACTCACCAGCGTGGAAGCACAGAGGCAAATCTATGGGATTTTTAAGCCGCATAAGACGTTTAATTTCTGGTCAACCGCCTGTCACAGGTGGCATTGATGTGTTCGCCCCTGTCTCAGGCGAAATCGTGGCCATTGAAAAGGTACCGGATGTGGTTTTTGCCGAAAAAATTGTCGGCGACGGTATTGCCATTGCACCTAAGGGCAAGCAGATAGTGGCCCCAATCGATGGCACCATAGGCAAGATATTTGAGACCAACCACGCCTTCAGTATCGAGTCGCCCCAAGGGCTAGAACTTTTCGTGCATTTTGGTGTTGGTACGGTCGAACTCAGAGGTAATGGCTTTACTCGCCTTGCCGAGGAAGGCCAGCAGGTAAAAGTCGGTGAACCCATCTTAGAGTTTGATCTCGAGTACCTAAAGGCCCATGTGGAAAGCCTGCTAACCCCAGTCGTGCTGGCAAACATGGAAGATATTCAGGGACTAGATAAGCGTCACGGCAGCATCGAAGCCGGTAAAGATGTGATCTTCTCGGTTCAGCTATAACCCTTTCATCAGTTACCGGTGCTTAGCCTTGCTATCGCCGGATCACTTATACCCTTGAGTGATTTTTTTTCAAATAACCACTCATCCCATAACCGTCACTTGAGACAGGCTCGACTCGGTGCCACAATGACGGCAAAGTGATGTTGGCCTTTGGCGTACAGCGAAACGGCCCAAACAAGGAGAATCAGATTGTGACCCTATACGGCATTAAAAATTGCGACACAGTAAAAAAGGCACTCAAATGGCTAGAAGCCAATCAACAGAGCGTGACCTTCCACGATTTTCGTGTCGATGGATTAACTCAGCAGCAGATTGAGTCATGGACCGAGCAAGTCGGCTGGGAAAGCCTGTTTAATAAGCGCAGCACCAGTTTTCGCAATCTAAGTGACGCAGAAAAGGCCGATATCGACCAAACCAAAGCAATCGATCTCATGCTCGCCTATCCCACTCTCATCAAACGTCCTGTGCTGGAACATCAAGGCAAGGTGAGTGTCGGTTTTAAACCGGCGCAATATGAGGAGATCTTCCGCTAATGAGTCAGGATGTCCTTACACTGGCACAAGACCTTATTGCCAGAGCCTCAGTAACGCCCCTCGATGAAGGGTGTCAGCCTTTAATTGCTGATCGTCTTAAGGCAAAAGGGTTCAACATAGAATCTATGGTGTTTGAAGACACCACCAACATGTGGGCACGACGTGGCGATCAGGGCCCGGTGTTCTGCTTTGCCGGTCATACAGATGTAGTGCCTGTTGGCGACCTTAATCGCTGGCATACGCCACCATTCGATCCCGTTGTGATCGACGGTTACCTTCATGGGCGTGGCGCTGCCGATATGAAAGGCTCTCTTGCAGCCATGGTGGTGGCCACAGAGCGATTTGTCGATAAACATCCTGATCACAAGGGCTCTATCGCCTTTCTGATCACCAGCGATGAGGAAGGTCCTTTCATCAATGGTACGACCCGAGTGATAGACACCTTAGAAGCGCGCAATGAAAAGATCACTTGGTCGCTGGTCGGTGAGCCCTCCTCCACCCATAAGCTGGGGGATATCGTTAAAAATGGTCGCCGCGGCAGTCTGACAGGCAACCTGACGGTCAAAGGCATACAGGGACATGTTGCCTATCCACACCTGGCCGACAACCCTATCCATAAGGCAGCGCCAGCCCTTGATGAACTGGCGAAAATGAAGTGGGACAATGGTAATGAGTTTTTCCCGCCTACCAGTTTTCAGATAGCCAATATCAATGGTGGTACCGGTGCCTCTAACGTGATCCCGGGCAACCTAGAGGTGATGTTTAACTTCCGTTATTCCACAGAGGTTACCGCCGAGATCTTAATTCAACGTGTGCTGAATATCCTCGATGCCCACGGACTGGATTATGAGATCAGCTGGATTTTCAACGGCCTGCCTTTTCTCACCGATGCAGGCCCGCTGCTCGATGCCACTCGCGATGCGATCAAGGAGATCACAGGCACTGACACAGACCCTCAAACCTCAGGCGGCACCTCAGATGGACGCTTTATTGCCCCAACAGGCGCCCAGGTTATTGAGTTAGGCCCAGTCAATGCTACCATCCACAAGGTCAATGAGTGCGTTAAGGTTGATGATATCGAACAACTTGCCCTCGTTTATGAACGCATCTTGGAAAAACTGCTTTGTTAAGTGACAAACTTTATGGCGAAGGTGAATTGCCCCTGAACGATTATCAGGGGCATAGACTCGCCCCGGAGTGCGCCGAGCAGTTTGCTAAGATGCAGGCCGCGGCGGCCAAAGACAATATCGCCATCGCCATCTGCTCTAGCTACCGCAACTTTGAGCGTCAACTTGGGATCTGGAACGCTAAAGCCAGTGGCCAGCGCCCGGTACTCAATCACCAGTCCCAGCTCATTGCCATCGACGCCCTGAGCGAGGCTCAACTTGTTGACGCCATTCTCTGCTGGTCGGCGCTGCCTGGCATGTCACGCCATCACTGGGGCACAGATCTGGATCTATTCGACGCCAATACCGTTACCCGTGAGAAGTTGCAGCTCATCGCCAGCGAATATGACCCCCAAGGCCCTTGCCACAAACTGAATCTCTGGCTTAAGCAGTACGCAGCAGACTTTGGTTTTTATTTGCCCTATCAAGCAGGCCTGAGTGGCGTTAGCCCAGAGCCTTGGCACCTGAGCTATTTTCCACTTGCGGATCAATACCTCAAAGCCTTCGACAAAAAAAAGCTTGAGGCACAACTGCAAAAGGCGCCTATTCTTCTTAAAACAGCTATTCTCGCTCGCCTTGACGAGCTGGTAGCCCAATACGTGTATTATGTAGCCCCCTCTCCTCATGGGCTCAATGCAAGCACACTGACGAGTGATCATCAATGAATTTAGAAACTTACCGACACAGTTTTACCCTAAAAGGCCAGCAGATGAGTTATCTGGATATCGGCCAAGGGCCGGTACTCCTGCTTGGCCACAGCTATCTGTGGGACAGCGCCATGTGGGCGCCGCAAATCGCCCATCTCAGTCAGCACTACCGCTGTATCGTGCCTGAACTTTGGGGCCATGGAGAGTCGGATCCCCTGCCGAGCGACTGCCGTTCTCTTAAACATCTTGCCGAGCATTATCTGGCGCTGATGGACAGTCTGAGCATTGATGAGTTTTCAATCTTGGGGTTGTCGGTTGGCGGTATGTGGGGCGCAGAGCTGACCCTGATGGCGCCGCGCCGCGTAAAGACACTGGTGATGATGGGCTGTTTCCTCGGTTTTGAGCCTGAGGTTAGCCGAGCGAAATACTATGGCATTTTAGATACCATGGTGGCCGCAAAACATCTACCCACGCCGCTCATCGAACAGGTAGCACCGCTATTTTTCGCCGACGATGTTGAGGCCAAACAACCCGCACTTATCGACGGCTTTAAGACCTCACTGGCAAGCCTGCCACCGGAGCGACTCGACAGCATTGCGCGCCTGGGTCGCATTATCTTTGGTCGCCGGGATATCATGGAAGAAGCCGAGCAACTCACCCTGCCCGTACTGATTATGACAGGGACTCAGGATAAACCCAGACCTGTGCTGGAATCCTATTTGATGCACGATGCCATCGACGGCAGTGAGTTTTTACATATCCCAGATGCCGGCCATATTTCGACCTTAGAGCAGAGCGACTGGATTAATCAGCAATTAAGTAGCTTTTTTGCGAAACATTTGCGCTAACTCACAACACTGACTGACAAGCGATACTGAGTAGACCAGCAGGGAAAAATTTTGGTGCTAGAATGCGTCCCTGCAAAATCTTCTTCATAGACATGATTTTAACTAAATGAAATTACTTAAACCTTTGTTCGACAACAATCGCCGCTGGGCCAACCGCATCCTGGAGGAGAACCCTAACTTCTTCCAACAGCTCGCCCAGCAGCAAAACCCCGAGTATTTGTGGATAGGCTGTTCGGACAGTCGGGTACCTTCAAACCAGATCATCGATCTTATGCCCGGTGAGGTTTTTGTACATCGCAACATCGCCAATATGGTGATTCATACCGATCTTAACTGTCTGTCAGTGCTGCAGTATGCGGTGGAAGTGCTCAAAGTGAAACATATCATGGTGGTGGGCCACTATGGTTGCGGTGGCATTAAGGCCTCGATGGGTAATGAGAGACTCGGGCTTATCGACAACTGGCTGGGTCACATTCGTGATATCCACCGCTTGCATGCAAAGGAACTTGCCAAACTGGATGAGAAAGCCCGCTTCGATCGCCTGTGCGAACTGAATGTGGTTGAGCAGGTGCACAATGTCGCCAGTACCTCCATAGTGCTAGATGCCTGGGAACGAGGCCAGGATGTATCAGTACACGGCTGGATCTACAGTGTCGAAAACGGCCTACTCACAGATCTTGATGCCACCCTAGATATCGATTTTTTAGGTAAGCGTTAACCCGCTTTTGCTCCTAAAGCTCGTCTGCTTGGCGCATGATGGTTAAATCATGCGCTATCTTAAGTTCCCCTCGAACAAAAGCAAAAAAAAGCCGCTAATTTCAGTAAATATTCCTTAATAAACATCGCAGTTTTACACCCATCGCGTTTATAATTCGCATTGATTTATTTTTCGCGCCGCGGGCGCAGCGAATGCTAAGGAACTATTCCATGCCTGGTTTTGAATTATTTGGTCCTGAAGAGAAACAGGAAGTTGCTGACGTAATGGAAAACGGTTTTACCTTCCGTTACAACTTTGATCACATGCGTAATGACCGCTGGAAGACGCGTGAGATGGAGCAACTGCTCTGCGAGAAGATGAATGTCAAACACGCCCACTTGCTCTCTAGCGGTACCGCTGCGTTGCAAACGGCGATGGCCGCTGCAGGCATTGGTGCTGGCGATGAAGTGATCGTGCCTCCTTTTACCTTCGTCGCCTCTGTCGAAGCTGTCTTCATGGCTGGCGCCATTCCTGTATTCGCTGAGATAGATGAAACCTTGTGTCTGTCGCCTGAAGGTATCGAAGCCGCCATCACACCTCGCACTAAAGCAATCAACTTAGTTCATATGTGTGGTTCTATGGCCAAGATGGATGAGATCAAGGCCATCTGTGAAAAGCATAACTTAGTGCTGCTCGAAGATGCCTGTCAGGCTATCGGCGGTAGCTACAAGGGTCAGGCTCTTGGCACTATCGGTGATGTAGGATGCTACTCGTTTGACTCGGTCAAGACCATCACCTGTGGTGAAGGCGGCGCGGTAATTACCAACAACGACACCATCTATGACCATGCCCACATGTTCTCAGATCATGGCCACGACCATGTTGGTAACGATCGTGGTGCTGAAGGTCACCCTATCATGGGTCTGAACTTCCGCATCTCTGAGATGAACTCAGCTATGGGTCTTGCCCAGCTGCGTAAGCTCGACACCATTATCGAGATCCAGCGTAAGAACAAAAAGCTGTTGAAAGATGCCATGGCAGAGCTGCCAGAAGTCAGCTTCCGCGAGATCCCAGATCCTGAAGGCGACTCAGCAGGCTTCCTAAGCTTTATGCTACCAACTGAAGAACGTACCCAAGAGATCAGCAAAAAACTGGCTGAAAATGGCGTTGACGGCTGCTTCTACTGGTATGTAAACAATTGGCACTACCTGTCAAACTGGAAGCACATTCAAGAGCTTAAGTCACCAGCCGCTCTCCCGATCACATTAATCGAAGACAAGCCTGATTATACTCAGGTGTCCGTGCCTAAGTCAGACGCCATCATGAGCCGTACCATTTCGATGCTGATCAAGCTGTCTTGGAGCGAAGAAGAGATCGCCCAGCGCATCGAAAACATTAAGCGTGCTTTTGCGGCCTAAGTCTCAAGTCACTCATTTTACCTGTCGCGTCGGCCACACGCCGCGCGACGTTACTTTTTACAGTAGAAGTCTCAACGGAGAATGTTGTAATGAGTTTTAAAAATTTCAAATGCGTACCAAAAATGATTTTTGGTCGTGGTTCTTTCGCTCAGCTAGATACCGTCCTGAGTGAAGAACGTCAACAAGCAGACGATTTCGTGGTGTTCCTGGTTGATGATGTTCACCAAGATAAGCCGCTTGCCAAGCGCGTTCCAGCCCAGCCCCATGATCTGGTGATTTACGTCAACGTGGACGAAGAGCCAACCACAGAGCAGGTTGACTCGTTAACCGAACAAGTACAAGCCTTTGCTGGCAAGCTACCTGTTAGCGTAGTCGGTTTAGGTGGCGGTTCGACCATGGACCTTGCTAAAGCCGTTTCTTTGATGCTGACCAACCCAGGCGGAAGCGCTATGTACCAAGGCTGGGATCTGATCAAGAACCCTGCAGTACACCACATCGGTATTCCAACCGTTTCGGGTACCGGCGCCGAGGCGTCTCGCACCGCGGTACTGTGTGGCCCAGTTCGTAAGCTAGGTTTAAACTCAGATTATACTGTGTTTGACCAAATCATCATGGACTCTGAGCTGATTGCCGGCGTACCGACTGACCAATGGTTCTACACAGGTATGGACTGCTACATCCACTGTGTTGAGTCCCTGCAAGGTACTTTCTTAAATGAGTTTGCCAAGGCCTTCGCCGAAAAGTCTATGGATCTATGCCGTGAAGTCTTCTTGGACGATCACCCAGAGAAAGATGACAAGCTGATGATGGCCTCTTACATGGGCGGCATGAGCATAGCTTATAGCCAAGTCGGTGCATGCCATGCGGTCTCTTACGGTCTGGGTTATGTACTGGGTTACCATCACGGTATCGGTAACTGCCTAGCCTTCGATGTGCTGGAAGAGTTCTACCCTGAGGGCGTTGCCGAGTTCCGTCAGATGATGGACAAGCACAACATCACTCTGCCAAAGAACATCTGTAAAGATCTGCCAGATGAAACTATCGCTAAGATGGTTGCCGTTACGAAGAGCATGGGACCACTATGGGCCAATGTGTACGGCGAAGGCTGGGAAGAGAAAGTTACCGACGAGATGTTGACTAAACTGTTCCGTCGTATCTAATCTGTAAGCTCAAGGAGAAAGGGGCTCTCAATGAGCCCCTTCTCTATATATACACTGTGCGAAACTGTAAATGGTAGGTATATCCAAATGAATGTGACTCTGTTAATCCCAGCTCGCTATGGTTCAAGCCGATTTCCCGGGAAGCCACTGGCGCCGATTAACGGTAAACCCATGATCCAGCACGTATACGAACGTGCGGCACTGGCAAAAGGCTTAACTGCCATTTATGTGGCAACCGACGATCTGCGTATTAAAGAGGCGGTCGAAGCCTTCGGTGGTAAGGGGGGGATGACAGATGAGAACGCCGCATCAGGCACCGACAGGATTGAGGATGCCATCACGCAACTGGGTTTGGCCGGTGATGATCTGGTGATCAACCTTCAGGGCGATCAACCGCTGATCGATCCTATCTCCATCGAACAGATCATTACCCTGTTTGAGCGCCACCCTGGCGAATTCGCCATGGCAACCCTAGGCTATGAGATCACCGAAGAGCATGAGCTTAACGACCCTAAACACGTCAAGATGGTGTTCGACAACCAGTTTAACGCGCTTTATTTCTCACGGGCACGAATTCCTTTCGGTCGCGATACCCAGGATTACCCTGTGTATAAGCACCTTGGCGTCTATGCTTACACTCGTGAATTTGTTCGCATCTTCAATAAATTACCACTAGGTCGCCTGGAAGATCTCGAAAAGTTGGAGCAATTACGCGCCTTAGAACACGGTTATAAGATCAAGGTCGCGATCAGCGCCTTCGACTCTCCAGAGGTGGATACTCCAGAAGATATTCGCATCTGCGAAGCCCGCCTGGCGGTCGACTAACTAACGTCTGGGAGATAGCGGATGTCGAGTCTCGAAGTTTGGCTCATAATCATCTTGGTACTTGGTGTTATCGCCAGCAACTTGGCGGTGCTCAAATACAGTAATAAGTTTAAGTTGCCGCCATTTGGTAAACCTAAACCAGAAGACAAAAGTGCTAAGCAGCAAAGCGTGCAAAAACCTGAGGACGCTTCTCATCCGGATGGGAAGCAGACAGACCCTAAGCCTCGGGATGACGCAGCTGATACGGATAAACGCGACAGATAGCTAGGATAATTAAGCGCAGCCAATAAGCTGAGCGATAATCGACGTTCCAAAAAAGATAAAGGCTTACCAAGGTAAGCCTTTTGTATCACTGTGAAACCAAACATTGGCGCTTGTGGTTACCCATGTAGCCAGATGTTATCACCCGTATTAGCTCGTGAGACTCTCGACCCAAGTTTCGGGGTTCGCCACAATAAACTGGTATTTGTCGCCATTACTCATACTCACCTGGATCCCATCTGGCGTAATAGGTAAGATCCCCGCGCCCTTACCCCAACAGGTCTCCACCTTAACTATCTCTTTGAGGGGTAAATGATAAGGACCATAGAGGCCATCGGCACTAAAAGACTTAAAATCGAGGGTTTCTCGATTTAGGCTCAAACGTCCATCGACTCGAATGGCATTCTTCTGTAGGGTCGCCGGGCTTGATTTTGCCTGTCGCTGTTCAGTCTCAATTGATAATCTCATTGCATATCTCCCTGCTGCAACTAAGTATCACTCTACTCTACTATAGACTGTACACCTTGTTAATAAGCCTTTGGTTGGCTGAGGCTTTGTCACATCTATACGATGCTTAGGTGTTGGTAAAATTAAACACCTTAAGTCAAACGCCTAGACGATAGCGACAAAAAGGCCAATCTTGCGATTGGCCTTTAAGAACTAGTTGCGTATATCCTGTTTTAACTCCTCTTCGAGGCGCTGACTTACCGCCTCTGGGGAACCTGTATTACGGGCGATCAAGCCATAAGCGACAGGGATCACCAAGAGTGTAAAAAAGGTCGCCAGTATGATACCCGACAGCACCACAACCCCGATCACAAAACGAGTTTCTGCGCCGGCGCCCTGAGCCATAACCAAAGGTATGGCCCCCGCTGCCGT
The DNA here is from genome assembly GCF_000773485.1 of Shewanella sp. ECSMB14101. NCBI lineage: Bacteria > Pseudomonadati > Pseudomonadota > Gammaproteobacteria > Alteromonadales > Shewanellaceae > Shewanella > Shewanella sp. ECSMB14101. The sequence goes on along the minus strand of NZ_JSFF01000004.1, from coordinate 180,766 downwards.
CGTGATCCCCGTCATCAGGATAGGACGCAGACGCTGGCTGGCCGCCTGAATGATCGCCTTGTCGAACTCGAGTCCTTTATCCCTTAATTGGTTAGCAAATTCGACAATCAAGATACCATTTTTAGCTGCAAGGCCCACCAACATGATAATCCCTATCTGGCTATAGATATTCAGGCTCTGCCCTGTTAACCAAAGGCCAATCAGTGCGCCCAGCGTCGCCAACGGCACGGTCAGCATGATCACCATAGGGTGAATGTAGCTCTCAAATTGCGCCGCCAAAACCAAGAAGACAATCCCCAAGGCTAACAGGAAAACGAAATACATGGAGCTACCCGATTCCTGATAATCGAGCGACTGACCCTTATAGCTGATCACCGCTTCGGCTGGCAGATAGGTGTAAGCCAGATCGTTGAGGTAGTTAAGTGCCTCGCCCAAACTATAGCCATCGGCTAAGTTGGCTTCTATGGTGATCGCCCGCATACGGTTGTAGCGATTCAGCTGGCTGGCGTCGGCAAACTCCTCAACAGAGACAAGGTTTGCCAGCGGGATCAACTCGCGACTACGGTCAGAGCGAACATAGATGTTACTCAGATCGCTGGCGGTATTTTGATTATCCCGGTTACCCTCGATGATCACGTCATACTCTTCACCATCGCGCATGAAGGTGGTCACCAGACGCGAACCCAGCATAGACTCCAAGGTTCGGCCGATGTGAGAGATAGATACCCCGAGATCCGCCGCTCTATCCTTATCGATCACCACCCTGAGCTGTGGCTTGGTTTCTTGATAGTCATGATCTAAACCGACAAGGTTAGGGTTTTCCTTAGCCTTTTCCAGCAAGATGTCACGCCATTTGGCGATCTCTTCATAGCTTGGGCCGCCCAGTACGAACTGCACAGGTTTTCCTACGCCTCGGCCGAAGGCCTGGCGCATGACAGGGAATGCTCTCACCCCAGCCAAATCAGACAGGCGACCACGTATATCGCCTATGATCTCAAAAGCACTGCGGCGTGTTGCCCAGTCTTCGAGCACGATAATGGCCATACCATTAGAGAAGTTGGCGCTGCGACCAAAACCACGTGGTGCACGAATCAGCAGTCGCTTAATCTCACCACTCTCTACCAGCGGCATCAGGCGTGCTTCAATCTCATCCATATAAGGCGTGATATATTCAAAACTTGCCCCCTGCGGACCGTTAACGATCAGGAACATAGAGCCCCTATCTTCCCTCGGTGCAAACTCCTGCGGCACCTTAGTCATCAGGTAGCCACTGAGACCTAGCGCTATAACCACCAAAGAACTGACGATAAAGGGATGGGTCATGGCGCGCTTTAAGGTCGCCTGATAACCATTTGACAGCCAGTCCATCCCTGCATCGATTTTGCGCACCAACCAAGGGTCTTGCCCAGCCGGTTTAAGCAACTTAGAACACATCATGGGGCTTAGGGTCAGCGCCACCAAGCTTGAGAAGATCACCGCGGCGCTCATCGCTACCGCAAACTCTTTAAAGAGCTTGCCCAGATCCCCTTCAAGGAAAGTGATCGGCATAAATACGGCCACGAGGACTAGCGTTGTTGCCACTACGGCAAACGCCACTTCGCGGGACCCCAAGTAAGCGGCCTTGAGGGGTGAGTCGCCCTCTTCGATACGTCTGTGAATGTTCTCCAGCACTACGATGGCATCATCCACCACCATACCGATGGCTAAGATCATCGCCAGCAGAGTCAGCAGGTTAATGGTATAACCCAAGGCATAGAGGACGATAAAGGTGGCCATCAGAGACACAGGCACAGTTAACGCCGGGATCAACATCGCGCGCACACTGCCAAGGAACAGATAGATCACAATTATCACCAGGAACATGGCGATAAACAGTGTCTGATACACCTCCTTGATAGAGGCCTCGATAAACACAGAGCTGTCGTAAGAGCGTTTGATCTCCATCCCAGCAGGTAATGTGGGGTTGATCTTATCGACCAGTGCATTAGCGGCGCGAGCCACTTCCAAGGTATTAGAGGTAGATTGCTTGGAGATCCCCAGACCAATCATGGCCTCACGGTTACCACGGAAGGTGATACGTTCCTCTTCCGAGCCAATCTCTACCCTGGCCACATCGCCAAGCTTGATAAGATAGCCATCTTCCCCTTCAGCCAGTACCAGATTGCTAAAGTCTTCTTCCGTCTTAAAGGTGCGCTCCAAACGCACGGTGAAATGACGGTCTTTCGACTCTACCGAACCGGCCGGCAGCTCAACGTTTTCTGATCTCAGTACAGACTCAATATCCGACACTGTCAGGTTACGGGCCGCCAAGGCTTGACGGTCTATCCAGATCCGCATGGCGTAAACCTTGCCGCCGCCGATACGGATGTTTGCCACGCCGTCGATCACCGAGAATCTGTCGACTAAATAACGGCGGGCATAATCGGTGAGCTGCAAGGTACTCATCTGATCTGAGACCAGGTTGAGCCACATGATCACCTCATCACCACCATTAGCCTTTTGCACCTCTGGTGGATCGGCTTCTTCTGGCAGGTTGTTGAGTAGCCCTGAGATCCTATCTCGCACATCGTTAGCCGCCGCTTCAATATCGCGGCCCACATCAAACTCTAAGGTTACAGAGGAGCGACCATCGCTACTCGAAGAGTTGATGTTGCGGATCCCCTCAACACCACTGATCCTGTCCTCTACCAATTGAGTAATACGACTCTCTACCACGGCCGCACTGGCGCCGCGGTAGTTTGTTTGCACCGACACTATCGGCGGATCGATATTGGGATATTCCCTTAAGGGCAGTTTATCAAAAGAAACCAGACCAAAAGCGATCAATAGCATGCTGATGACGGACGCAAAAACCGGTCGTTTTACCGACAAATCCGTCAAGATCATACTAGGGGCTCCACCTTAGCTTGTTGACTAAAACTAAAATTTTCGCTGAACTGCACCTTAACGGTATCGCCTGGGCGCACTTTAAGAATACCGCGCACCATCACCTGCTCACCCACGTTTACGCCGCCGACAATCTCGACCCAACCGCGTTTACGCAAGCCGATTTGTACCTGACGACGCTCGACCACATTCTCATCATTAACCAAGTAGACGAAATGATTCTTCTGTATTGGAATAATCGCCGCTTCAGGAATAATGAGCGCATCTCGGCTCTGCTTAATAAGCTTCACCTTCATCAACATACCCGGCAATAGACGTAGATCCTTGTTAGCGATCTCAGCGCGTACCATCACCGCACGGGTGATGGGATTAACGCGGCTGTCGACCGACACAACCTTGCCGGTAAAGAGTTCACCCTCAAAAGCCACAGCGCTAGCTTCAACCGATTTACCTATGGCCAAGGACTGTAAGAAACGCTCAGGCACCGAGAAGTCGAGCTTTATGGTGGAGATATCATCTAGAGTGGTGATCACAGTACCAGGTGTCACTAGGCTTCCCTGGCTCACTTGCCGTAGACCCAAGCGTCCCGAAAATGGCGCTCGGATACGTCTGTCCTTAAGGGATGACTCCGCCTGCTCCAGCTCTGCCTTAGCGGTGTCGATAAGGGTTTGCAGCCTGTCACGCTCAAGGGCGGCAACGGTCTGGCTGGTCACCAAAGAACTAATACGAGCCAGTTCGCGCTCATGATCTTTCATCTTAACTTTGGCGACTGTCACTCTGGCGATCTGCTCTCTATCTTGCAAACGCACCAGCAGTTGGCCCTTTTCCACCAGTTGACCGTCTTCAAAATTTAACTCGGTGACCATGTCAGTCACCTTAGGCGTCACAGTGATAGACTCATTCGCTTTGCCCGTACCCAGGGCTTCGACTTCGTCGCGAATAGGTTGCATCTCAGCCTTAGCAACCACGACATTTGGCGTCGGCCTAGCACGTGGTTTAGTTGTAGATTCCGTCTGTTGATTGAAATAGTAGGTGGCGGCGCCTGCCGCTAAAAGTATTGAGATTATTATCGTTTTTTTCATCAATCTTCCGAATGAATACACATTATGTTAACGGTAGTTTACCTAGTAATCTAAGTGCTTCAAGGCGTTTTACTTTTGCTTACAAACTTAACGCTTGGTTTACACTCAGGGCGATTTTCCAACACCAGAGAGGATTCCCTATTCCTCTTCACACTCGCACATATCATCTATAAAAAGGTGCCTCTTTCAGCATAAGCAATAGGTTTTCCGCGCTCATAGAGGGATTCATAAACTGTCCCTGACCATAGTCGCAACCTAAGCTCTGCAACGTTTGATACTGCTCTTGTGTTTCAATTCCTTGCGCTACGGTTTCAATATTAAGTGTATTGGCAAGGTTAATAATGGTTTCAAATATCACCTTGTTGTCATAAGCCATCACCATGGGGCTGATGAGGCTGCGCGCAATCTTTAGGCGATCGAAGCGAAAACGCTGCAGATAATGAAGGCTTGCATGGCTTGCGCCAACATCATCCAAACTAACTTGAATGCCAAGGCGTTTCGCTCTGGCTATCAGTGCCGACACTTCCCCCATCTCGGTAGCTAGACTCGGTTCAGCCACTTCTATTGCTAACAAGCCTGCAAGCTTAACCCCCAGCTCGCCTTGCCCTTCTAGACTGTCGAGCAAAAAGCGACCATCACAGGCAATATTCTGACTGATCCTAAAACCCTGCGGAAAAGCGTCATGGTGATTTTGCAGCAGCGCCAGTAATTGTTTCGCCACATAGTTATCTAACGAATCTAACCCTTCCTGGTGCCTCAGTTGAGGCAATAATCGCTTTGCCGAGATAATTCCTAGTGTTGGATGTCGCCAACGCAGCAGCGCCTCGGCGCCAAACAGTTTTCCATCCTTGAAGCGATACAGGGGCTGAAACTCCAAATAAAGTTCACCGTTTGCAATTGCCTCCATGAAGGCTTTTGCCAATTGCTCCTCATCACAACTCTCCTGCTCCGTGTCAAACTGACACATTTGCGCCCGCCCCTGCAGCTTAGCACTTAGCAGTGCCTGGTCGGCCTGGCGCATCAGCGACGATTCACTCTGGTGCGGAGAAAAACAGGTCACCATCCCCAAACTAAACGAGAGAGAAATAGAGATCCCCCCCAAATCATGCACCTCCATCATCTGCTGGCGCAGCGCCTCAACCCTGTCATAGCATTCAGAGGGAGAGCTAATGCCTTCGAGCAGCAATGCAAACTGGTCTCCCCCAAGGCGGCTGAGGGTATCATGGGCTTGCAATGCCCCTCTGACGCGATTGGCAACCAACTTAAGCAACTCATCACCAATTTGATGGCCGTAAGCATCATTTACCGCTTTAAAATGATCGATATCGAAGAACACCAGGCCGAAGCCAAGAGGCGCATTTTCTTCTGTCTGAGTGATAGTACGTAACGCCTGGCCTAAACGATCAATGAATAAACTGCGATTAGGCAACTTGGTTAAACTGTCCTGCAGGGCTAATTCGGTTAGACGGGACTTCAGCTGCATTCTGGCGATGGCATTACAGATATGTTTAGCGACAAAAACCAGTAACTGCAGATCCTCTTCACGATAACGGTAATCACCATGATAACTCTGCACCACAACAATGCCGCGACAGGAGTCACTGTCAAAAGGAACACCCAGCCAGGCGAGGGGGAGCGCGCCGTTGATCACTATATCCCCATCACTCACCATCTGCTTAAGCTTGTTTTCATCTGCCAACAAGGGCTTATTTTTCAGCAGCACATACCCAGTGATGCCGAGCTCCGCCGGCGACATGGCGAACTGGGCATCTTGAGGCACCTCATCATATTCATCCACATGATAGGGGAAATGTAAGAAGTGACCATCGTCGCTCATTAGCGCGACATAGAAATTGTCCGCCAAAATAAGCCGAGAGATACATTGATGTAGCTTGCTATAGAAGTGTTTGATCGAATCTGTCTCAAAGATGATCTCGGCTATCGCAAACAGGGTGTCCTGGATCTTACTGGTGTACTCCAGCGCCTCTATCCGCTTTTGCAAGCTAACCAGATTATTCGCTCGATGGATCTTCAGCGCCGTGATAGTCGCCAGTGCAAATAAAATATGCTCATGCTGCGCCGTGTAGAAATTCTTCTTGGGATGCTCAGTGTCTATTACCCCTATTACCTCACCGTCTACCAGCATGGGCACGGCTAACTCAGATAACCTTGGGGCATCATCGACAATATAATTAGGGAATTGGCGAGTGTCGGCGACGATCAGAGGCTGCTTTGTCTTGGCCACAGTGCCGACAACGCCCTCGCCGATTTTGAGCTCTATGGGCGCGAGGATCTCGTGAGCAGTGGGGTTTTTCGCACCGAAGGTGGCCTTTTGCACCAGCAATCCACGCTCTTGATCCAATAGATAGACCACCACATCATCGAACCCAAGTTGTGACACCACATTTTGTGCCAAATGCCATAGGATCTCTTCCACGCCACTCAGTGAAAGCATGTCGATGGCAAATTCACTAATCACCTTTAAATACTTAGCTTCGACATCCTGCAGTTGAACCTTAGATCCCATGCCTACTCCGGCGCTATTGTGGTATCAGACTAATGAATGACAATCTCAATAACTATATGGCATAGATGGCTGACCCGCCATTTTCGCCACTACCAAAGAGGTAGTTGTTTCGTCTAACGACTCACTGAGTTTCTGTCTTAACGGATGAAGTTTACCGCAATCTTGGCTTCCTTCGGCTAACTGCCTTTTCAGGCCAAAAAAAAGAGGCCTAAGGCCTCTTTTCTAGTTTATATCTGCAATGGATTATCTGACTTTGCGATCTTCGTTCATCAGCTCGGCTAAACCGCTATAAACGGCCTCGACCACCTCGTTAGATACAGGCTCATCTTCTTTATCTTTTAGATAGATGCGTGTCTTACTCACATCTACTTTATCTTGCTCAATTTGCAAGCGATAAGAACCCTCTTCTATCGGCAGCTTCTTCTCGCTCCACAGTGAGCTCCAGAAACCTGAATCATCATTGACATTGATATAGTAAAGCCCCTTGTTATTGTCCATGTCGACAATTTCAAAGCCCATCTCTGGCAGTACCAGGCGTAATCGCTCCCAAGTACGGCTGAAACTAGCATCGGCTAACCAGTAACTTATCTCGGCTGTCTCAGCATCGCTCGTTTCTGACGCCTTCACCATCTCAACATCTATGCCCAGGCTATCACGTAAACGTTTGGCCTTAATCGCCTTAGCACGCTTAATGCTCATGTAGGCGATGGTGCTGTTAAGCATATCAACGGTGTAACGACGCTTATCTTCACCAGTTAGCAAGATATCCTGCGCCTTACCATCGAAGCTCTCTTCGTGATCAATTAATTCGATAGCAAGATTACCGTTACGGCCATGAGGACGCACATTTACGCTGAATCGATAGCGTTGACGCACAGAGTAAACCTCATCGGCGCCCCACATAGAGGTCTCAATAACTTCTTGATTTTCTATCCAATCAGTCTCGATGATGCCACTTTCTCTGTCTTCTTTTACCAGCTTGATATTATGCTGATTAAAATATTCATCCAAGATACCAAAAATTTCAGTGCGTAGATCGATATCATTGTCGATAGACTCGACCACGATCTTAATGCTGTCACTGGATTCTTCTACATGGGTACCTTCTGCCATAGGCAATACTTGCAGCGGCGGACGAATATCCAGCTTCTTACCCACCAGGTTTTTATCAGCCTTGCGACCGACCTGTGGGATCTCGTATTCGGTATTGTACTTAGGCTCATTCAATCCCGCCGGGATCACCAGCTTAGGCTGTACAGTCACGTTAGCATAGTCGTCATCGCCATTGGCCTGGCGTCTGTCGATAGGTGTACTGCAAGCCGTTACGGCGGCGACCAGTAAGATTGGGGTTACTTGCTTTAGCATTTAATTATTGAACCTCTATTCTGGCATTTTTCATCGCTTCTAGCAACAGACCATGATATTCATCAGAAAGTTCCGTTAACGGCAAGCGAATATGTCCTTGGCTAATCAACCCCATACGATGAGCGGCCCATTTAACCGGAATGGGATTGGCTTCGCAAAACAGTGCTTTGAACAGATCTTTCATCGGTGCTTCTGCCTGCAGAGCAGCGTCAACATCACCTTTTAGCGCAGCATCACACATTAACTTAAACTGCTTAGGCACTATGTTGTTAGCTACCGAAATAACCCCATTACCACCTAAGGTTAGAAATTCCCGCGCCGTAGCATCATCACCGCTGTAAAGCATAAAGTCGTCACCACACAGCTGACGCAGCTTAGCGACACGACTCAGATCGCCGGTGGCTTCCTTAACACCAATGATATTGGGCACTTCAACCAACTGAGCTACGGTTTCTGGCAGCATATCGACTGCCGTACGTCCGGGCACATTGTAAAGAATTTGCGGAATATCAGTAGACGCCGCTACCGCACGATAATGAGCGATAAGCCCCTTAGGCGTGGGTTTGTTGTAGTAAGGCGTTACACCTAACATGGCCGCAACCCCAAGGTTGGCTTGGGCCTTGGTCAGTTCGATCGCTTCTGCGGTTGCATTGGCACCGTTACCGCCGATAACGGGTACCCTTCCTGCGGCAAATTTAACCGTGTGGGCAACCACCTCTATATGTTCTGAAATAGGTAAAGTGGCAGACTCGCCAGTCGTACCAACGGCAACAATGGCGTCAGTACCTTGCTCAATATGGTATTCAACCAGCTTCTCGAGACTGGCGTAATCGACAGAGCCATCACTATTCATGGGAGTGATTAAGGCTACGATGCTTCCGTTTATCATGTGATTTCCCCAAGGATTCAGGACTGGCTATGGTACTGATGCTAACAGGTAAAAACAAGCATAAGTATCCCAAGATCATTGAGAATGATAACAGCAGACGCTGTAGGTCAATTGTTTGACTCTTTATCACGACAGGGATCTCAAAACTGATAACATGTGTTAGCATAACCCTCCTTAAAAACGACGAATTATTCAATCGGCGTTTATTTGTACAATGAGTTACCAATCAACGGGGGAGTTTCATGTCCAATCATCTGGTCGTTACCGCACTGGGTTCAGATCGTCCTGGTATCGTCAGTAAATTTGCCAGACTCGCAAGCGAATGTGACTGCGATATTGTCGATAGCCGAATGGCTCTCTTTGGTGGCGAGTTTACACTGATCATGATGATTTCGGGCGCCTGGGCATCGATCACTAAGATGGAAGCCAGCTTGCCAGCCCTGAGTGTAGAACTCGGCCTGCTGACTGTTATGAAGCGTTGTTCACAACACACGCCGCCTAACTATATCTCTCGTCTCGAAGTCACCTTCAACGGTAAAGACCAACGTGGCACCATGAATCGAATCACCCAGTTCCTAGCGGATCGTTCGCTCGATCTTGCCGCAGTTCGCTCCCACGCCGAAGAAACGCCAGATGGCGAGCCTGTGCAGAATGTGTTCCTCACTATCAATGTGCCAGAAAAGGTCGATATCGAAAAACTCGAACAAAATATCGCCTCTCTCGCCGAAGAGATGAACCTAAGCTGCCATATCGAACGTATGCAGGGTATCGAAACACAACCTAAGGATGATCTATGAAGACCTTAATGAAAGGCGATGTCGCGCCAAACTTTACCTTGCACAATCAAAATGATCAGGCCATCAGTTTAACAGATGCCCTTAAACAGGGACCTGTGCTTGTCTATTTTTATCCCAAGGCACTCACCCCTGGCTGCACCGTTCAGGCCTGTGGCCTGCGAGATACCAAGCCTGAGCTAGACAACCTTAAGGTCACCGTATTTGGGATTAGCCCAGATCCTGTTGCTAAACTTGGCCGTTTCGCTGACAAGCATGAACTTAACTTTAGCCTGCTCAGCGATGAGGATCACGCTGTCGCCGACGCCTTTGGCGTTTGGGGAGAAAAGAAGTTTATGGGTAAAATCTACGATGGAATTCACCGTCTTAGTTTCCTCATCGGACAAGATGGCAAGGTGGCCCATGTATTTGATAAGTTTAAGACCAAAGATCACCATGAAGTGGTGTTGAACTATATTCAACAAAACAGTTAAGCATTGACTTACGAAAATCAAAAAAGCCGGCAATGCCGGCTTTTTTTAGATTAAATTATTTGATGTATGGCCATAATAACGCCGCAGCTATGCCCCACATGGTGAGACAGATAAAACGATCCAAGTAACACCATGCCTTAGGTTGTTTAAATAGCGGACTTAAATATCTCGCCCCTAGGCTCAGACCGAAAAACCACACAAATGACGCCAGCACCGCACCAGCTCCAAACAGTTGCCTATCCTCTTGCTCAAACTGAGTACTGATACTACCCAGCAGCACCACGGTATCTAAATAGAGATGAGGATTAAGCAAGCTTATACCGAGCGTCGTTAAAATCGCCGCCCTCAGAGTATCCGCTCCTTGCGTTGCCTCCGTATCCAGTCCCTGGGCATGAAACGAAGATCGTAAAGCCCGGGCTCCATAAGCCAGTAAGAAAATGGCGCCGCCAATGCTAGCGATATCCTTAATTAACGGAAATGCCAGGATAAGGTGGCCCAGACCCGCAACCCCGGCGGTGATCATCACCGCATCAATAAAAGAACACAGGGCTGCAATAGGCAGCGAATGCGACTGTTTTAACCCTTGTTTCAACACAAAGGCATTTTGTGCCCCCACGGCGATAATTAAGCTGCCGCCAACGCCAATCCCCTGAATAAAGGCTTGCACTTTTTACACTCCATCAATCTGTCACTGTTCAATGGCGGCAAGCATAGCCAGTCTGGATAAATAAACACAGCTAATAATTTTAATGTATCATTAGCACCGCTTATTATACCTATTGAGATCATTTATGCTGGATTATGCTCATTTAAAAGCCCTGAGTGTGGTGATCACTGAAGGGGGATTCGAACGCGCCGCCAAGGTACTCTTCATTACCCAATCTGCGGTATCACAACGAATCAAGGCTCTGGAAGAGCGTGTGGGACAAACCTTGCTGATCCGCAGTAATCCGGTACAGGCAACTCCCATGGGTAAACGTCTGCTGCGCCACTATGCTCAGGTGAGTCTGCTTGAGAGTGAACTTAGCGCCGAGATAGATGCCGACGATCCTTCGCTGCCCACAGTGGTTAAGATAGCCGTAAATGCCGATAGCCTGGCCACCTGGTTTCTACCCGCCATTGCCGAACTGTTTAAGCGCCACCGTTAGTTGTTAGAGTTGATCGTCGACGACGAATCCTATACCCATCACTTGCTTAAAAGCGGTGAAGCCGTAGGCTGTGTCACCACTACAGAGGCACCGCTAGCGGGCTGCTCCAGCGAATACCTGGGACAAATGGAGTATCAATGTGTTGCCACCCAAGCGTTTATCCAGCGTTACTTTGCCGATGGCGTGACCCCACAGAGTCTGCGACAGGCACCGGCGGTGGTGTTTTCCACTAAAGACAAGTTACATGAGAAGTTTCTCGGCGAATTTTTCGCCATCGAGCCAGAGCAGTGGCGCGAACATCAAATTCCCTCATCTGAAAGTTTTCTTGAGGCCATCATACAAGGCATGGGTTATGGTTTGGTCGGCCACCTGCAGGCTGAGCCTTTGCTAAAAAGCGGGGCTCTGCAAGTCATAGCGCCAAATTGCGCCATGAGCGTGCCCCTTTTCTGGCAGCACTGGAACATCAAGGCCAAACAAACCACGCTCGTCTATCGCGCCTTAGCGGCTACCGCTAAACAAGCCTTAAAGTAAAAGGGAACCTAAGATACAAAAAGGGAGCCAACAGGCTCCCTCTTAGGTCTAGTCAATCGGCGATTAACTGGCTGTCTGCTCAGTATTCTGGTCACCTTTATCGACCTTAGGCCAGGCATTGACCACAGCCTTTACCAGGGAGGCGAGCGGAATCGCAAAGAAGACGCCCCATACCCCCCAAAGACCACCAAATATCAATACCGCAGCGATAATAAACACAGGGTGCAGATCCACCGCATCGGAGAAGAGGATAGGCACTAAGAGGTTGCCATCAAGCGCCTGAATGATGCCATACCCCAACATCAGGTAACCAAACTCAGGACTCAAGCCCCACTGAAAAAAGGCCACCAGCGCAATAGGCAAAGTCACCAAGGTCGCGCCCACATAAGGGATGAGTACAGAAAATCCCGTTAACACACCAAGTAGGGCTGCATAACGCAGGTCCATCACCGCAAAGAAGATATAACTGGCCGCGCCGATGATCACTATCTCAATCACTTTGCCGCGAATATAGTTAAAGATCTGCTGATTCATCTCTACCCATACCTTACGAGCCAATTGACGATTGGAAGGAATAAAGCGCTTACTGCCTTTTATCAGCTCATCTTTATCTTTTAAGAAGAAAAACACCAATAACGGCACTAGAATCGCGTACACCATGAGCACTAACAAAGACGCCGAGTAGCCGAGGAGTTGTTTGCCCAGATCAAAAATATGTTGGGTATCAAGCAGCTTTTTAATCTCACCAACCGAGGCATCGAGCTGTTCTACACTTAAAAACTGTGGGTAGCGCTCGACAAAACCTTTGAGTGTAATAAAACCTTTATCCAACATGGTGGGCAGGTCTGTCACCAAGGCGACCCCCTGCTTCCAGATACTAGGCACCAGCCCGAAGGTAACAAGCAACATCACTCCCACAAACAGCACCAATACCAAAGAGGCTCCCGTCGTGCGGTTTATTCCTATTCTCACCATTTGTGCCACGGGCCACTCAAGCAAAAACGCCAGCACTAATGCCACTAGCAGCGGCGCCAATAAGCCCCCCGCAAAATAGATGGTCAAGGCGATCCCTAGCAAAATAAGTACTAAGGTCACTGCCTGGGGATCGCTAAATCGCTCTTTATACCAATTGGTAATTATCGAAAACATCTACACTTCCTAATTAGAAACCACTGCAAACAGAGCTTTATCTAGCCTCTGTTGCTAAATGACGCCATAAAAAACGGTTTAACTTACATTCATGCCTATCATCCAAATGAGATTAGGCGCCTTTCTTGATAGATAACACTAAAGCTTGTGCATCATTTTGTATCTCGGCAAATTGCCACTGGGCCTTCACCAGATACCTGGGCACATCTTGCCGTGAGCCTGCATCAGCTAAGGAAACCTTGAGTTCACCTTCATCTGGCAACTGTTTCAACGCCATCTTTAGCTTAACTAAGGCTAAGGGACATCGGTAGTGGGTTAAGTCAATAAAAGTCATAATGATCTTGCTAAAGGCAAACTCGCGCTATTATCCTAAGTCTCCAGTGAAACCACAAGCTAACAATATCGACATGCTGTACTGACTCGCTAGTGTCAGATTTTGCCAGCAAGCTGAACTAATTAGTGGCTTTGGGCTCCAATAATCAAAGTAAGTTACATATTAACCGCTAAGGATAAGTTTGAGTAAAGTAAACAAAGCAAAATCCCTGGTTGCCGGTGCACTGTCAATGGCACTGTTTTTTAACCCGCCCTTAGGTTTTGCCAACAATGACCTCCCAGATCTTGGCACGGCAGCGGTTAATACCTTCAGTTTGGAAAAAGAGAGCAGTTATGGTGACGCTTATATGCGGGTGATCCGCTCCTCGGCGCCCATGCTAAACGATCCTGTATTAAATCAATATCTCACCGAACTGGGTAACAGACTGGTGGCTCACGCCACAGGGGTGAAGACCCCCTTCTATTTTTTCATGCTGCGTAATGATGAGATCAACGCCTTCGCCTTCTTCGGTGGACATGTTGGCGTACATACGGGACTATTTCTCAATGCAGACAACGAAAGCCAACTAGCGTCGGTGTTAGGACACGAAATCACCCACGTTACTCAAAGGCACTTAGCGCGATCGATAGAGGCGCAGCAGAAGAGTTCACCCGCCACCATTGCGGGTTTATTAGGGGCGATACTGCTCACTATCGCCGCACCTCAAGTCGGTATGGCCGCCATGGCCACCACTCAAGCCTTGGCAACACAAGCGCAAATTAACTATACCCGTCTGCATGAAAAAGAAGCCGACCGCATCGGCATGCAGATCTTGGTAGATGCCGGTTTCGATCCTAACGGTGCGTCAGATTTCTTTGCCAAACTCGCTACCCGATACCGCTTTACCACTAAACCGCCTCAAATGTTATTGACTCACCCTCTCCCCGAGTCTCGTATCGCCGAAGCCAGAAACCGTGCCGCACAGTATCCCCACAGATATATCGCCGATAATCTGGACTTCCAACTCGCCAAGGCCCGTATTCAGGTGCGCTTCTCCAGCTACAGTGAAGAGGCCGCACTTGCCTTGTTTAAGGGGCAATTGAGGAAGAACAGCTATCAGTTTAGAGAGGCGGCGCAATATGGCCTCGCCCTCGCCTTACTTCGATCCGATAAGGCCGAGGAGTCTGAGAAGATCATTGATGAGCTTCTGACGAACGACCCTCACAATCTTTTCTATATCGATACCAAGACAGATCTGCTACTTGAAAGGGAGCAGCACCAGCAAGCGATTGATCTATTAACTCAGGAACGCAAGTTAAAACCCACTTCGCAGGTGATTAATATCAACCTGGCCAATGCACTGATTGAAGCGAATCAAGCTCGCAAGGCTATCCCCTTGCTGGAGGATATGATCTTCCTCGACAAACAAAATCAGTTGCCACTGCTACTGCTCAGTGATGCTTATAAGCAAACGGGTAATCGCGCCATGGAACATTTTGTTAAAGCCGAGTCTATGGCCTTGGCCGCCGACTACGACGGCGCGATCGATCAACTCAACTTTGCCTATCGTTTATCTGAGCAAAAGCCGCTGCAACTGGCAAAAATTGAGGCGAGAATTCGCCAATTTAAACAGTCCAAGAAGGCACTTGATCTACTTTAGCCCAGGAGGGTGAGCCAACTCCCTGTGACTCGGCTCACCTTTTCAAGTAGAATATCGGCAAATTTCTCTAACGGACCGAACAGTCATGACGCAAGTAAGCATTATTCATAACCCTCGTTGTTCAAAAAGCCGTCAAACCCTGGCACTACTCGAAGAACAGGGCTGCGACATCCAAGTCATCGAATACCTAAAAACCCCACTGACTAAGGTTGAGATCCGCAGCATCTTGGATAAGTTAGCGATCTCCCCACGGGAATTGATGCGTACCAAGGAAGAGGAATACAAAGCTCAAAACCTGGCGACAGTCGAAGAGGACGAGGCGCTTATCCAAGCCATGGTCGATACCCCTAAGCTGATTGAACGTCCTATCGTACTGGCCAATGACAAAGCAGCCATCGGCAGACCGCCTGAAAGCGTGCTGGCGATCCTATAGGTGCCACCTGATATGAGTTCAAAGACACTGTTTCAGATCAGCCGCGCCGCTTATGTTGCACTGCTTTTACTTATGATCGCTTGGTTTGGCAACCAGGGCCTCACCGGACAATACTCCTTAATCTTTAGTCTACTGTGGATCTTGCCACTGTTGGCACCGCTTAAGGGGATCTTAACCGGCAAGCCATATACCTATGCCTGGGCCAGCTTTATCATCTGTCTCTACATGCTGCATGGCTTAACCTTGCTCTATGTCACTGAGACCGCCCGTTTGTTTGCTGTGGTAGAGGTGCTGCTCCTGAGCTTGCTGATGGTCACTCTGCCCTTCTACGCCCGTATTCGTGGCCGCGAGTTAGGCTTGGGCCTTAAGAAACGTCAAAAATAGCAGATAGCGAATAAGACAGTAATACAGACAGCAAAAAGGCACCTTAGGGTGCCTTTCTTATGCCTGATGAACAGCAGCTTTTTACTGCTGCAGTTATAACCTAAGCATCTCTTTAACAAAGGGGATGGTTAACTTACGCTGATGAACTAAAGAGGCTTTATCCAAGCGGTCGAGTACATCAAACAGGGTGCGTAGATCTCTGGCTAAGCGGTTCAGCAAAAAGCGCCCCACATCTTCTGGTAACTGCAGGCCTCTCATCGCGGCACGCCTTTGCAAGGCAGCCAATTTCTCTTCATCGGCCATAGGTTGCAGTTGATAGGTGAGCCCCCACTGCATGCGCGATACCAGATCTGGCAAGGCAAAACCGCTCTCACTAGCTGAGGCGCTGGCGCTGACCACTAGGGCGCAACTCTTCTGCTCTGCGACTCGGTTATACAAATCAAATAGGGCTTCTTCCCACAGCGGATGGCCGGCAATGGCATCGATATCGTCAATACAGACAAGATCCACCTGCTCCAAGCCTTCTAAAAGCTCAGTAGAGATACTGGCATGTATCCCCAACGGCAGATAGAAACTGTTGCGATTAAGCTCATTGGCTCTGGCACAGGTAGCATGCATTAAATGGGTGCGGCCCGACTTAACCGGTCCCCAGAGGTATACCGCATTATTGGCGCTCCCTTCGGCACACCCCCGCAGGCTCTGGATTAGCTCGTCATTACCTGCCGCCGGATAATAACTGTTAAAGGTTTCATCGTCGGGCAGATAAACAGGTAAAGATAGCTGTAACGGTGAATGGGGTGACACGTATTCTCAATCTCGATGTAATTAGTACTATGCATGGGCAAGCAAACAATGGCCGCCCAGCTTACATTAACGGCCTTGCCAGATATACTCCTGAGGCGGAGTCTGTGACGATGATAACGGATCTAACATTGGCTCAGCATTCAACTTATCCTGGCTATGGATCCTTGGCTCGAGGCTAATGAGACGATATAGATCTTCCTCACTACCAAAAAGTTGCAATGAAAACTCCGCGGTGATCCCTTGCAAACGAGTCAGGGAAACAGACTTCACAGCACTGAGCTGGCGCAGATAGCTTTCAATATCCAGCAACTGTTGGCGGTCAGTAATGTCGATAAAGGTCACCTGTGTAGTGTTAGCCTCACCGCTATCGGCAATGGCATAACGCTCAACATAATACTGGCTAATGGCCTCAAAGATAGCGCTTAACGCGGCATCGACATCCACCACTTGAGCCGTTTGAGTGACCAATGGATTGAACAGAGGCTGTTCGCTACTGGCCGGATATAAGGTTAAGTTATAACTGAACTGACCGTCTGGAGTGCTATCAAGAGAGACCATCGCAAAATAATCGCTGTGATAACGCTGACTGGCCTTAGCGACCTGATCGGCAAACATGCCTCTGACATCATTTACACTAATGGCCATTGAATCGTCCAGATCCATAATAGGCAGCATCATAGGTAAACCTCGAGCCTGAGAAAAATCAGCTATCGAGGCGCGGTTTTCTGACAGGGAGGAGTCATTTAACAGTTCACGCTGACCGTCATTTTCTTGTGCCAACCAAAGCAAGGTCAATGGACGCTGCTTACCCCATACTGGAAGCTGGGCTTGCCTTAACAGATTGATGATCTTGGTATGATCAAACGATGCCTGCAGATATTGCTGGCCTTCCCGTTCTTGATAACCAAATTGACGTATATAGGCGGTAGGCTCGGCAATAGCTTGTTGAACCAGGGGGGCGTCGAGGGCCTCTCTATTACCGGTATTCTTCAATACCACATCTTGCATCGCCTGTTTTAAGGCTTGATTTTTCTCTTGCTGGCTGCGATCGGCAACCTTAACCGCACTCTTGTCGAGCTCGGCCACTTCAACCGCAGACGCCTTCAGACTCGATGCACACACAAGGGCAAAGATCACGACAGAAATAAGACTCTTAAACATCCGTATCTATTCTATTGACGAACACAATGGCGGGAGTGTAACACATAAGCCTAAGCCATGCCTGTGTTCGATAAGGGTCAAAAAGGCTTTTTTTGTCTCTTTGGCAAAGGCTCGCCGCAGAATGTGATCAAGATATGTGCAAACATCTTAGCAAAACGATAACATTGAACGGTTTAGCCTAAAAAGAGAATAACAATGAAACGTTTAGCAATTCCCCTACAGGGCGCACAAATGCTATTTGTCGCCTTTGGCGCACTGGTATTGATGCCGCTTCTTACCGGACTCGACACCAATGTTGCCCTGTTTACCGCAGGTATAGGTACTCTGCTATTTCAACTGGTCACAAAGCGTCAAATCCCCATCTTCCTTGCCTCCTCGTTCGCCTTTATCGCTCCTATCCTCTACGGCGCACAAACCTGGGGGATTCCAGCCACTATGGGCGGATTAATGGCGGCAGGCTGTGTCTATTTGATATTAGCCAGTCTGGTGAAATTAAGAGGTGACAGCTTTATTAAGCGCCTGTTGCCCCCTGTAGTTGTAGGCCCGGTGATCATAGTTATCGGTCTGGGTCTGGCCCCCGTAGCCGTTAACATGGCCTTAGGAAAGAGTGGTGACGGCTCGCTGGTTTTGGTGGATCCAGAACATGCCCTAATCATCTCTTTAGCATCACTGCTGACCACCATCGCCGTGGCAATCTTTGCTAAAGGCATAGTCAAACTCATGCCAATTTTAGCTGGAATCATAGTCGGCTACGGCCTAAGCCTCTTCTTCGGAGTGGTGGACTTCTCTCCAGTTGCCCAGGCAAGTTGGTTGGCCATGCCTAACTTTGTTGCCCCCGAATTTAACTGGCACGCGATCGCCTTCATGATCCCGGTCGCTATTGCTCCAGCGGTAGAGCACATCGGCGATATTCTGGCCATATCTAACGTGACAGGCAAAGACTACATGAAAAAGCCCGGTCTGCACCGTACCCTAAGCGGTGACGGCATTGCGACTATCGCTGCATCAGCCTTAGGTGGACCGCCAAACACCACCTACTCTGAAGTGACTGGCGCCGTTACCCTAACGAAATCCTTTAATCCTGTGATCATGACCTGGACCGCCATTACCGCCATCTTACTGGCCTTTATTGGTAAGCTTGGTGCCCTGATGCAAACCATTCCTGTTCCTGTGATGGGTGGGATTATGTGTTTGCTGTTTGGTTCAATCGCCGCAGTTGGTCTGAACTCCTTGATCAAAAATCATGTTGATCTCAGCGAGCCAAGAAACCTTTGCATCGTTGGTGTCACTCTGGTCTTTGGCATTGGTGGCATGGCATTTGGTATTGGTTCATTCAGCCTCACAGGTATCAGCCTTTGCGGGATTGTGGCCATTACCATGAACCTCCTGCTTCCTCAGAGTAAGCCACAACAAGAAGTTGCCTAACCTTTTGCTTTAGACACAAAAAAGCCCTTCTTAGGAAGGGCTTTTATCTATCGCTTGGTTAGGCCTGAGGCTGATTAAGCTTCGCCTTCTTCGCTCGCGTATTTCGCGGCGGTATCGGCGATCAAGGTTTGTAACTCACCCTTTTGATACATTTCAGTCAGGATATCACAACCGCCAATCAGCTCGCCTTCCACCCACAGCTGTGGGAAAGTTGGCCAGTTAGCATACTTAGGCAGCTCTGCACGGATATCTGGATGCTGCAAAATATCAACATAGGCAAATTGTGCACCGCAGTTGATCATGATCTGCGCCACTTGTGAAGAAAATCCGCAGCTAGGTAGCTTAGGAGAACCTTTCATGTAGAGGATGATAGGATTTTCAGCGATTTGCTGTTTGATTTTTTCTACAGTTTCGTTTGTGTCCATCTTCTTTCCTAAATTTTGCAGCAAAGCTACGTCAACAAATTTAGCCTATTGTACGCTAGGTTCTATCATAACAAAAACCTACTTTTTTCAGGGATATTGGTTAAGTTAGATTACCGATTGAATTAATCTAAAAAATCAACCAAACAATGATTCACATCACAATTTTATCAGGTAGAATGTGCCCTTGTGAGCAAACCTAAAAAGACAATTGAATGTCAATGGAGAAAAAACATGGCTTTTGAATTACCAGCACTGCCTTATGCGAAGAACGCACTCGAGCCCCATATTTCCCAAGAAACCATCGAGTACCACTATGGTAAGCATCACAACACCTATGTAGTGAAACTAAATGGTCTTGTTGAAGGCACTGAACTTGCCGAGAAGAGCCTAGAAGAGATCATCAAGACTTCTACTGGCGGCATCTTCAACAATGCAGCTCAAATCTGGAACCACACTTTCTACTGGAACTGTCTGTCACCTAATGGCGGCGGCGCAGCCACTGGCGATATCGCTGCTGCAATCGATGCCGCTTTCGGTTCATTCGATGCATTCAAGGCTCAGTTCACTGACGCAGCTGTTAATAACTTCGGTAGCGCTTGGACTTGGTTAGTTAAGAAGGCTGACGGTAGCGTTGCAATCGTGAACACCAGTAATGCTGCAACGCCTCTGACAGAAGAAGGCGTTACACCTCTGCTGACTGTAGACGTATGGGAACATGCCTACTACATCGATTACCGTAACGTTCGTCCAGACTACATGGCAGCGTTCTGGAACCTGGTTAACTGGGATTTCGTAAACAGCAACTTCGCTAGTTAATCCTCATTAACTACCTTAATTAAGGAGCCTTAGGCTCCTTTTTTTATGGGATTTTATCTATCGGTCTAACCCGGTTTCACTAAAGCTCCCTCAAGCACTCTTCATGCCTTATGACTAAGCCTTGTTATCTAAAGCAATCCACTGTCACCTGCTCACTACAGTTGCAACAATTGCATTTGCAACGATTTGTCATTGTTTTTATTGTACTTTTTTGATACCCAGATCTCATATTGCGACTATTATAAGTAGTAGGTCACTGATTTTCAGTTGTCCCTAAAGACATATCGTTGGCTTTTCAGGGGGTGGAACATGGGCATTTTCGAGCATTACCAACAGCGCTATGAAAAAAAACTAGACGAAGAGTATTCACTGCAAGAGTTTCTGTCTATCTGTAAAGAAGACAGGATCGCTTACGCCTCGGCTGCCGAGCGCTTATTAACCGCGATCGGCGATCCTGAGGTAGTAGACACATCCAAAGATCCGGTATTAAGCCGCATCTTCTCTAATCGGCTAATCTCCCGCTACCCTGCCTTTAAAGATTTCTATGGCATGGAAGACTCTATCGAGCAGATAGTCGCCTACCTCAAGCATTCTGCTCAGGGGTTGGAAGAGTCCAAACAGATCCTCTACCTGCTTGGGCCAGTAGGTGGTGGTAAATCCTCTTTGGCTGAGAAGCTAAAGTTCCTGATGCAAAAGGTGCCCATCTATGTCCTCAGTGCCAACG
The DNA here is from genome assembly GCF_000773485.1 of Shewanella sp. ECSMB14101. Taxonomy (NCBI): domain Bacteria; kingdom Pseudomonadati; phylum Pseudomonadota; class Gammaproteobacteria; order Alteromonadales; family Shewanellaceae; genus Shewanella; species Shewanella sp. ECSMB14101. Next base: position 159,777 of record NZ_JSFF01000004.1, on the reverse strand, counting down.
GTCAACGTAGCCCAGTCAATGACCATCCATTTTGCCTGTTCAATCCCGAGGAAGATGGCGAGTTACTTAAGAGCGAATATAATATTCCTGAGCGTTACCTGAAGACCATCATGTCCCCTTGGGCAGTTAAACGTCTGCATGAGTTTGGCGGAGACATCTCCAAATTCAAGGTGGTTAAAGTCTTCCCTGCCATTCTGGATCAGATAGGTATCGCCAAGACAGAGCCTGGTGATGAAAACAATCAGGATATCTCCTCCTTGGTCGGTAAAGTCGATATTCGCCAACTAGAACACTTCGCCCAGCATGATGCTGACGCCTACTCCTATTCTGGCGCCCTGTGCCGCGCGAACCAAGGTTTGATGGAGTTTGTTGAGATGTTTAAGGCGCCCATTAAGGTGCTACACCCGCTACTTACGGCCACCCAAGAAGGTAACTATAACGGTACCGAAGGTTTATCCGCCCTCCCCTTTAACGGCATTATTTTGGCTCACTCCAACGAGTCGGAATGGACCACATTTAGAAACAACAAGACTAACGAAGCCTTCCTTGATCGTGTCTATATCGTCAAGGTGCCATACTGCCTCAGGGTCTCTGAAGAGATCCAGATCTATGAGAAACTGCTAACCAACTCTGAGTTATCCCAGGCGCCCTGTGCCCCTTACACCTTAGAAACACTGGCACAGTTCAGTGTGTTGTCGCGCATCAAGGCACCAGAAAACTCATCGATTTACTCTAAGATGCGCGTCTATGATGGCGAGAGCCTCAAAGATACCGATCCTAAGGCGAAATCCTATCAGGAGTATCGAGATTACGCCGGTGTCGACGAGGGAATGCAGGGGCTGTCCACCCGATTTGCCTTTAAGATCCTCTCTAAAGTGTTTAACTTCGATCACAGTGAAATCGCCGCTAACCCTGTGCATCTCTTCTATGTGTTGGAACGGCAGATTGAGCAAGAGCAGTTCCCGCCGGAAACTGCCGAGCGCTATTTGGAGTTTCTCAAAGGTTATCTAACACCTAAATATATTGAATTTATCGGTAAGGAGATCCAAACCGCCTACTTAGAATCTTACTCTGAATATGGTCAGAATATTTTCGACCGCTATGTCACCTATGCCGACTTCTGGATCCAAGATCAGGAGTACCGAGATCCTGAAACCGGCCAACTGTTCGACCGCGCGGCCCTAAATGCCGAGCTGGAAAAGATCGAGAAGCCTGCCGGGATCAGCAACCCTAAAGACTTCAGAAATGAGATAGTCAATTTCGTGCTGCGGGCGAGAGCTAACAATGAAGGGTCCAACCCACTTTGGACCAGCTATGAGAAGCTGCGCACCGTCATCGAGAAGAAGATGTTCTCTAATACCGAAGATCTTCTCCCTGTCATCTCCTTCAATACCAAGACATCTACAGATGATCAGCGTAAACACGATGACTTCGTTAACCGTATGATGGAGAAAGGCTACACCAAGAAACAGGTAAGACTCTTGTCTGAGTGGTATCTACGGGTTCGTAAATCATCTTGATCACCCGTAAACGGGGAGCTTGCTCCCCGCTAGTCTTGGGAGGTGCGCATGGCTAATTTTATAGACAGAAGATTGAATACTAAGGGAAAGAGTACAGTCAATCGTCAACGATTCATTAACCGATATAAGCAGCAGATCAAAAAGGCCGTCAGCGATGCCGTTACTCGCCGCAGTGTCACCGACATAGATAAAGGCGAGAAGATCAGCATTCCGACCAAGGACATTAGCGAACCTTCGTTCCATCAAGGCCAAGGGGGGATGCGTGAACGCGTGCATCCTGGAAACGATCAATTCTCCCGTGGTGATAAAGTGGAACGCCCTCCCCAAGGTGGTGGGCAAGGCAGCGGTCAGGGAGATGCTTCAGATTCTGGTGAAGGTCAGGACGATTTCGTATTTCAAATCTCGAAAGATGAATATTTGGAACTGCTTTTTGAAGATCTTGAACTGCCAAATCTGCAACGCAATCGACTCAATAAACTAGTGGAGTATCAAACCTATCGCGCGGGTTTTACCAATGATGGGGTTCCAGCAAACATCAATATAGTGCGCTCGCTACGCTCGTCATTGGCTCGACGTATCGCCATGTCCTCGTCGAAAAAAGCCCTGCTGGCTGAGTTGAAAGCCGAACTTGAATTACTGGAGCAAACACCGGGATCCCAGGCAGAGAAGATCATCGCGCTGAAAGAGCAAATAGCAGAACTTGAAGCCAAGATCGCCAAGGTGCCCTTTATCGATACCTTTGACCTACGTTACAACAATTTTGCCAAGCGCGAGGTTCCCTCAAGCCAGGCAGTCATGTTCTGCCTCATGGATGTTTCAGGCTCCATGGATCAAGCCACCAAAGATATGGCTAAACGCTTCTATATCTTGCTCTATCTGTTTCTTACCCGTACCTATAAAAATTTGGAGGTGGTCTATATCAGACATCATACCCAAGCCAAAGAAGTAGACGAGCACGAGTTTTTCTACTCTCAGGAAACCGGCGGCACCATAGTCTCCAGCGCGCTAAAACTCATGCATGAGATCCAGCAAGAGCGTTACCCTGAAAGCGAATGGAACATCTATGCGGCTCAGGCATCAGACGGCGACAATTGGGCGGACGACTCACCAACCTGCCGACAACTGCTAGACAAGAAGTTACTGCCCGTGGTGCGCTATTTTAGCTATATAGAGATCACTAATCGCGCCCATCAAACCTTATGGCGCGAATATGAAGGACTACAAAAGACTCACGATAATATTGCAGTTCAACACATCAAACAGGCAGAAGACATTTACCCTGTATTTAGAGAACTGTTTAAGAAACAAGCTGTTTAGGGGGCCTTATGAGTTCAAAAAAGCGCACAGTATTAGATGACGGTCCAGATTGGACGTTCGAATTGCTGGAATCTTACCTCACCGAAATTGAACGCGTGGCGGCCCACTATCGACTCGATACCTATAAAAATCAAATCGAGGTGATCACCGCAGAACAGATGATGGACGCCTATGCAGGCATAGGTATGCCTATCGGCTATACCCATTGGTCTTTCGGAAAGAAATTCATCGAAACTGAACAGGGGTACAAACGCGGCCAAATGGGGTTAGCCTACGAAATAGTCATTAATTCCGATCCCTGTATCGCCTACCTAATGGAAGAAAACACCATCACAATGCAGGCGCTGGTCATGGCTCACGCCAGTTTCGGTCACAACAGCTTTTTTAAGAACAACTACCTATTTAAAACCTGGACTGACGCCGGCTCCATCATAGATTATCTGGTCTTTGCCAAGAACTATGTCAGGGAGTGTGAAGAAAGATACGGCGCCGAACAGGTGGAAATCATTCTCGACTCCTGCCATGCCTTGATGAGTTATGGCGTCGACCGCTATAAGCGTCCGAGCGAGATATCCCTGAAGGAAGAGAAGGTTCGCCAAAAAGAGCGTGAAGCCTATCTTCAAAGTCAGGTCAACGATCTCTGGCGCACTATCCCGCTGTCACCTGATGTCAAAAAGCAGAAGGATGTGCCCAACTTTCCAGCCGAACCTCAGGAAAATATTCTTTATTTTATCGAGAAGAATGCACCGTTACTCGAACCCTGGCAACGGGAGATCGTCCGTATCGTACGTAAGATGGGACAATATTTCTATCCCCAGAAACAGACTCAGGTAATGAATGAGGGATGGGCGACCTTCTGGCACTACACCATACTCAATCACCTCTACGATGATGGCCTGGTCACCGACAGGTTTATGATAGAGTTTTTAAAAAACCACACTAACGTGATTGCACAACCCAGCTATAACAGTCCCTACTACTCAGGCATCAACCCCTACGCCTTGGGCTTCAATATGTTTGTCGACATACGTCGTATCTGTGAATCACCAACCGAAGAGGATAAGCGTTGGTTTCCGGAGATCGCCGGCAGCAACTGGCTAGACACGCTTCACTTTGCCATGGAAAACTTTAAAGATGAGAGCTTTATTAGCCAGTACCTGTCACCCAACATCATACGTCAGTTCAAGTTTTTCAGTATCTTAGACGATGACAAGAAAAACTACCTCAGTATCTCGGCGATACATGATGATATCGGCTATCAAGAGATACGTCAGGCACTGTCGCAACAGTATAATTTATCGAACATCGAACCTAATATACAGGTGCAAAGCGTAGCTATTTCCGGCGATCGCTCCTTAGTCTTAAGGTATATTCCAATCAATCGTATCCCGCTACATGAGAGCAGTCATGAGGTCGTAAAACACCTACACAGGTTATGGGGCTTTAATGTCACCTTGGAAGAGATCAATGAACTAGGGGAGCCCATTGTTATCGCGAGCTGTCCCGTAAAGCCAAAACAGACCGAATAGACTTGCTGCAGACATAAAAAAAGCGCCTCTCGGGCGCTTTTTTTAATTTCAAATACGCGATTAAGCGTAAACGAAATCTACGTGCTCAATCATAGGCTTGAACGCGTGACGTTGCATAGCTTGAACACGAACTTTAACTTCTTTACCGTCTAGAACGATAGTGATGTCGCTGTTGTAAAAATCATCATTCGCTTGAATGTTGATGATTGAACGGTGTTCGAATTCAATAGAAACGGCTTCTTTGCCCGCACCATAAATAACAGCAGGAACTTTACCAGCATGACGTAGGCGGCGGCTCGAACCTTTCCCTATTTCAGTACGGGTTTGTGCGGTAATTGTGTAAGACATAATTTACTCACTTAATAAATAGTAATATAGGTGGTCACCGTTTTCGACCAACAGTGACCTCATTTAAAGCGAGCGAATACTAGCACAGTGCATCGGCTTTAACAAACATAAGTTGTTTAGCCTCTCCTTTTGACTACCAGGTCCGCACTGGGCCTGTATCGACATGAACGAAACCAGAGCTTGGATAATAGCCGACACCGCCAAGTTTCAGAGAAACCGCTGCATCACGTAAATCCTTAAGGTTCACGTCAGGCAATGCAATATCCATCGCCATTCCCTTCATGTGATAACTCTTCTTCGCCACACCTGAGCTTTTGTTGGCCAACATCTGATTGGTCCTAGGCGAGCGATAGCCAGAGATCACATGAAAGTCCTCATCGACCTGCAATGTTTGCTTTAACGAAAACAACAGGTCAAACAGGCGCTTATCCATCGGCGCTGCTTCATTTTGACGATGATCGCGCAATAAATGATTAAAATCACTTAAGGTATTTGTTTGATAATCACCATCGATCCAATAGCTTCCCTGCCCCCGCTCTCCAGTATGCCGGTTATAAAACCCTAATGACCTCACACCTTGAGTCGAACGACTCGCTCGTGCTTTAGACGGCACCATAGAAAACATTGCTACACCACCCAGGCCTAATAACAACTGCCTACGTGCAGGACAAACTATCGTCACATTAACACCACCGATTACTTTTTGAACAAAACAGCGGACAAATTACCCGTTATTGCCAAGGAGATCAAGTATTAGTTTTTGCTGTAGGCCAGATAAACACTGGGTTAGCGGCTATTTTGAGGCTTGTAGATCGAGGCTAAAATTCTGATTCTTTTTATATATATCTTCTCTAAATTGGGCGATGTTGTTTCCATCAACCCAAGAGGTCCAATAGACAAGGTGGATAGGCAAACCCGAGTCAAAAGCAAACCACTGTGTCTTTTCGCGCTCTATCTGCATCCGTACCCAGGTCTGTTTATCTCGCACTAAATGAGACGCCATCCAGTTGGCCAGTTGCTCAACCTTCTCTACCCTGATACAACCCGATGACAGCGCCCTATCGCTGCGGGCGAACAGATCCTTGTCTGACGTATCGTGGAGATAAACACTGTACTCATTGGGAAAGAAAAACTTATAACGTCCAAGGGTATTCCCTACACCTGGCTTTTGCACCAAGCGATAGGGAAACTTACCTTTGGCAATATCCGCCCATTCATCATCGGACTTGGTAACCCGATCCCCCTGATAGTCAAACACCTCAAAATTTCGACTGGTGATATAGCTGCCATCTTCACGCACCTTAGGTAAAAGATCATGGGTTAACAGCCTTCGCGGAACCCGCCAACTGGGGTTGAGCACCAAGTTTTTTATCTCACCGCTGATAATAGGCGTTTGACGATAAGGTTTGCCGACAATCACCTTAGAGCGCAAGGCCACTCTGTTGTCATCAACCAGTAGCATCTCGTAGGCGGGTATATTGATCAGCAGATAACGGTCGCCAAGATTGGCCAGAAATTCGGCGCGACGAATAAAATTATACGCCAACAGCTGCGCGCGCGCCTTAGGGTCGCGATTTAGCCATCTCAAGGTTGCCGGGCCTATGATGCCATCTTGCTTTAGGCCATGGCGCGCCTGAAACCTCAGTACCGCCTCTTCGAGTAATGCATCATAAAAGTACGAACCAGTCTCCCCTTGAGGATAGTCGCCTAACGCCTGCAAACGGCCTCTAATCTCACTAATCGCTCCATGAGTGTCTCCGGGCTTTAACCAACCTTGAGGGGAGATCATCCCCCAGGGCTGATGCTGAGCCAACCATAAGAGATAGCGCACTCGATTACTTAACATCAAATAGTCAGGAACTTGAGGCTCACTGGCGATAACCGCCGCATAGGGATCATTTTGTGTCAGTGGCAGAATGCCTGTAGCAATGCCTTGTTGATGCCAGAACTGAGAGACAGCTTCGGCAATGGAATAAATACGTGCAGGAGATAATGGCTGCTCATCACTTAGCTGTTGACGATAAGCTGAAAACTGGCTTTTACCACTCGCCAAAGTGATCACCTCAAGCTGATTGAGCAGTGATTCATTGGCCGCGGCAAGGCGCTCATCGGCAAAAGCTTGAGGTGGCAAACCTAATAAAAGCAAGATGCAAAGCAGTCTAACAACCATAATGACCTCCTTGGGTAATTATGGCTCATAGATTTAACGCCAACCTAGCCGACTAAAGACGGATTTTTTATAAGCTAATACCCGATCCAAACAAATCGGGCACTCATAACTGTATTTTTGAGATGCTGGTTAACTGAGAGTCGAGCGTGTTATTAAGGTTTTTCCCGTGCCAGGGTAATATCTTAGCTGCCAATTCTCACTACCTTTAGCCCGGTTGTCACGAATATAATTAAAGTAGCAATAGGTGTTACTCTCATCGATCTTTCCGCCTGAATACCAGTAAACAATATCGTTACTGCCGCCAAAAGCTGCATCACCATGTAAAGCTAACTGGTATTCGTTATTATCGAGTAAGCCTTGCCAAAGTTGACGGCAAAAATCCCCTTGCAACTGTGTTCCATTGTTTCCACCGGTCTGAGTTGCCTGCCCTAAAGGATAGCCTGTCGTGGTCGAGTCTAGAGTGCCGTCCCCAAAACAGGCCAGATCCAATACATGACCACTGGCCCCCGAAGCGGCCCAACAGCTGTGATAAAGAGATACACCGGAAGTAAAGGCGGCAAACGCTCCCTTAGCTGCACTATCATGAGCATCCTGGCTGACCGAAATAAATCTAGGCACAGCAACCACAGCAAGAATCGCCAAAATGACAATTACCACCACTAATTCAACCAGAGTAAACCCACTTACTTTACGCATCTCGCTTATGATCCTTATTAAGCTGACTCAGATAACTATTGTATAGCTTTGTTGTAAAAAGCCGATCGGTTAAAGTTATAAAATGAGATAGAACATTGATTTTTATAGAATAAGAACAAACAAAAAGGCCTCAACATAGGTTGAGGCCTTTTTGTCATCAATTGATGGTACCCGAGGCCGGACTTGAACCGGCACGCTGTTACCAGCGAGGGATTTTAAATCCCTTGTGTCTACCAATTCCACCACTCGGGCAAAGTGTGTTTTATCGCAAAGTTGCATTAAAACATAAAGTGGAGGCGCGACCCGGAGTCGAACCGAGATCGACGGATTTGCAATCCGCAGCATAGCCATTCTGCCATCGCGCCTTAGGCTAAGATTGGAGCGACATATCGGGTTCGAACCGATGACCTATACCTTGGCAAGGTATCGCTCTACCAACTGAGCTAATGTCGCCTATTCATCTTATTTCGCGTCAGTGTCTTACAACTTGTTTCCCCTGACTGCGGATTGGCATTCTACCGATTTACCCTCAAGTGTCAACGCTCTATTTCACCTTAATTTGTCGTTTGCACACTTAGTGATCGCATTGCATTTTAATTGTGCGATTCGTCGGTAAGATCAGACCAAGCCGCCATGATATAACTCACCATCGACCAGAAGGTTAACACGGCCGCGACATAAAACAGTGCAAATGCCAAATAAGTCAAAAAGGGATTGGGCTGCCAAATAAGCCCTATGATAGCTATCATCTGGGCTGCCGTCTTATATTTACCGATCCAGGAGACGGCAACGGCGCCCCTTTTTCCTATTTCAGCCATCCATTCCCTTAGCGCAGAAATCACTATCTCACGACCAATCATGAACAGCGCAGGCAAGGTTAACCAGATACTCTGATATTCAGCCACGAGCAGCACCAGCGCCGTGGTCACCATGATCTTATCGGCTACAGGATCGAGGAAGGCCCCAAAACGGGTCGATTGCTTTAATTTTCGAGCCGCATAGCCATCTAATGCATCAGTCACAGCAGCCAACCAAAACACCAAAGCGGCCGCAAGGGGTGACCAAGAATAAGGCACATAAAAAAGCACTACGAAAACAGGTAGTAATATTAATCTAAAAAACGTGAGAGCTATCGGTACATTAAACGGCATGTGAAAACCAATTATCTAAAAGCAGCGCCAATCTTGCCTTAATTTTCTCACCCTCGCAACGCATCATGTATTGTTTGTGCCATTTCTAGGCTAATGCCCGGCACTTTTGACAATTGCGCTACGCTGGCCCCTTTAACTTGCTGTAATCCCCCCAGGTATTGCAACAAGGCCTTGCGACGTTTTGGTCCAACACCGGGTATGGCTTCAAGTGTCGATGTATTACGCGTCTTTTGGCGTTTATTGCGATGACCCGTTATCGCAAACCTATGTGATTCGTCGCGAATATGTTGGATAAGATGCAGCGCCCCTGAATCTGCTGGCAGGTGGAAGGCTATCTCATTTTCGCCATAGATGAGCGTCTCAAGTCCTGGTTTACGTCCCTCCCCCTTGGCGACACCTATCAGCGTGGGAGCTACGTCCAAGTGCGCAAACTTCTCATTAACGACTTTCTGAGCGATCCTGAGCTGACCCATACCGCCGTCAATAAACAAAATATCAGGGATCTTGCCATCGGCCTCAATCTTATCGAAACGGCGACTGATCGCTTGCTTCATTGCAGCGTAATCATCCCCTGGGGTGATCCCAGAAATATTATAGCGACGATACTCACCTTTGCTTGGCCCTTCTCGATTAAATACCACACAAGAGGCCACGGTACTCTCGCCCATGGTATGACTAATATCGAAACACTCCATGCGACTAATAGCCTGAGTCTGCTCAAGCGCCTCTTCTAGCAACAAGAAACGCTCTTCCACGGTATTTTGATGAGACAGGCGGGTTTCCACTGCATTCTTGGCATTGGCATCGGCAATGCGCAAAAAGCTGGCACGCTCGCTGCGCACCTTGGTCTTGATCAGCAGTCGCCTGTTTGAGGCCTGCTCGATCGCCTGCTCAAGTTCATGGATATCCTCAAACTCGTGACTGACAATTATCTCTTTTGGCAGGGTTCTCTGGCTATCCAGATTAAGGTAAAACTGCAACATAAAGGCGCGTAGCACTTCACTCACTTCAGTTTCATCAGGTACTGCCGGGTAATAGCTGCGACTACCGAAGATCTTGCCGTTCCGAATAAACAGCAGATGAAAACAGGCGATACCCGAGGCGTAATAGGCACCAATGACATCCATATCCCCCGAATCGTTTGACACCTCCTGCTGCTCGGCCACGCGGCGCAGTGCACTTATCTGATCGCGAAAACGGGCCGCCTCTTCATAGTGCAGCGCTTGCGCCGCCTGCTCCATCTTGGCCACTAAAGTCGCTATTACCTGTTGATCCTTACCGCGAAGAAATAGCATTGCCAACTTAACCTGCTCGGCATAATCTTCATCGCTAATCTTGCCCACACAGGGCGCGCTGCAGCGGGCTATCTGATATTGCAGGCAAGGACGCGAACGCGCTTTATAGTAAAGATCGTCACACTGACGAATAGGAAATAGCTTCTGCATCAGATGCAGGCTCTCTCTTACTGCACCGCCATTCGGATAGGGGCCGAAATAGAGTCCCTTCTCCCGCTGAGGCCCACGATGATAGGCCAGACGAGGATGGCGGTGACCACTTAAGAAGATATAGGGGTAAGACTTATCATCACGCAGCAGCACATTGTATCTGGGCATATACTGCTTGATGTAATCGTTTTCCAGGATCAGTGCATCGGTTTCACTGGGCGTCAGGGTCACATCGATATTGGCAATATGGGACACCAATGCCTGGGTCTTCACATTAGGCAAATTACGCCTGAAATAGGAACTCAGCCGCTTCTTAAGATCTTTTGCTTTACCCACATAGATAACGACGCCTTGAGCGTCATACATGCGATAGACGCCGGCTGAAGAGGAAACGGTTTTTAGAAATTGGGACGCATTAAAAGTATCTGTCACATCAAGGCCATAACACAGGGGTTAACACACTAAAATTGGCCTGTATCTAACATCTTGTAGCGAATGGCCAGTCGGGTTAGTTCCACATCGCCACTGATCCCCAACTTAGCAAACAAACGATAGCGATAGCTATTGACTGTCTTGGGACTCAAGTTGAGTTGCTCAGAGATATCACTCACCCGCTCGCCGCTGGTGATCATCATCATGATCTGCAGTTCGCGTTCAGATAACGACTTAAACGGATTTTCTTCCGACTGATTAAACTGACTCAGCGCCATCTGCTGAGCGATCTCTGGAGATAGATAACGTTGCCCGTGAGCCACCTGACGAATGGCCTGGATCACCTCGGGCGGTGTGGCTCCCTTGGTCAGATAACCAGACGCCCCCGCTTGCATTACCTTGGTTGGAAAAGGATCTTCGGTATGTATGGTCAAGACGATGATTTTAGCATGGGACTGATAGCGTAAGATTTTGCGCGTCGCCTCGAGGCCCCCAATACCCGGCATATTCATGTCCATCAGGATCACGTCAGCCTCATTGTTTCGACACCACTGCACCGCAGACTCGCCATCCCCTGCTTCGCCGACAACCTTGATCCCGCGCTCATCTTCTAAGATGCGGCGGATTCCTGTTCTTACTAACTCATGGTCATCAACTAAATATACAGAAATCAACTTCAATCTACCCTGTCAGCGAATACCTAACCTACATGAATGGCGCGTAGGAACACTCTGTAATTTAGCCCAAATGGGGTAAAGAAGAAAGCGGAAAATAAATTCAACTAAGCATATGAATTATAAGTGAACTATTTTTACTCGCTTTCTCACTAATGGGAACATTCGACTATTTAACTTCCCATAGTCATCAGCGCTCATACTTAAGAATGAGCGAATAAAAGTAAAAAAGGATGCCTTGCATCCTTTTTATAGCTTGTGTTGCGCTTAGCCTAGGGATTCAGGCACACAGACCCACCCCTGCATCAAGACTCGGGCGCTGCGACTCATGCTCACCTTTTCTACCTGCCAACGGCCAGCTTGTTCTATGGCCTTGGCACCCAACTTAAGCGTCCCAGAAGGATGGCCGAAACGCACGCTTTCGCGCTCGCCGCCACCCGCTGCCAGATTCACTAAAGTGCCGGGAATAGCTGCTGCCGTGCCAATGGCCACCGCGGCGGTTCCCATCATGGCATGATGCAGTTTGCCCATGGACAGGGCGCGCACATGCAGGTCTATCTCATCGGCCGCGATCTGCTTACCGCTAGAGGAGATATAGCCCTTAGCTGGTGCCACGAAGGCTATTTTTGGCGTGTGCTGGCGTGTTACCGCCTCATCGAGCGACTGGATCAGCCCCATTTGCAAGGCGCCGTGGGCACGAATGGTTTCAAAACGCTCAAGCGCGGCTGCATCACCATTGATCGCCTCTTGAAGTTCTGTGCCTTCGTAACCTAGCTGCTCCGCCTTTAAAAAAATGGTCGGTATCCCAGCATTGATAAAAGTGGCATCAAATACTGGCTCTCCTGGCACAACTAAGGTATCGACCAGATTGCCTGTAGGGAACATATCGCCCTCGCCATCGGCGGGATCGACAAACTCCACCAACACTTCTGCCGCAGGAAACGTAACGCCATCGAGCTCAAAATCGCCCAGTTCCTGAACCTCGCCATCCACCATAGGCACATGGGCAATGATGGTCTTGTGAATGTTTGCCTGCCAGATACGTACTACTGCGATACCGTTATTAGGCACTTTGGCACTATCCACTAAGCCCTGAGTGATCGCGAAGGCGCCAACCGCCGCGGTCAGGTTACCGCAGTTACCGCTCCAGTCGACAAAAGGCTTATCTATCGCCACCTGACCAAAAAGGTAATCGACGTCATGATCACTACGATCACTCTTAGCAAGGATCACTGTCTTACTGGTGCTCGATGTCGCACCTCCCATGCCGTCCGTGTGCTTACCATAAGGATCTGGACTGCCGATCACGCGAAGCAGTAAGGCGTCACGGGCCGGTCCGGGTTCCTGGGCATTTTTAGGCAGATCCTTTAACGCGAAAAAGACACCCTTGCTGGTGCCGCCGCGCATATAGGTAGCCGGAATTTTCATCTGTTTCATTGGGTTATCCTTTAAAAAGCGGGTAAGACGCTCTTGCCCTACCCGCCATTAACTGCCCTAAGCGTTCGCTTCGAGGAAGTCCTGCGCGAAGCGCTGCAACACGCCGCCCGCCTGATAGACCAACACCTCATCGGCAGTGTCTAGGCGACAAGTGACAGGCACTTCGATACGCTCACCGTTTTGACGGGTGATCACTAAGGTGAGATCGGCCCTCGGCGTCGGCTCGCCTAATACATCGAAAGTTTCGCTACCGTCGATGCCGTAAGTGTGACGGTTTTCACCGGCCTTAAACTCCAGCGGTAGCACGCCCATGCCAACGAGGTTGGTGCGATGAATGCGCTCGAAACCTTCGGCAACAATCGCCTCAACACCTGCCAGTCTTACGCCTTTGGCTGCCCAGTCGCGAGAAGAACCCTGACCATAGTCGGCGCCAGCAATGATGATCAGTGGCTGCTTACGATCCATATAGGTCTCGATGGCTTCCCACATACGCATCACCTCACCTTCTGGCTCGAGGCGGGTCAATGAGCCTTGCTTGACCTCACCATCCACCAGCGCCATCTCGTTGAGCAACTTAGGGTTAGCAAAGGTCGCGCGCTGGGCCGTCAAATGATCGCCCCTGTGAGTCGCATAAGAGTTAAAGTCCACCTCGGGCAGCCCCATCTTCGCCAGGTATTCACCAGCGGCGCTGCTGGCCAGAATAGCGTTTGAAGGCGACAGATGATCTGTGGTGATGTTATCCCCAAGAACCGCCAACGGACGCATGCCTTTAAGGGTACGTTCACCTGCCAAGGCGCCTTCCCAATAAGGGGGACGACGAATATAGGTGCTCTGTGGACGCCAGTCATACAGTGGGCTAACCTGCTCGCCATAGTCCACCGCCAGGTCGAACATAGGGGTATAGATATCCCTAAACTGCTGAGGCTTCACGCTCGCCTTCACGATAGCATCGATCTCTTCGTCACTTGGCCAGATATCCTTAAGACGGATAGGCTCACCCTTGTCATCATGGCCTAAGATATCTTTTTCGATATCAAACCTAATGGTACCGGCGATAGCATAGGCCACTACAAGTGGTGGCGAGGCCAAAAACGCCTGCTTAGCGTAAGGATGAATACGGCCATCGAAATTACGGTTGCCCGAAAGTACCGCCGTAGCGTATAGGTCTCGGTCGATCACCTCTTGTTGGATCACAGGATCCAGAGCGCCGCTCATACCATTACAGGTGGTGCAGGCAAAACCGACGATACCAAAGCCCAGCTGTTCCAATTCAGGCAGGAGTTCGGCATCTTTAAGATAAAGCTCTGCCACCTTGGAGCCTGGCGCAAAAGAGGTTTTCACCCAAGGCTTACGCATTAAGCCAAGCTCATTGGCCTTCTTGGCTAAGAGGCCCGCTGCAATCACGTTTCTTGGGTTACTGGTATTAGTACAGCTGGTGATGGCGGCGATGATCACCGCGCCATCTGGCATCAGCTTCTCATCTTGCTCGACCACACCGGCAATGCCTTGACTGGCCAGCTCACTGGTGGCCACCCGGCGGTGCGGGTTAGACGGCCCGGCGATGTTACGCACAACGCTTGAGAGATCGAAGGTCAGCACACGCTCATACTCAGCGTCTTTCAGGCTATCGGCCCACAGCCCCGTCGTCTTGGCGTAATTTTCCACCAGTTTAACCTGCTCGCTGTCACGGCCTGTGATGGTGAGATAGTCTATGGTTTGCTGATCGATATAGAACATACCGGCCGAAGCGCCAAATTCTGGCGTCATGTTGGAGATGGTGGCGCGATCCCCAAGAGTCAGATCCGCGGCGCCTTCACCAAAGAATTCGAGATAAGCCGAAACCACCTTCTCTTTGCGTAAAAACTCTGTCAGTGCCAGCACGATATCTGTCGCCGTAATGCCGCTTTGACGCTTACCGGTCAGCTCCACGCCGACGATATCGGGTAGACGCATGTAAGAAGGACGCCCGAGCATGACGTTTTCGGCTTCCAGACCGCCAACACCAATGGCGATAACGCCCAGCGCATCCACATGCGGCGTATGGCTGTCAGTCCCCACCAGAGTATCTGGAAATGCCACGCCATCACGAGCCTGGATCACAGGCGACATTTTCTCCAGATTGATCTGGTGCATGATGCCATTGCCGGGCTGGATCACATCGACGTTTTTAAAGGCGGTCTTGGTCCAGTTGATAAAATGGAATCTATCTTCGTTACGGCGATCTTCAATGGCACGGTTTTTCTCGAAGGCATCTTTTTCAAAGCCCGCATGCTCCACCGCCAACGAGTGATCCACAATTAACTGAGTCGGCACCACAGGGTTCACCTTGGCAGGATCGCCCCCCTTCTCGGCGATGGCATCACGCAGACCAGCCAGATCCACTAAGGCAGTCTGACCGAGAATGTCGTGGCATACCACACGCGCCGGATACCAGGGAAAGTCGAGATCGCGCTTGCGTTCAATCAGCTGACTCAAAGCATCGTTAAGTAATTCGGGTTCGCAGCGCCTGACTAGGTTTTCTGCCAGCACCTTGGCGGTATAAGGCAGTTTGTCATAGGCACCTGTGCTCAAGGCTTCGACGGCGCTGCGGGTATCAAAATAATCAAGAGAGCTGCCGGGAAGCGGTTTACGGTGTAAAGAGTTCATAGGGTTATCCACGGTGTTATGAATTAAAGCAACCAAACCAAAAACAGCCCCTGAGCCTTAAAGACAGAGGGGCTGATATCTAGGCTTATCTTTCGCTAATAGGAACCACTTTACGTGGCTCAGAACCTATATAGTCCGCGCTTGGTCTGATGATGCGGTTGTTCGCACGCTGCTCCATCACGTGAGCCGCCCAGCCTGTAAGGCGTGAGCAGACAAAGATAGGGGTAAACAGCTTAGTTGGGATCCCCATGAAGTGATAAGCCGATGCATGGAAGAAGTCGGCGTTACAAAATAGCTTCTTGGTGTCCCACATGTACTCTTCACAGGCCACAGAGATATCGTAAAGCGAGGTATCACCAAACTCTTTAGCCAGCTTTTCTGACCAGGCCTTAATAATCACGTTACGCGGATCGGACTCGCGATAGATGGCGTGGCCAAAGCCCATGATCTTCTCTTTACGCTCCAGCATGCCCGCCATCTGCACCTTGGCATCTTCTGGCGAACTGAACTTTTGGATCATCTCCATCGCCGCCTCGTTAGCGCCGCCGTGCAGTGGGCCGCGAAGCGAACCGATAGCGCCGGTAATGCAAGAGAACATATCTGACAGGGTTGAAGCACAAACGCGTGCAGTGAAGGTTGACGCGTTAAATTCATGCTCAGCATAAAGGATCAAGGACACATCCATAACGCGGCGATGTTGATCCGATGGCGTCTTACCATTAAGCAATTTCAGGAAATGACCGCCTAATGAATCTTCATCGGTGACGCAGTCGATCTCAACACCGTCATGACTGTAGCGATACCAGTAACACATGATTGCCGGAAACGCCGCCAGCAGACGATTAGCTGCCTTATGCTGTTGACTAAAATCAGTTTCTGGCTCTAGGTTACCCAGGAAAGAGCAGCCGGTACGCATCACATCCATAGGGTGGGCATCGGCTGGGATACGTTGTAATACCTCTTTAAGTAACTGAGGCAGGTCACGCATCGACATCAGCTCACTCTTGTAGGCATCCAGCTGAGCCGCGGTTGGCAGTTCGCCATTAAATAGCAGGTATGCGACCTCTTCGAAGGTGGCGTTATCAGCCAGATCAGATACATCGTAACCACAATAGGTTAAGCCTGAGCCTGATTTACCCACTGTACATAATGCTGTTTCGCCCGCACTCTGTCCGCGTAGTCCGGCGCCGCCTAATTTCTTATCTACCATAACGTCTTCCTATTATATTTTTGTCTATCCCTAGTACTGCATCATCTAGGTTGTAGGGTGAATGTGCTGTCTAGGATGCCCCTTTACCGAGGCACCTGGCTGTATTACTTATTCTTACCTTCGGCAAACAGGCTATCGAGCTTCTGCTCATACTCGTGATAACCAAGATAATCGTATAGCTCCATGCGGGTCTGCATGGTATCGAGTACCGCTTTCTGATCGCCATCGCGCAAGATAGTTTGATAAACGTTCTCAGCCGCCTTATTCATGGCTCTGAAGGCACTTAGTGGGTAAAGCACCATGGCTGCGCCCCATTGACCAAGTTGCTCACGATTCCACAGCTCGGTTTGACCAAATTCGGTGATGTTGGCCAGAATTGGCACATCTAACGCCTCGGCAAAGGCGCGGTAATGCTCTTCAGTCTTTACCGCCTCTGCGAAGATACTGTCGGCGCCGGCAGCCACATAGGCCTTGGCACGTTCGATAGCCGCTTCCAATCCTTCCTGAGCGAAGGCATCGGTGCGGGCCATGATGAAGAAATCAGGATCCGTTCGCGCATCCACTGCCGCCTTGATACGATCCACCATCTCATCTACTGAAACGATCTCTTTGTTGGGGCGATGACCACAGCGCTTTTGAGCAACCTGATCTTCCATATGTACGGCTGCGGCACCGGCTTTTTCCATATCTTTGATGGTCTTGGCAATATTAAATGCCCCACCCCAACCAGTATCGATATCAACAAGTAATGGGAGATCACACGCCGAGGTGATGCGCTGCACATCCACGATCACATCGTTTAATGAGGTCATGCCCAGATCCGGCAGACCATAAGAGGCATTTGCCACGCCGCCGCCAGAGAGGTAGATCGCCTTGTGACCGATCTGCTTGGCCATCATGGCCGTGTAGGCATTAATAGTACCGACGATTTGCAACGGCTTATTGTCGACCAATGCCTGACGGAATTTCTTTCCTGCGCTCATGCTCGCTTCCTCTTATGACTGGATGGGTGAAAGTTTGTTTCGAATATTATTTCGTGAATAGGTGATATGCCTGCGCATCAAGATCTCGGCTAGCTCTTCGTCTCGATTGGCGATCGCCTGGACGATATGCCTATGCTCATCATAGGCTGTGGTGACCCTAGGCCCCGCCATGCCAAGCTGTACGCGGTACATACGCACAAGATGATAGATACCCTCGAACAGCATAGAGATAAGGTGCTTATTCTTGCTGCCGAGTATGATGCGATAATGAAAATCCACATCACCGGCTTCCTGATAATAGGACTCCCCCTGTTTGACGTCGTCAAAATGACTTCTGAGCAGGGCTTCCAGCTCAGCAATCTCTTCATCACTCATGTTTTTGGCCGCCAGACGTGCCGCCATGCCTTCGAGGGATTCGCGGATCTCATACAGGGCCATTAAGCCCTCTTCGCTCAGTGCCACGACTCTGGCACCGACATTGGCGCGCCGTTCGACGATATGACATGACTCGAGACGATTAATCGCTTCGCGGATCACGGCTCGGCTCACACCATAAGTTGTCGACAATTCAGTCTCACTGAGTTTTGACCCGGATGCGATCACCCCTTCGACAATATCCTGCCTAAGTTGGTAGAAGGTTTTATCTGCCGTGGTGACCGGCGTTTGGCTGTATCGCGTCATGAATTATGTGATCGTCATCAAACATTTGGTTGTCGACAATATAGCCATGAAATAGGATTTTCTCAAGCCAAAACCCGATAATTGTCGACAAAAAGACTGAATTGTCGACTAAAGTCTTAAGTGGCCCACCTTAAAAAAGTCTATCTTTATGCCTCAAATCCTCGCCCCCTCTCAGCGGAAACTAACGAGTTGAACCCGACTAAGCGCACAAACACCTTGATAGGGCCATAAAGCAAGTAGGACGTACTCAGCAAACGAGTAAACAGCGGCCCGCCACCAAGATTGTCGACAAACTGGCTTGAATAAGCCAAAAACAGCGAAACTTAGAGAGAGGCTGAGCGAAACTGTGCTAACATCAGGCCATGTTTACATAATTCGCCCCAATTAATGATCGCACACTCAATCGACATTGCCGCTTTATCGCCTCAATTTCAGTTACCTCAGGTAGACCAGCTTAACGCCAATCCACACAGCCGATTACTGGGTCAGGAACGCACCCTGGATGCGTTTAACCTGCTTGCTAATACACAGGGGCAACACATGTACCTTGCCGATCACAGCGGCATAGATAGAGAGCAGCTACTCAAGGCCTTAGTTGACCATCAGGGATACAGACCGGCTCACTACCTAAACCGCCTGGCACCAGACGCTAAGTTGCAGTGGCAAACACAAGCCGGCGAAGACTGCGTCTGTGTTGCCAACACTCCCTATCGCTATCTGAGTGGCGCCATAAAGCGTCGCGATCTTATCGGCCACCTCGACGCCCATGATCCCAGTGTCTACCATCCGGGCGCCCTAGCCGACTGCGATTACCTGTTTATCTGCGCCGAATCTCTCTGGAAACGTGAGGGCCTGTGGGAACTTGTTATGGAGGCAGCCCATAAGGGTGAATATCAACTGCATTCTCGCTGGTCTTCAATTCCGCTGCACAGCAAGATAATCTTAGTGGGCAGCAGCACGCTTTATAGCATCAGTTATTTAGAAGAGCGTAACTTTCCCGCCGCCTTTCCCCTGCTGGGTGAGCTAGTAGATGAAATTTCATTGGCAGAGTTTAGTGAGCAAGATTATGGCAACTGGCTGGTCACTATCGCTGCCGCCAACCAGCTCACCTTAGATCAGTCTGCCCTGCAGCCACTGTTTACCCATAGTGCACGTCTAGCCGAACATCAACGCCACCTGAGCCTCGAAACCATAGGCATTAGTCAGCTGATGGTACAAGCCAGCCTTTATGGCAAGAGCTCTCAACTGAGCGGCGACAGCATCGAGATGGCACTGGCTCGCCACAAGGCGAGGCACAATGCCTCACAGAGTCTGTCGGCGCAGAGCTTCGACGATAACTTCATTAACCTGCCCACCCAAGGCGCCATGATTGGCCAGATCAATGGCCTGACCGTGCTGGACGCCGCCGAGTACACCTATGGCGAACCGGCGCGAATCACTGCATCGGTACATTATGGTGACGGTGAAGTCGCCGATATCGAGCGTAAGTCAGAACTGGGCGGAAACATACACGCAAAGGGTTTGATGATCCTCTCCTCTTGTTTGTATCGCATATTCGGTAAAGATGCCCCGCTGCACCTCAATGCTAATATTGTTTTCGAACAGTCATATCAGGAGATCGATGGTGACAGCGCGTCACTGGCCGAATATTGCGCGCTAATGTCTGCCATCGCCGAGCACCCCATAGAACAAGGCATTGCCGCCACAGGCGCCATAGATCAATTTGGCCAAGTGCAGGCCATCGGCGGTGTAAATGAAAAAATTGAGGGCTTTTTTGACCTGTGTCAGCGACGCGGCCTGACGGGCACCCAAGGGGTTATCATCCCAAGCTCAAACGTACAGCAGTTAAACCTGGCTGCCCAGGTCATTAAAGCCGTTGAAGATAAAGCGTTCCACCTGTACCAGGTAGAACATATCGATCAGGCCGTGGCCATCCTAATGAACAAACC
Organism: Shewanella sp. ECSMB14101; assembly: GCF_000773485.1. Lineage (NCBI taxonomy): Bacteria > Pseudomonadati > Pseudomonadota > Gammaproteobacteria > Alteromonadales > Shewanellaceae > Shewanella > Shewanella sp. ECSMB14101. The sequence goes on along the minus strand of NZ_JSFF01000004.1, from coordinate 139,589 downwards.
TGCCGGCAGCCGTGATGAAAATGGTCAGTTTCCTGAAGAAAGCCTCTATGGCATGGTCCAGGCGCGATTGGAAGGCTTGGCGGGCTATCCCGATGAGGAACGCTCATTTTTTGCCAACTTGCTCGATAAATTGAAACTTTCTAGCTGATCGGAGTTGTTTGGCGTACACGTGTTCGCTAACCTTGGCGACTCAAATTGCTAGAGTGAAGTTAACAATGAATAAAGCTAACAGTTTCAGTAAAGAAGAATTAGTCGCCTGTGGACACGGTAACCTATTTGGCGCCAACTCGCCTCGTCTGCCTATCGACAACATGTTGATGATAGATCGCATCACTAAAATTAACGATAACGGCGGTGAGTTTGGTAAAGGTGAAATTGTTGCTGAGCTAGATATCGATCCGTCACTTTGGTTCTTTGGCTGCCACTTCGAAACCGATCCTGTTATGCCAGGTTGCCTGGGCCTAGACGCCATGTGGCAGTTGGTTGGCTTCTTCCTTGGCTGGGAAGGTGCGGAAGGTAAAGGTCGTGCACTGGGTGTTGGTGAAGTGAAATTTACCGGTCAGGTACTGCCAGATGCCAAGAAAGTCACCTACAAGTTGACTATCAAGCGCAAGGTCTATCGCAAATTAGTGATGGGCATCGCTGATGCCGTGATGGAAGTAGATGGCCGCGAGATCTATTCGGCGACAGATCTAAAGGTGGGTATCTTCACCGACACATCAAGTTTCTAAACGTTTTACCTGTTCCAGATATGAAAATGCCCTCTTAACAGAGGGCAAATATCTAAATCACTTGTTAAATAATCCGCTAAGTCGGCCATCGACACCTTCGCGCCATCCTCCGAGCCAGTGTGATTTAGAGTCCAATGTAGAATAAGGACAGTTATCCTTAGAGCGGCCACCTATCCCGGCCTGGAATCCCTTTGAAAAAGCTCTATCTAGACGATCTCGTTTTTGTCTTTTCATGCAAGCATCCTCTGTTCTTAAATCCTAAAGGCCGAAGCCTCATTGATAGAAATAGAACTTTTTCAGCACGAGATCAATCAAAAATTTCGCTTTACGCCTGGTTATTTTTTAAACTCATGAGATCATTATTTAAAAAAAATCGGGGCAAAAACCCCGACTTTTATTTCGATATGTTCTAACGAGCATTAGCCTCTAAAACGACGCCTTAGCCAAACCAGTGGAAGCACAAATAACCAAGCGAAACTTGCCGCACCTTGGCGTGTATAGTTACCATCACTTGAATTGTCATCCTCTACCACTTCACAAGCACTGCCTGAAGTGGTTGGCTTAAGTACTACCATACGTGGCAGAAAAGCCGTCACAGGCTGACCATTAGCATTAAGCAAGAATAAAGGCTTACCATTCTCACCTATCACCAGATTACCTTCAATATCAAACTGATAAGAAGGCTTACGAATAAATGCCGTGCCGACTATGGTGCCATCATCGTTAATGCTGCTCGCCTCAACGATACGAATTTCACTGTCATAAAAGAGCACATCGCCGTTGCCATCGACCACTTCAACCTTATTGCGGGCCCATTTACCTTCTCCGTCCTGTACATAGCCTTTTGACTCACAGACCAAGAGATCGTCGATAACATTGAATTCATCACTGTTCTTGTCATACAAGAAGGCGCCTTTCATGCGTGGCTTTTCCTTCTCACTGGTGACTTCAACAAAACCGACAACCTGATCTTTATTGTTGATATCCCTTGGACGAGAGCTGCGATCGGACATCACAGGGTAAAAATCATTCGGGGTTACAAAAGTGGGGTCCGCGGCATTGGTGTCTAAGTAGAAGAACTTGTCGCGCTGATAACCTTCTATATAACGACGATAGCTACCCACTAAGATACCATTATCATTGATATCATAGGCCACAGAGGAGAGCTGATCATTGGTCATCTTCACCCAGTGGTACTGGTATTGACCTTCGTTGTCCTTGGCCCAATAGGCCGCATCGAACGCCAACTTATCTTTGTCATTGTTACGATAGACGTGAGAACGACCAGCGACAACACCTTGACTGTTTATCCCTAAACCCTGAGCAGTAAACACACTGTCGGAAGTCGATTCAAGTCCCAGAGGCAGCTCGGTTGGGGTCACATCTGTGCCATCAAATTGCCACACAAAGGCGCGTGTCTGATAGAGAATACGGCGGACATTGTTACGATCTGGGTATTGTTCGTTTTGTACACACACATCTATAGGGAACTTGTCGCCTGTAATACAGTTATCGACACGAGTCTTACTGCTCTTGGCCAGATCAGTAGTGGCATAACCTGTCACCAGGTTACTGTCGTTAATCGCCGCGGCCACCGAGACGCCGCCCACGACAACATCGGTATCATCTTTGGTGTATACAGTGTAAGGCGGCACCAAAGAGATATCTGTACCATCGGCTGCCTTTAAGAAACCACGTTCCTCAAACTCGCGGTAGTACCAATATTCCTGATCTTGATTGTTGTCGTTACGCTCACCGGTAAATTCGGTTTTTTGCTCCGGTGCCGTATAGGTACCCACCTTGATACCATTGTTGTTAATGCCGTAGTAATAGGCATTGACTGAGTTAATGGTTTCAGGTTGCTCTTCATTAGTATCTTTAGGGTGCGTGGTCCCAAAAACGGAATCGAAGGTGGGAAGCCAGCTACCTGCTGCGCCGTTACCGTCAGCAGTAAAGGTAAAGTTGTTGGCTAAAATAGGGAGATTGATTGAGTAAGAGACTAACTGCTCAGGCGGAATCCCGTCTTCGATATCAATAGGGCCGTCCGAGTCTTCGTCGACTTCGAGCTTTTTCTTACCCTTAGAGATCCCAACCAGCTGATCTTGCTGATTCACAAACATACCATAACCATTAATGGTCGACTCTAAGGTGCCATTTAAGTCATAGTCTTCAATATTCTGAATCTCATAGACAGGTGCTGCGTGAGCCGTTTGCAACGCTGTGATCACCCCGGCAGCGACTAACGATAAGGCTCTATCAAACTTCAACTTCATTTATTTTTCCTATTATTCTATCGTCTATTTGAGGGCTTCAAGCTCTTCCCAACGTTCGAAACAAACTTCTAATTCCTGCTCAAGTGACGCCAACTCACTTAAACGACTGTTCACCACCTCTTGCGCCTGCGAATAGAAATCGGGCTCATTGATGACAGTCTGTAAGGCTTCTATGTCGGCTTCGAGTTGCTCCATCTTAGCCGGCAAGGCATCCAGTTCTCTTTGCAATTTATAAGACAGCTTCTTCTCAGCCTTGGCGGCGGCCTTAGTCTCGCGCTTGACTGGCTCGGCAACCTTGGGTTGGACAGCGTCCTTGGCAACTGGTTCCTCAGAATAAAATTTTGCCCCTTGCGAAACAGCATCTTGGTAACCGCCGACGTACTCGCTCCAACCGCCATTACCAGTAAACCACCAGGAACTGGTGACTGTGTTATCGATAAAGGCACGATCGTGACTGACTAACAGCAAGGTCCCCTGATAATCGGTCAGTAGCGACTCTAGCAACTCTAAGGTCTCAATATCAAGATCGTTTGTCGGTTCATCGAGAATGATCAAGTTGGCGGGTCTTAGCAAGAGACGAGCTAAAAGCAGTCGGTTTTTCTCACCACCCGAAAGTGCCTTGACTGGCGTACGGGCACGCATAGGCGAAAACAGGAAATCTTGCAGATAACTAAGAATGTGTCTGTCCTGACCGTTAATGGTCACGGTTTTCTTACCTTCGCCGACGTTGTCTTCGACAGTTTTCTCTGGATCAAGTGCCTCTCGATACTGATCGAAATAGGCAACTTCCAACTTGGTGCCAACCTTAACTTCTCCTGATTGGGCCTCAAGTTGGCCAATCAACAACTTGATAAGCGTCGATTTTCCGCAACCATTAGGACCGATAAGCGCAATTCGATCGCCTCGCATCACAGAGGTGGTAAAGTTCTTGACCAGATTTTTATCAGGCAGGTTGTAGTTAAGATCTTTGATATCAAACACCAACTTGCCCGAGCGCTCGGTATCGGCGACGGCCATCTTAGCCCCGCCCTGACGGTTAATACGCGCCATGCGTTCCATACGTAGCGCCTTAAGTGCCCGCACGCGTCCTTCATTACGTGTTCGACGCGCCTTAATCCCTTGACGGATCCAGGTTTCCTCTTCGGCAAGTTTCTTGTCGAACTGAGCGTTTTTCTCCTCCTCAACCCTGAGCCATTCAGCCTTGCCATCAAGATAGGTCTGATAGTCGCCGGGCCAAGAGGTGACCACGCCGCGATCAAGATCCACGATACGGGTCGCCATGCGCTGAATAAACCCACGGTCGTGACTGATAAACACAATCGCGCCACGATAGCTGAGCAAAAACTCTTCGAGCCATTCGATGGTATCGATATCCAAATGGTTAGTCGGCTCATCGAGCAGCAGCAGATCGGGCTCGCTCACCAAGGCTCTCGCCAAGGCAACCTTACGTTGCCAACCACCCGATAGGCTGTTTAGGCTGGCATCGGCGTCCAGGCCGAGCATCTCACAGGTCTGATTAATGCGGGTATCTAGCTGCCAGCCGTTCAGGTGGTCGAGATCAGACTGAAGACGTTCCATCTGTTTGAGCATACGCTCCATCTCATCAGCACTGGCGCTAGCGACGTCATGGGAGAGTTGATGATAGCGCTCAAGCTTTTCGCCGACCTCTTGCAGACCGGCCGAAATATAGGCGTATACCGTCCCCTGCTCTGCCTTAGGTGGATCTTGCTGTAAACGGCTGACCTTAACATCTGTTGCGATATTAAATTCGCCATCATCAAGCAGCACTTCACCACCAATGACCTTCATCAAGCTAGATTTACCTGCGCCATTTCGTCCTACAATACACACTCGCTCGCCAGCTTCTATGGTGAAATCGGCATTTTGTAATAAGGGGGTGTAGCCATAGGCCAATGAGCCGTTATTTATACGAACCAGACTCAATTTATACTCCTGTAAACTGTTGCAGCTGCTCTCGATCGAAAGGCCAATCGAGCTCTGAGCCATCTTCTTGGTTGCGCAGCACCGGGATACGAACGCCGTAACGCTCGGCTAAAACGTCATCATCACAAATATCCTGCAAGGCATAGTCGATATCTAAAGTGGCGATGATCGCCTGAGCCTGCTCACACAGGTGGCAGGCCTCGGTATGAAATAAGGTATAGGCACTCACTTTAGGCATGGGTGATCAACCAAGTATTATGAATATGGGGATTGCGTTTGTAATCCAGCGGTAGCGTCTGCTTATCCAGGTTGCTTACCGTAACCCCAAGGGCACACAAGGCGTCGATTTCCATCTTGAACTTACGCTTGTTGTTCGAAAACAGTATCTCTCCGCCCGGACGCAGCAGCTTCACCAAGGCGCTCAGCAGCTTGACATGATCCCGCTGTACATCGAAGGAGTCTTCCATCCGCTTAGAGTTTGAGAAGGTCGGCGGATCGATAAAGATAAGATCGTACTGCTGCTGGCAATCATCTATCCACTGCAGGCAGTCGCCTTGAATAAACTGATATTGCTTGCCTTTAAGGCCATTTAATTCGAAGTTGTCTTGCGCCCAATTAAGATAGGTATTAGACATATCCACGGTGGTCACCGACTTAGCGCCGCCCAGCGCGGCATGCACAGAGGCACTGCCTGTGTAGGCAAATAAGTTCAGTACGTCACGGTCTTTGGCTTTCTCGCCCACGAGTTTACGGGTTAGCCTGTGATCCAGGAACAAACCTGTATCCAAATAATCTTTCAAGTTCAGCTTAAACTTGGCGCCATATTCGGTAGTGACTAGCTCAAGCTTGGTGGCATCCAGTTTTTGGTACTGATTGGTTCCCTTTTGACGCTCGCGGGTCTTTAGAATGATCTTGTCTGGGTCGACGCCTATCGCCTGTGGCAGCACCAAGAGGACATCGGTTAGACGCCTTTTCGTCACCGCCTCTGGAATCGTCTTAGGCGCCGAATACTCCTGAATCACCACATGATCCAGATAAATATCCACGGCGACATTATACTCAGGGATGTCCGCATCATAGAGACGATAGCTGTCTATGCCCTCTCGCTGAGCCCATTTGCTAAGCTGTTTATGGTTTTTCTTAATCCGGTTAGCAAACGCGCTGGCCACCTCGCTTACCTCACCGCCTTGGCTCAATACCTGACCAGGGTCGATGCGTCGAGTGCTATTGGCGTGCAGCGTATAAAGGTTAAAAGCACATTCGAGCGCGCCATTATACATCTTCATCTGCTTGTCAGCTTTGAGCTTAAGGGCTGATAACAGCTCGATATCGCTATTGAGTACTGCCACCTGCCAACCACCGAATTCGGCCTTTAGCTTGTCACCCAACTGATAGTAGAGCTGCAAAAGCGAGGTGACATTCCCAAGGCGTTCACCATAAGGAGGGTTAGTGATTAGATAGCCCTGCTCCACAGGTGGGGTGACATTAAGCGCATTGGACACCGAAAACTCAATAAGCTCAGCCACACCGGCATTTTGGGCATTACGTTTAGCCAGTGCCACCAGGCGCGAATCGATATCCGAGCCATAAAATTTAAGGTCACAGCGCTTCACACCCATAGAGGCGCGAGCCTTGGCTTCACTAAGCAGTTCCTGCCACACGCCATCTTGATGGCGCAACCAGTGGTCGAAACCAAAACGACGACGCTGCAGCGCCGGTGCGATATCACAGGCCATCATTGCCGCTTCAATCAAGATAGTACCGCTGCCACAAAAGGGGTCGAGCAGATCTTTAGGAGCTTGCTGCCAACCACTACGAACTAACATATTTGCAGCCAGATTTTCCTTGAGGGGCGCCTCACCTGTTGTCGCGCGATAACCACGTTGATGCAACGCAGGGCCAGAGAAGTTAACCCCTAAGGTGATTTGACCCCGGCGAAAATGGGCGTCTATCTTGAAGTCTGCATCGACACGAGCCACATCTGGTCGCGGGCAACCATCGTCACGAAAACGGTCAACTACCGCATCTTTAACCTTTAGCGCGCCAAATTGTGAGTTTTTAATAAAACCACCGACACCATGAAAATCTATGCTAAAGCTGCTCTTATTAGAAAAATGTGTTTGCCAGTCTATGCAATAAGCCGCGTTATAAAGCTGCTCAGGTGTTTCGCACGGGCCTTTGTAGATCACTAAGATGATACGGCTGGCCAGGCGTGACCAAAGCGTAATGCGGTAAGCTAATTCCAGCGACGCTGAAAAATAAACGCCGGCAACACTTTCTTTTATTTCCGTAGCGCCAAGTTCTGCCAACTCAAGGGACAACGCGTATTCATAGCCTCTTGGGGCTGCAGCAAAAAAATTTAACATGGATAGATAGACACACTTCAAAAATCAATCCGTCATTATACCTTGTCCACAGATTAAATGATAAAAAGTTCTGTCAGATGAGTGCCTAAAATTTCGCTGCGTGATCAATAAGCCCGCACTCTGTTGGATAAATAAACGCTTAACACCAAATCCTCGATTGTTACTTGCATTGCTCGTCTCATATCGATATAGTTCGCCCCGTTTTGACGCAGAGAGCACTGACTTAACCCAGGTAACATGAGTTAACTTAGCATCAAGTTCGAAAGTCAAAGTGTGTTAGAGAGGATAATATCGCTCTAAATACGGACGCGGGATGGAGCAGTTTGGTAGCTCGTCGGGCTCATAACCCGAAGGTCGTCGGTTCAAATCCGGCTCCCGCAACCAATTTCTTTTGTAGCAAGAATCAAAACAACTACAGCGTTTCTTACGGACGCGGGATGGAGCAGTTTGGTAGCTCGTCGGGCTCATAACCCGAAGGTCGTCGGTTCAAATCCGGCTCCCGCAACCAATTTCTAATGAAATAACTTTTCTAAACACTCCCTTGTTTAAATGCCTTTCACAACAACCTAAAGTAAAATGCTTGGCTGCCCTACACCAATCGGGCCGTTTCAAAATTTTCTGCATGCTCAAAAACCAATATCCGGTTAAAAAATAATCTATAGCCGTTAACTGTTTTCTCGCGCTTTAATTTACCTTAGCGAGCAGGCCCTTCTATAAAGGCCTTCTATAAAGAATATGGGGGTTGTCGATTTTATAAGCATTAAGCGAGCAAAACGTGAGAGGTAGATTTAATCTATAGATCGGAAAAATGATTTACGAGCAATCACTGTAATAAAATAAATTGATCAAAAAACAGACATAAAAATAGGGAGCATCTGCTCCCTAAATAAATCTTGAAATTTTTTAAGCTGCCGCGATCTGACGATTGACTTTTAATGGATGCAATCTATCATTCATCACTTTAATGCAGTCAAACTGGCGCATCGTCTTACTGTCACTCAACTGCAGCTGGGGTGATAACAGCATAACCAGGGAGGCCTGAATATTCGATTCGACCACTAAAACCTGTACCACTTCCCCTTGGCATTTCAACTGAAAAACCTTGCCAAGCTCACTGTAAACACACACCGCCGATGTATCAAAAAACCATGACTTAGGCATCTGTGGCTTTAACAAATAATGAGCCGCTGTTGCGTTCAACGCCAACTGAACCCTCACCGCATCGGCAATATTTAAAGACTTTCCAATACGCTCAATAAATTCGATATAGAACTTGGCATGTTCTACACTAAATTCCGTCGTTGCCAAGGCATCTGGAATAAGTGCTTTCGTTTGATAGGGAGTCAGAAATTCCATATCCGAACCTAACGAAACGCTTAATACCCCATACGAATCGTTATATATCCATTGCCAATCCCTTTGTGGCATTAATAACATAACGTGTACCTATATACCTTAATACAGCTCGATAATAGATTATATTTCACCCAATATCAAAAAAAATTTTACAAATATGATATAGATAACAACATGTTATATTGATCTAACGCGATCTAAATAAGATCGCGCGATCGTTTTGAGATCTAAATAAGATCTTATTTATTTTTTACGCGATATGCGTCGACGATCTCTTTAATTAATTCTGGGCCGCGATAAATAAAACCAGAATAAATTTGTACCATAGTCGCTCCTGCATCCAATTTATCAAATGCATCCTCCGCACTATTAATACCACCAACACCAATAATAGGTACTTGGCCATTAAGACAAACCGCTAACTGTTTGATCACTTTAGTTGATAATGAATTCAATGGCTTACCGCTCAAACCACCGGCTTCATTAGAATTAACCAAACCACTAACACCATCACGTGTCAGGGTCGTGTTGGTGGCAATGGCACCATCAAACTCATTACGGATCAAAGATTCAGCAATCTTTTCAATTTCTTCAGGTTGCAGATCCGGGGCAATTTTTAATGCGATCGGCACATACTTACCATGCTGCTCGGCAAGATCCTTTTGCTTGGCTTTTAATGATCCAAGGAGATCATCAAGCAGGTCTCCATACTGTAAACTGCGCAGGCCAGGAGTGTTAGGCGAGGAGATATTCACGGCAATATAGGCCGCATAGGGATACACCTTGTCCATACAGATAAGGTAATCTTCCTTGCCCTGCTCTACCGGCGTGTCCTTATTTTTACCTATATTCACCCCAACCATGGCGCCAGACTTAGCCGCTTTTAGATTGGCCACCAAGTTATCAACACCTTTGTTGTTAAAACCCATACGGTTAATGATCGCCTTAGCCGGCTTCAAACGAAACAAACGTGGCAAGTCATTCCCAGGTTGAGGTCTCGGTGTAACAGTACCAACCTCTATATGTCCAAAGCCCATCGCATGGAACGCATCGATACATTCACCATCTTTATCCATGCCGGCAGCAAGTCCGACAGGATTTGGAAACGTAAGCCCCATAAACTCTACCGGCGCAGCTTGCAGCTTCTGCGCGTAAAAGCAGTTTAACGGCGAATTCGCAGTTGATTTCAGACTACCTATAGCTAAGTTGTGCGCCTTCTCTGGGTCCATCTGAAACATCACTTTCTGTGCGATTTTGTAAAACATGCATTCTCCTAGACCGAAAAAAGCCCCGGCATTTGCCAGGGCTGATGACTATATTTTAGTTTTATGATTAACCTTCACAATGAAGGATCAACAGATTTAGCTCACGTAGGGCGACTGAGAACTTAGCAAACTCATGAGTCTGCGAGGTCTTAAAGTCTGCAAGCATGTGGAACCATCTTTCCAATAAGCCCTGATTGGATTCGACCCACTGTTCAATAATGGCATCAGCGTCACAAACCGATGTGCAAGTACGTAACACCGCTGAACTCAGTGAACGTTGCTGCCAATCAAGCTCTTCCCTAAATGCCGCTCGCGCCAACGCTTGCCAATGGTTCGCCACTGGTTGTGCGCTGATCTGCTCAAGGAACCAGTGCAGGTCGATGCGCGCGCCAAGTTTATAGTAAGTCTCGGCAACTAAGGCTACCGGCTTATCTTCCAACTCAGCAATTTGCGAGATATCCAAGGCAGAGAACAGCGTACTCATATTAACGACATCAGTCGCTACCTGCTCTGGCACACCCTCTCTCACTAGGGCAGCGATCTCGGCGCGTATACCGTTGACTTCATCTTCCACCATATATTGGTGGACATTTTGACGAAGCTCTTGGAATACAGGGCTGAAGAAGGCCACTACCTGTTCAATCGTCTGGTTACGATTACGATGACGTAAGAACCAACGACATGCGCGGCGTAGATTACGACGCAATTGGTGTAGCATCTCACCCTGAACAACCGCAGGGACCACACCATTTAGCGCCGTGATCGATTTAGTTAATTCAGCTAAACCAAATACTTCACGTGCCATAGTGTAGCAGATCGCTGCTTCAGCGACTGAGGCACCAGTCTCATCTTTCATACGCTGTACGAAATTTAATCCCATATCGTTGACCAACTCGTTGGCCAACGAAGTCGCGATAATTTCAGCTCGCAGCGGATGAGTCACCATACGGTCGCTATACTTCTCTTGTAGCTGACGCGGGAAATACTCAATCAACAGCTGACTCAAGAATGTATCGTCAGTAATTTCCGGTGTCAGCAACTGCTCTTTCAATACCATCTTGGCGTAAGCCACTAATACCGACAGTTCAGGACGAGTCAGTGCCTTGCCATTAGCTAAGCGCTCTGCCAGCTCATCATCAGTTGGCAGGAACTCTAAGGCTCTGTCGAGCTTGTCTTCTTTTTCCAAGTAATGGATGAAGCGGATCTGCTCTTTCAACTGCTCGGCTCCGCGCACCTGAGTCACAGAGATGGTACGGGTCTGATCCTTACAGTCTTGCAGTACGATGCGGCTGACTTCGTCAGTCATCTCAACCAACAGACGATTACGCTGTTTCACCGTCATCTCACCTTCGGCCACCATAGCGTTTAGCAAGATCTTGATGTTAACTTCGTTGTCCGAACAGTCCACACCACCCACGTTATCCACGAAGTCGGTGTTCATACGGCCGCCGTTTGCAGCATATTCGATACGACCAAGCTGAGTACAACCTAAGTTACCCCCCTCGCCTATGATGCGAGCCTGAACTTCTTTACCGTTAACACGCAGCGCGTCGTTGGCACGGTCGCCTACTTCAGCATGAGTTTCGCTGGTAGCCTTAATATAAGTACCGATACCACCGTTCCAGATCAGATCCACCTTCATCTTCAGCAGCTCTTTAAGCAGCTCGTTAGGTGTCATAGATGCTTTCTTAGTATCCAGCATCTTCTTCATCTCTGGTGTCAGTGTGATTGACTTGGCCGAGCGCAGGAAGATGCCACCACCCTTTGAGATAAGGTCTTTGTTGTAATCTTCCCAGCTAGAACGCGGCATTTCGAACAGACGTGCACGCTCTTTGTAGCTGATCGCCGCGTCCGGATTAGGGTCGATGAAGATATGCATATGGTTGAAGGCTGTCACCAGACGGGTGTGCTCAGAGAGCAGCATACCGTTACCAAATACGTCACCGGCCATGTCACCAATCGCCAAACAGGTGAAATCAGTTGTCTGGCAGTCGATACCAATTTCGCGGAAGTGGCGTTTAACCGATTCCCATGCACCACGTGCCGTGATACCCATCTTCTTATGATCGTAACCGTTGCTACCACCAGATGCGAAGGCGTCACCTAACCAGAAGCCATACTCTTCAGAGATAGCGTTAGCGATATCTGAGAAGGTCGCGGTGCCTTTATCGGCCGCCACAACCAAATATGGATCGTCTTCATCATGACGTACCACATTAATAGGAGGAACGATTTCACCTTCGACAATATTGTCAGAGATATCCAGCAGTCCGCGGATAAACAGGCGGTAACATTCTTGACCTTCGGTAAAGAAGGCATCGCGTCCACCGTCTGTTGGCAGTTGCTTACAAACGAAGCCACCCTTGGCACCTACAGGGACGATTACTGTGTTCTTCACCTGCTGGGCTTTCACCAGACCCAACACTTCAGTACGGAAATCTTCACGACGATCTGACCAGCGCAGACCACCACGAGCCACCTTACCACCACGAAGGTGAACCCCCTCTACTCTTGGAGAGTATACAAAGATCTCAAACTTCGGCAGCGGACGTGGCATTTCTGGGATCTCTTCAGGCGAGAACTTAAATGACACGTAAGGCTTGTTACTACCATCTGGCAGCACCTGATAGAAGTTGGTACGCAGCGTTGCATTGATCAGATCCAGGTAACGACGAATGATACGGTCGTCATCCAGGCTAGACACATCTTCCAGACGCATATCAATCTGCTCAACAAACTTAGCTAAAGTACGAGTCTTAAGCTTAGGGTTGAACTTACGGATAAACATCTTCACCAGAAGATCGGCTATCTGCGGGTAGCAACTGAAGGTCTCTTCGATATACGCCTGACTAAAGGTCGCATCGATTTGACGCATATATTTTGCGTAGGCACGTAGCACTGAAACTTCACGGCCCGATAAGCCAGTAGCCAGAACCAGACGGTTAAAGCCGTCATCTTCAAGCTCTTTACGCCAAACCTGTGATAATGCTGTCTGGAATCTATCCTGGCTATCGGCCAAATTATCGACCGCAGCACCTTGTACCGTCATCAAGAAGTCCAAGATCCAGAAAGTTGCACCATCTGCGGTGATCACTTCATAAGGACGCTCATTGATCACACGTAGGCCGAAATTTTCCAGCATAGGCAATACGTCAGATAGATGGATCGGCTCATCTTTATGGAACAGCTTTAGACGGACTTTGTTGTCTTTTAATGCCGTTTCCTGTGGCTGATAGAAGAGCATGCCCAGTTTATGGTCATCGTCAAGCGCCTCTAAGTGCTCGACATCAACCACGGCTGAGCTAGGCAACACATCTTCTTTATAGCTACGGGGGAACGCATTAACATAACGCTTCACCAAACGGTTACCCGACTCTTCGCCTTGGGCAGTGATCAGCGCTGTGTTTAACTTATCTTCCCATGAACGCGCAGCTTCAATTAGATTGTTTTCGATGGCAGCCACATCTACATCCGTAATATTATTTTCAACTTTGACTATGTAATGAGTACGCGCGAGCGTTGACTCAGAAAAATAAGTCGTAAATTCAACATCTTCTTTAGTATTGAAGTGTCGAGCCAAGATACGCTGAGTATCTTCACGCAGCTTAGTGTTGTATCTGTCCTTAGACACATACACCAGGCAAGAGAGAAAACGGCCAAAGCCATCTTTACGAACAAATAGCTTAAGCTTGTCGCGATCTTGCATCTCAAGCACGCCGCGGGCCATGTTAGCCAGTTCAGTTTCGCGCGCCTGAACAATCTCGTCTCTTGGCAAGGTTTCGAGAATATGCATCAAAGCCTTGTAGTCATGAGAGTGTGGCGTCAGGCCAGAGTCGTCGAGCACACGCTGGATCTTCTCTGCCAGCAGCGGGATCTCACGTGGGCTGCGGTTGTAAAGATTAGAGGCGTACAGACCGATGAATCTATCTTCACCTATCACATTGCCTTGCTCGTCAAATCGCTTAATACCGATATAATCAACATATGCAGGACGGTGAACACGGCTCTTCTCTGTGCTCTTGGTCAGAATAAGTAAGCTGCTATCCAGCGCTTCCTTACGAGCAGAATCAGACAAGCTAGAAAGCATCAAGCCTTTAGTATTCTTAGGTTTTCCCGGTACATTCATCAAGCCAAGACTGGTCTCGTTTGCCGGTACCAGTTCAAGATCACCTTCCACCTTATGCAGGTCGTAACGACGATAGCCCAACAAGGTAAAGTGATGATTGTTAAGGTAAGTTAAGAAGTTAATCGCTTCATCTAACTCACGCTTCTCACCAGGAAAAGGACGGTCTGGCAGCTCGGCAATGGTCTCGGTCAACTTGTTAGACATAGCCTGCCAATCGTTAACCGAAGCGGCGACATCACCCAGAACAGACTGAATCTCTTTCTCAAGGCTCTTGATATCAGCGTCGCTGCTGAGTCTATCGATCTCAATCAGGAACACAGCCACTCTATCGTTATGCTCGTCCTTATCGTCGTTATAGCTGACACTAGTGATGTCGCCTTGCTCACGCTTCACGGTCAAAGGCGTATGCAGCATCATATGGGTAGTGATCCCCATACGGTTTAGCGCCATCCCCACAGAGTCAACCAAGAAAGGCATATCAGGTTGAATCACCTCGATAATCGAGTGGGATGATTTCCAACCATGCTTAGATTGACTCGGATTAAACACGCGAATATGGGTCTCGCCAACAGGCGTTTTGTTCGCGGCATTCCAGAGACTGAGTACGGCGCCGTAAAGATCACTGTCATTGCGGTGTTGCAAGTCATCTTTCGACATATGGGCATAAATACAAGTTGCGAACTGTTCAACTTGTTTGGCTTGTGTATTGGGAACTTTGGAGTGAATGAGGCTGACTACGTTCTCAAGTAGTACTGAAGGCATTGCATCTTTCAAGGCCATGTTGCTGTTTCCTTTAGGGTCTATGGCAGCGTTTTTGTAATTTTATGGATGCTTGAGCATATGACAGGCCAAATCTAATTATGTGACCTAAGTCATAGCGCGAAGTTTATTACTAAATGTGCCAATTTTCGAGAACTATTTTAGTGGTAGATCCTCATCCCTTGGGGTTTTGCGGCCATATGGAAGCTCATGATGAAAAAACAATCGTAAAGTAAGCGTAACTATGCAAAAAAAGAGAGAGCCAATGCTCTCTCTTTCAGTCCACTATCGCGGCTTACGCCAAAAAACAGCGCCGATCGCCGGTAAAATAATTATTGCGCCTAACATATTCACTAAAAACATGAAAGTTAACAGGATCCCCATGTCCATTTGGAACTTTAGCGCAGAAAAGAACCAGGTACTTACGCCTATGGCTAAGGTCAGGCCGGTAAAGATCACCGCACTGCCCCGCTCGACTAAGGCCTGGTGATAGGCCGTCTGTACTGGCATACCGTCTCTGAGTTTCACCGCCATGGTCGACAAGATATAGATGCCGTAATCGACACCTATCCCCACGCCGAGGGCAATGACAGGTAAGGTACTAACCGCCAAGCCGATGTCGAGTTGAGTCATCAGCGCCTGGGCCAGTGTGGACACCACATAGAGCGGCAGGATCACGGCAATAGTCGCTCTAATCGACCTAAAGCTGATTAGGCAGAGCACAAACACTGCGCCATAAACATAGAGCATCATCGGCATCTGGGCCTCGGCAACCGCCTCGTTGGTGGCGGCCATCACCCCCACAGGCCCCGATGCCAGCTTAAACTTAAGCTTGTCGTTGTCCATCTTGGCTGACAGGGTTTTAACCTTATCGATCACCGTCTCTATGGTTTCTGCCTTGTGATCTTTAAGAA
The DNA here is from genome assembly GCF_000773485.1 of Shewanella sp. ECSMB14101. Classification (NCBI taxonomy): domain Bacteria; kingdom Pseudomonadati; phylum Pseudomonadota; class Gammaproteobacteria; order Alteromonadales; family Shewanellaceae; genus Shewanella; species Shewanella sp. ECSMB14101. Next base: position 123,855 of record NZ_JSFF01000004.1, on the reverse strand, counting down.
ACAGATACACAGGCATCACAGAGCAGTTCCCGTCGAGCAAGCCCGAAGTGGTTGGGATCTGCCCTACCGCCTGAACCAGACTCGCAGTCGTGCGCGGTAACACCTGCCACTTGGGATTACCTTCGTTAAAGCCGGCGTTAACCCGCTTAGCAACAGACGCCAGGCTCGCAGTAGACTCCACACCAGGGGTATTAGCCACTAACCACTCAAACTCATCTATCTGTGTCAGCACATCATGGTAGGTACAGGCCTCAGGGAAGGCTTCGACAATCACAGTCATCACATCTGTGGTGATAGAGAAGTGATCGGTAATATAGAAAGTGTCCTGATTGTAGCGACTGTCAAAATGTAGCGCCGGCGCCCCACCTTGCAGATCGCCTATCTTCATCTTGTTCGCTTGCTGCAATCCGACGCCATACAACACCACAGTGGCGACGAGTACTACGGCTGCATACTTAGGGGTGGCAAAATAAGAGAGTTTACGCCAAAGCTCATCGACACGGCTATTTTCCTTGGGTGGCAGCGCCTTCACTTCGGTATATGAGATTAGCAGTGGCAGAAGCACCAGGTTGGTCAGAATGATCACAGCCACACCCAAGGAGGCCGAAATTGCCAGCTCGCGGATGATACCGATATCAATCGCCAGCAGGGTCATAAAACCAACGGTATCAGAGAGCAGCGCAATACCGCCTGGGATCAGCAGACTTCTAAAAGCGAGCGCCGCCGCGGCTTTGGTGATCTCGCCTTCACCAACACGGCGTCTGACCGCGTTGATCATCTGCACCCCATGACTCACCCCGATGGCAAACACCAAGAAAGGGATCAGTATCGACATGGGATCTAGGCCAAAACCCACCACAGTGAGCAAACCTAGCTGCCAAACTACGGCCACCAAACTACATACTAGAGGCAGCAGGGTCAGTTTTACGGATTGTGAGAACAGATAAACCATCACGGCGGTCACTAAGATGGCAATCGCGAAGAAGAGCACGACGCCCTTGGCGCCTTCGGCAACATCGCCGGCCATCTTTGCAAAGCCGATAATATGAACCTTTATCTGATCATTTTCATATTGACCTCGCAGCTCATTTTCAAGCTGACTGGCAAAGGCCAAGGTATCGAGGGGCTCACCGGTTTGCGGGTCAAAATCCATCAATTGAGCCGTTACCATGGCTGCCGAGTAATCTTCCGCAATGAGGCGCCCCACGATACCGGCCTTCTCAATATTACTGCGGACCACCTCTAGCCCGGCGGGCGTTGTGGAAAAATCAGCCGGAATCACCGGGCCACCGGCAAACCCATCTTCCACCACCTCGGTAAAACGGGTAGAGGGTGAATAGAGAGACTTTACCTGAGCACGATCGACCCCAGGAATGAAGAACAGCTGATCATGGACCTGCTTAAGGGTATTGAAAAAATTGGGATTAAATATGTTACCGCTGGTGTCCTCTACCGCCACCATGATGCTGTTAGCGCCGCCGAACTGCTTCTGATGCTTCAGATAAGTCTGCATATAGCTATGATTAAGCGGAATATTCTTAACAAAAGCCGCATCCATCTTCAGATGACTGGCTTGAAACCCGAGAAACAGAGTTGCCAGCAAAAAGGCGAATATTACATAGGCCCGTTGCCGAAACAGGAAGGACTCTAATCCATTAACTAATTTATCTAACATGCCTGGGCCTTATTATTCTTGTTGTAATGCAACGAAGCCTTTTGTACCAGCAAGCCAAAGCTTGCCTGTGGTATCCTTACCAATTGACACTAGGTTTTCCCCTTGGCGCTGTGCCACCAACTCGACGCTATCATCGGCGGTAACATCAATGACCACACCACCGTTGCCCACGAGCCTGACTTTATCGTCACTGAGCACTATGCCGCCATTGAGGGTAGAGTTAGTGGTGAGCGCTATTTCCTGCCACTGCTCAAGATCCCCATCGCTCTTAAACAGATTCCCCCTGAGCCCGAGCACATAGATCCCCTGCTTAGCCACTAACACATTAAAAAGTGACCCTTCATATGGGAAATCAATACGTTGCCAGCTCAGACCATGGTCTTGTGAAACAGCAGCTAATCCGAGCTCGCCCACCATCAAAAGACGGTTATCGGCTAAGCGTACAACGCGATTAAAATGCGGCAATAAAGTACTACGCTCTTGAAGATAAAGGCTTTCATCCTCCGCTTTTAGCTCCTCTAGATAAGCCTGATCTTCTTCATATAACAGCTCAGTATGAAACTCCTGCTGCCACTGCTTACCACCATCGAGAGTACGATAGAACAGGCCATAGGCGCCAATGGCAATCCCCTGCTGCGCATCAAAGAACAGCACATCTAAGAAAGGCTTTTCTATTTCAGCAGAGCTCATCTGTTTTGCCCAAGTCTTGCCGCCATCTTGAGTATGCAAAATGGTCGCATCATGCCCCACTGCCCAGCCAAGCTCAGGCGTTAGCAGCGTCGCCTTGGTTAACAGTGCACGGGTTGGTGAACTAACCTGCTGCCATTGATCGGTAAAATGAAATAGATGACCACGATCGCCAACGGCAATCACCGTCTCTCCCTGCTTGGCAATATCCAATACCAGAGAGTGAGTGGCCAAGGGTTGTTTATCTGAGCCAACCACTTCTTCCGAGCTATAAGCAGGAAACGCGGAGGCAATAAACAGAGAAGATAACGCGACAAGCCGAAGCATGCTAAACCACATACAAACTTCCTTTCGTGAAATGAGGGGCCTGTTGGCCCCTCTCCCCTAATTCTTTATAGAATTAGTCCATAACGCATAAGTGCTTAACGAATACCAGCACGTCTCAATGCCGCAGGCGTAAAGTTGGCTTCACTCAGCTGGGCATCAAAGTTATACATACGTCCTTCGTTATCGAGGCCCATTGCCAGATAACGACGTGACTGTAGATCATGGATCACTTCAAGCGTGGTCCAGTGTGTTGGTACTTCATAGTAGTTAATCGCATGGGCGACGGCGACACGATATAACTCGTCGCGGTTGTCATACATATCCGACAAAGACACCTGCCATGAATCTTCATCTAGATAGAAGACACGTGTCTTATAGATATGACGCATACCCTCTTTTAGTTGCGCCTTGACCACCCAAACACGGTGTTTCTCCCAACGAACATGCTCTGGATTGATATGACCAGGCTGCAGGATCTGCTCATATTTTAGCTTGTCTGAATGGAGCTTATAGTCGTTGTAGGGAATGTAGATCTCTTTCTTACCCATTAACTCCCAGTTGTAACGAACTGGCGAGCCGTTGAACATATCGAAATCATCTGTGGTGCGCAGACCATCAGACACTGTGCCCGGGGTATCGAAAGCGACATTTGGCGCCTTACGTACGCGGCGCTGCCCTGTGTTATAGGTCCATGCCTGACGTGGCAAGGCTTCCTGATCCATGGTCTCTTTAACCAAGAGCGCGGTACCTGCTAGACGAGCAGGCTGTGTCACGACCTGCTTAAAGTAAAACAGGGTATTAGACTCTTTCAATTTATCCAGTGTCATCTCTGGGCGAGAATACTCAAAACGTATCTCTTCGGCGGTTTCGACCAAGGTGTAGCTACCCGATGCCGTTGGCGCTGCCTGGCTACGGGCAGTCTCAACGTCTACGCCACGAAAACGCAGTACGTGGTTCCAAATCGCTTCTAAACCATTTTGTGGAATAGGAAACGGCACACCAATCGAGCCCCCTGAAATCCCGTTACCATCGGCAACCAATTCGGCGCGAGTGGCATTGGCTTTTGTGGCGTCGTACACAAACTGAGGAACAGAAGCGGTGCGGCGCGTCTGATACACATTCATCTTGAAAGTATCAGGATAAAGATCAAATAGCTTTAGCTGACCTTCGGTGAGATGGTCCTTATACTGATCTTTATTGGCATTGGTGATAGTAAACTCAATCTTATCGGCTGCGAAGGGATCGGGATGATGCATACCTTTCTCATAACCCGCCACAGCTTGGGTAATACCGCCATCCCAGGCTGGAATAGAACCGTCGGCGTTACCCGCCTTTTCGCCACCTAGCGGCGTCAGTTCGGTACCGAGTTTTGCCGCCTGCGCCTCTGATACTTTCGCAAAGGCCGTTGGCGCAGTTAAAGCAACGATCACAGCTGCCGACAATAGTGTTAATTTTTTCATTCTTATTGTCCTTGTGAATTAGATTGAATACTTGATGTTAAATGACACGTAATCACGATCTGACATCAGATTCGTGGTGCCAACACCACCGAAGAAAGAGTTATAGGAAACATCGGCTCCCCAACGGCTCTGGTAATCGAAGTTAATGCCGATGGCGACTGACTTCTTACCTTCGGTGAAAAGGAACATAGGATCGGGTGTGATCCCTTTAACATCATGGGAGAAGATGATGCGCGGTGCCATGTTGACCCCGGCAAACAGGTTGTTGTATTCAGCCTTGGCCACAAAACGATAGCCCCAGGCAAAATCGGTCGGGAATGGGTTGGTTTCAGGGCCATTGTGAACAGCCTCTATGATCCCTGGCATATCAGGGTTACCGCCTGAACGTGCCGTCCCCGGTCCATTGAGACGCAGCTCGTCAAACCCAGGCATATCATGGATCCATACGCCACCGACCTCGGCCAACACCACCAGGTTATCAGTGCCCAGAGTCGGACCAAATAGATGAGTAAAGGTCACCTGCGCTTGTGTGGTATCACGCAGAATATAGCCTTCGGCCGCTTCACCCGAGCCGATGCCCTTCACCTGTGAAATACCGTCTAAATCTGGGCGAAGACCCGCGTTGGCTAGCTGCTGTGGCATAGCGGCAAACAGCAATTCTACGTCATCGATCTGCAGTGGCTCATCTTGACGATGGGCAATTTCACCAGCTACCGAGGTGTCGCCAACCAGAGTATTGAAACTAAAGCCGTATAGTTTGATATCTTCCGGGTATTCAATCTGCGCCTTGGAGAAGGTCTCTAACCCCAGCAAGGTTTGACGGTCAACTTCACCACCTGTCGCGCCAATGGCGGCCAGGGTCGCTAAATCTTTACCTATTGCCTCTTGGGTAAAGTTAGCCGCTGTACCGCTGATCAACGGACGTCGACTATGGTAATTCATGTAATAGAAACCAAACTCTGTCTCACCTAGCTCAGGGGCATAGTAACCTAGCTTAATACCATATTGGCCCGAGTCACTGGCGCTGGCCTGATCTTGCATTAGGGTCACCTTGGTTGGGTAAGCCAAGGCAAGTGATCCTAAGGTCGCAGCATCATACTGGCCTGACGCCACCATAGCGGACAGCTGTTGATACTCTTCTATAAGAAAATCTAGATTAATATCTGGGTTGGCGTTAAAGCCAAGCTGAGCGTTTTGCGAGTAACCACCGTAACCGGCGAAATCGTTGGTTGAGAAATAAGAACCAGGTGTTGGAACCCAAACTGGCTGCCAATCATACTGATAAAAGGCTTCAAGGGAGAGCGATTCACTAATACCCAGTGATGCCCAAATCATCCCTTGAGGTCTAAAGGCTTCTTTAAGTTCTGCACCCGGTGCATTAAGAATATTCAGGTCAACTGGATTGATCACACCAATACCATGTGGAATAAGGGTACTTTCACCCCATGACACCACTTGGTTACCGATACGGACGCTAAGTGGATTGGCACCATCGTTAAAGTCGAAATCACCATAGATGAATGCATCCAGCAAGCGCACATCTTTACATTGCACTTCAGAAGCTTCTGAGTCGGCACAAGGATCATATTCCTTGCCGGTTATCGGATCGCTGTAGCCGTAGCTACCATTGTTGGCTTTCTGATCGTAGAAATACATGCCACGAGCAAACAAACCGAAATTCTTATACTTTAACGACAACTCGTGCAGGCCTTTAAAGACCATGGAGGTCACATCGCCCTGTGAGTAGAGCAAGTTACCCAAATCACCATTGCTTGAGTAAGACCCTGGCTGAGCCCAAATCTCAGTCGAAGTGTACTTAGTATTATTAAATGCTGAATAATTAGACCAATCGAAGCGCGGGTGATTAACCTTACCAATCTGGTCATTCCAATCACGTTCTTCTACCCGCCAACTTGCACCGGCACTGAAGGTTGAATCGAATGAACCTTGCACTTCTCCCCAATCGAATGACACGGCTTGTACGCCAGATGTCACCCCAACACTCAACGCCGCAACGATCCCCAAAGCTAGCGCTGACTTGTTAAAGCCATTTTTAACGTTTTTCATTTTTAGCTCTTCTCCGTAACCTGCTGGATTCTTTGTTATAGGAATGATGGCCAACATCTTGTTAGCGTACAGGTAACACCATTGTTACAGCATTTAGGTGGGATGAGCAAGGCGAAAAAACAGAAAATTACCTTGAGATTTGTACACTTAAGCTAAAGGACTTATCTATTTTCAAACGACTGATTTAAATTCTTTCTAACAAGTCATACCAGATGAAAAACGGCTATTGAAAAAACAAGCAGAAACAGGCAATTAAACTTTTACATTGGCAGACAAAATTTTGAGTGGAGCACAATCATTCGTTTGAAGTATATACTCTAAAACTTATAGTGGAGTGAGGGAAACGAACTGTCCGTTATCATCGAGTTCCAGTCGAAAATAACCCTTTATGCCTGACGTGGTTAAAAAAGGCCGAAAATGGCGAGCGTGTATCCAGAGGATCTTCCCTGAAATATCTCTAACCTCAATTTTATCGATACTTCCTTGATAGTAATTGAGAAAATCCTGGTAACTCACCTGAATAGGAAAAGTAAATATCATCATAGTCTTAGTTTAAAAAAAGTGGCGAGATGCAAAGCACCTCGCCCTACTAACTTATGCCAGCGCCTTAGACACCTTCTCGTAAAGGTCCTTCGACAGATCTGGCAAGGCCAATATCTCTTCTAGCGCAGCTCGCATCAACTTCTGACGCTGCTCATCAAACTTCTTAAATTGGATCAATGGCGTAATAATACGCGCAGCAACCTGAGGATTTAAGGTATTGAGTTTAATGATTGCCTCGGTCAAAAATCGATATCCGCTACCATCAGGCTGATGGAACGAGAGCGGATTAGCCGCAGCAAAAGCGCCAATCAAGGAACGTACGCGATTAGGGTTGGAGAAGCTAAAGGCGCTGTGCAGTGTTAACTCACGCAGCGCCGTCACGCGATCCTCACCCGGACAACAGGCATGTAGAGTCAACCACTTGTCCATCACCAATGGCGTATCGGCCCATTTCTGTTGAAAATCAGAAAGTAAACTGTCTCGTAATTGAGACGCTTCCTGATTCAACGCTGCTAGGGCACCTAGGCTGTCGGTCATATTGTTGGCCTGTTCATATTGTCGCTGTGCCAAGACTTGATGAGCATCAGACATCTGCAATAGCAAGGTTAAACAGGCATTCTTTAAGGCTCTGGCACCAGCATCATCCTGGGAGGCCAACTCACGATAGCGCGCCACAAGTTCATCTTCACAACCTGAGGCAATTTCCTCAATCAAAAACTCTCGCGCCGCCGCCAATGCGTCCAGATCAACCTGTCCCACCTGCTCTACCAAGGTATTCAAGCTTGGGAAGTTCAGCACCTCTGCAAGTAACGCCTTGTCCAAGGCTTCATCGAGCAGCAAGCCTTTAACCGCATCGACGAGTCGAGGGTCAACATACATAGACTGCTGCGCCTTAAGATGTTCAACGTTACCCCAAACGGCCTGGCTAAATAAGGCTGCAGAAGCCTCCCATTTAGCCACTTCACTACTCGCATAGCGCATCAAATGAATGAGTTGCTCGACGCTATAATCAAACTTGAGTCTGACTGGCGCTGAGAAGTTTTGCAGTAAAGACGGCACAGGGCGCTCAGCCATCTCACTAAATACCAGCTCTTGCTCTGTCTCTGTGACGCTAAAAACTTGACTGAGTAGCGAACGACCATCGCTAGCGATCAGCTCAAGATCCAACGGAATATGCAAAGGCAGCTTCTCGCTTTGATCAGGCGTTGCCGGAGTATGCTGGCTAACAGTAAGGCGATACGCTTGCTTATCCGCATCATAGGCCTCAAGGATAGTCAGCTCAGGCGTACCGGATTGACTATACCAACGCCTAAACTGGCTCAGATCTACACCGCTGGCGTCTTCCATCGCCGCCACAAAATCATCACAGGTTACCGCCTGTCCATCATGACGCTCGAAATAACACTTCATCCCCGCCTGGAAGCCCTGCTCACCTAATAAGGTGTGCATCATGCGGATCACTTCGGCGCCCTTGTTATACACGGTCACGGTATAAAAGTTGTTCATCTCGATGACGGAGTCTGGACGGATCGCATGGGCCATCGGCCCACTATCTTCGGCGAACTGCTGATTCTTGATCACCTTGATCGCATGAATACGATTAACCGCGCGTGAGCCCATATCGGAACTGAATTCTTGGTCTCTAAAGACAGTCAGCCCCTCTTTCAGGCTCAATTGGAACCAGTCGCGACAAGTCACTCGGTTACCGGTCCAGTTATGGAAATACTCATGCCCTACCACAGACTCAATACCGTGATAATCCTCATCGGTGGCTGAGTCTTTATCGGCCAACACATATTTTGTATTAAATACATTCAGACCTTTGTTTTCCATGGCGCCCATGTTGAAGAAATCCACCGCGACGATCATGTAGATATCAAGATCATATTCTAGGTCGAAGCGGCTTTCATCCCAGGCCATCGACTTTTTCAGTGACAGCATCGCATGATGTGCCTTGTGCAGATTACCTTTATCGACAAATACCTGCAGCGCCACTTCGCGGCCGCTCTTAGTGGTAAAGCTGTCGCTAAGCAGATCAAAATCACCAGCCACCAAGGCGAACAGGTAAGCGGGTTTTGGGAAGGGATCTTGCCAACAGACAAAATGACGCCCATTGCCCAGATCGCCACTGTCGACGCGGTTACCATTACTCAACAGATAGGGAAAGGCTGCCTTATCGGCTTCGATACGCACCGAATAGACAGCTAGAACATCGGGGCGATCGAGGAAGTAAGTGATACGTCTAAAGCCTTCCGCCTCACATTGAGTGCAATAGGCGCCATCAGACATATATAGCCCTTCGAGTGCCAAGTTTGCCTGGGGATCCAGCTGAGTCACTATGGTTAGCTCAAAGGATGCTAAATCGGTATCAAGATGCAGCTGGCCTTCGACCTCGCGGTACTCATGAGCTTGGCCATTGACCAGCAACTGACTCACTGTCAGGCTCTCACCATCAAGCACCAAGGTCTTGGCGGTGTCGTTAACTCGGCGAACCTGGCTCACCGCCGTTACCTGAGTGTTAGCACCATCCAATACAAAGGAGAGATCCACCTGGGTTATAGTGTGGTCTGGTGCTCGATAATCTTTTAAATATTTGGCCTTAACCTGTGCCATTCACATTCCCTCATCTGAAAAGATTATAAAAAAACGCGCCAATAGCGCGTTTTTATTAAGTCTGGCTCAATACTATTTCACCTGATTTTTAGCCACTTTATCCATATCCACCAGATCCAGTGTGATATAGACAGTTTCATCTAAAAACGCATCAGGCGCTTTCACATCGTCTTCGGCGTCATCTAGCGATTTAAGCGCTTCTAACCCTTCCACCGCACGGCGCTCGTTAAGACGGGCAAGTTGCTTATCGTCAGTGGCTTCACGCTCGGCGATACGCTCTTTCTCCACCAGAGAAACACTGGTTTCTTTATGGCTCTTCTTAAACTCTGCGATATCTTGCTCGATATAGCCAAATTCAACATCATTCTTAATACGCTGCTGATGACGTGAGTCCAAGTGGGTCACTAGCTCAGGGTTTATATCGCCAAGGGTACCGTATTGAGCAACAGGCACCTTGTCCCATGGCAGTGCATTGTCTTCTTCTGCCTCGCCATACTCACCAGGCTCTAGGGCACTCGGGAATGGAATATCCGGTGTGACTCCTTTTAGCTGTGTACTACCACCATTGATACGGTAGAACTTAGCGATAGTGTACTGCACATGGCCTATCGGCTTGTCGTACATATCATAGATACGACCAAGACTCTTATGCTGTTGTACCGTGCCTTTACCAAATGTCGACTCACCGACGATCAATGCTCGGTCATAATCTTGTAAAGCAGCAGCAAAAATTTCTGATGCCGAAGCACTATAGCGATCCACCATCACGGTAAGTGGCCCTGAATAGGTTACACGGCCGTCGTTGTCGCGATTTTGTGACACCTTGCCGTTTGCGTCACGGATCTGAACCACTGGACCCTGCTCGATAAACAGACCGGTTAACAGTGTTGCTTCGGTTAAGGCACCACCACCATTACCACGCAGGTCAATCACCACACCTTCGACTTTAGCTTCTTTAAGTTTCACCAACTCTTTGGTGACATCCTGTGACAGGTTCATGTAGAAGCCAGGGATCTTAATCACTCCCACCTTGCGACCAGCATAATCACCGGTTGATGGTTCAATCACTTCTGAGGTCGCGGCGCGGTCTTCTAAGCGTATCTTGTCACGAACTATGGTGACATCGATAGGCTTAGCCGCTGAGCCCCCCTTCTTAGGCAGGATCTGCAAAATCACCTTGCTGCCTTTAGGGCCCTTGATCAACTCGACCACATCGTCCAGTCGCCAGCCGATCACATCGACTATCTCTTTACCTTCCTGGCCGACACCCACAATACGATCTTCCGGCGCCAGTTTTTCACTGTTAGCCGCAGGGCCGCCAGCAACCAGGCTCTTGATCACCGTATAATCATCATCCATCTGCAATACCGCGCCTATGCCTTCAAGGCTTAGGTTCATCTCCATCTGGAAACGTTCGGCGTTGCGAGGTGACAGGTAACTGGTGTGTGGCTCGACGCTACGAGAGAAGGCGTTCATCACACCCTGGAATACATCTTCACTCTTGGTCTGACTCAGACGCTTGATGGCATTGTTATAACGCTTCTCAAGTACCTCAACGATCTCATCCCAGTTCTTACCGGTCAGTTTAAGGTTCAAGGCATCGTATTTAACACGTTGACGCCACAGTTCGTTAATTTCAGCCTCATCTTTCGGCCAGGCGGCTTCATCTCTGTCGTACTGGTAACTATCACCAGGGAGATTAAAGTCCATCTCCTTATCCAGCAGGGATAACGCATAGGCGAAACGATCGTAACGACGCTGCTGCACCAGATCGAACATCTTATAGGCCGGCGCTAAATCACCGCTCTTCAGCATATCATCGAACTGATTTGAATACTGTTTGAAACTGTCGATATCGCTTTGAAGCAGGACATTGCGACGGTAATCGAGCTGCTTAAGATAGCGCTCGAACACCTGCTCCGAAAAGGCATCATCCAGATCGAATCTGTGATAATGGGCGCGAGTGAACAGGCCTGTCACTCGCTTGCTTGCCACTTTATGTTGCGGCTCTTGTGTTAAAGAGGGCAACTCGCTAGATGGAATACTGGGCGTCAGTGCCCAAGCCGAGAATCCTACAAATATGCTGGCAATGGATGCTGCCAGAGTGAGTTTTCGCATCAACAAGTTACTCCTTTATACGATGAACAGTTATAGCAGGATATGTTCTACAGGTACTTTTACCGTCAATCCCGAATCTAACTGCACTTGAACATCTTCTTTCTTGATGTCCAGAATAACGCCTGCGACAGGCGATTTACCTAATTTGACACTCACGCGTTGATTTGGTTTCAACTCGGTGAGTACGGCAGGGCTTAAATTTTGCGCCTCAACTTGCGGCTTAGTCACCTTAGGAGCAGGCTTGCTGCGCTTAGGTAATGGCTTTTTAAAGGCCTTCTTTTCTGCCTTAGGGCCTGGCTTGTCAGTCTTCTCCGCAGCGGCTTTCGCTGCACGCTTAGCCTTGGCCTTCTCCTGACTTTCTTTCAGTGTAGCCTGAGCATGATCAATATGCTCTTGCTCCAGCTCGCCACACTCATTGCCGTCAAGATCGACACGCTGCGCCCCAGCTTTAACGCCTTTAAGATAACGCCAGCTACTGGTGTAACGGCGTAAGGCGATTCTTAATTGCGTTTTACTGACTTTAGAATCATCAGCTAACCTTTCAGCCAAGTCTTGAAACAATCCTATTTTTAGAGGCTTAGTTTCACCTTCAGCGATAAAGCATAAAGGAAATGTTTCATATAAATACGCAAGAATTGCGTTGGTGTCGGTCAACTTTTCTGTTGATTCCATCATTACTTCCACAGTTTAAAAGGGACTATCACCTTGTCACGTTATGGCGTGGGTCGGCGTGTCGTTCATATTGGTTAGACATCGGGTCGTTAATTAAGGCATTTCAGCCCTCGACCGCACAATCCAACATACCTTATCAATTACATTAAACAAACGCCAAGTATTCATTTCAACTAATGAAATGTAAAAGCGTGTGATTTTGCATTCATCAAGCGGCCTATTATAAAGGTGCGCGAGATGAAAGCGACCATCAATTGTGCAAAATTGGTTGTAGTTTAAGCAAATAAAGCCTTTTCTAGGCTTTTTACGCAGGACTCCAGCCCCAATTGATCTTTCTCATCGAAACGGGAGAAGGATGGACTATCAATATCTAACACCCCAATGACCTCTCCATCACGGCGCAGCGGAATCACAATTTCTGAATTACTTGCCGAATCACAAGCAATGTGCCCTTCGAAACTATGCACATCAGCAACGCGTTGGGTACTATCTGTTTGAGCAGCAGTGCCACACACCCCCTTCCCCATAGGAATGCGCGTACAGGCTACTTTGCCTTGAAAAGGCCCCAGGATCAGTTGCTCACCTTGAAGCAGATAAAACCCCACCCAATTGATATCCTCAAGGTGCTCATTAAGCAGCGCAGAGAAGTTCGCTAACGCCGCGATAAGGTTATCTTCCCCGGCGAATAAGGCGTCAACTTGACGGGAGAGTGTCGAATAACAAGGTGCAGTCATACTATTTTCCTAACTATATTAAGTTTTTGCTTCAGCTTTTTTCGCCGGTTTCTTCGCGGGTGCGGTCTTAGTCGTCGCGCCACCTTTTAACAGGCCCATCAACTGATCTTTATTTTCTGCCATGTAGAAACATAGCTGCTCGATTGCATTTTCGTCTAAGCCTAAATCAACTTGCTCGATAAAAGGAAGAAGATTATCTGCAATATCGAGCATCTTATCGTAGGCATCGGCCTCCTTCTTAGATGTGAATGTCATCTTCTCCACCCCTTCTCTGACTACGACAAATTTCGTTATAACTGCCATATCACCCTCACACTGTTTTTATATACAGTTGTAGAATCTCATAAATACAACTTCTTATGCAAGTATCAAACTTTATCTGATAGAATCTGCTGCACTATTGGCTCCAGTTTAAGGGGTATCCTTAATAAGGATTTCAATAGATTGGCTATAGTAATATCTTATAGGCAGTAGATTACTGGTCTATATCAAGAAATTGCTCGTTAATAGATGACCATAGCAAACAGGAAACGCCCGAATATAAGTATGAAAACAGAGGTGTTAGACAAGAGTATTGTGCTTTGCCGCGCTTGCGATCTCGTCGTAAGAAAGCGCGCTTTGCCTACGGGCGTAAGGGCTCTGTGCCCCCGCTGTCATACCAATCTATATGACACTCCCTACTGTTCCATCAACGGCATGCTAGCCCTTTGTATTACGGCCTTGATCCTCTATTTTCCCGCCAATTTTTTCCCTGTGCTCGAGATGCATTTTCTCGGTAGTATTCGTACCACCACCATCACTGGCGGGGCCATGTCGGTCGCGTCGCAAGGCTATTGGGTCGTGGGCATAGCAGTATTAGTCGCGGCGGTCATTGCACCAGGACTGCTAATATTATCCATACTGAGTCAGATACTTATCATCAAGTATCGATTGAAAACCCCCTTCTTTCGTGCCATCTATAAGAAGTTGCTCAAACAACACAGTCTTCTGGCACAGCTTTCTATGTTAGAGATTTACATGATCAGTATCTTCATATCGGTTTTTCAGCTTTCAGATTACACGGATCTCTACTTCGGCATAGGTACCTTTAGCTTTACCATGCTGTTTATCATGGTGATTTTCATGCAGCGCGAATATGACATAGAACATATGTGGAGTGTACTGGATGAGTAAGCAAGTACAGTCAGCACAGGGCGAAGCACTGGGGTTAACTAACTGCCCAACCTGCAAATATTTATGTCATGTAGAACAGGGCACCTGTCCACGCTGTGGCCAACCCGTGCAAAGTCGGGATCGCACCAGCGTGCAAAAAAGTTGGGCCTTATTGATCACCGCTGCCATCTTATTATTTCCGGCCAACCTCTACCCCATCACGATTATGACCAGTCAGGGGCAGGTACGACAGGACACCATTTTGAGCGGGATCAGCCATTTGGTGCATCTGGATCTCTTACCGATTGCCATTATTCTTTTTACCGCCAGTATCTTAGTCCCTATGCTAAAAATCTTTGGCCTGGCGCTATATTTGACCGCCATCAGTTACCGCTTGCCTATCTCGAAAAAGACACTGATGACCGGCTTTCATATCATCGAATGGATAGGCCGCTGGTCTATGTTAGATCTATTTGTGATCTCCATTACCGCAGCGCTGATCAATATGGGACAGATATGGGATGCCAAACCCGCGCCAGCGGCCACCGCCTTTGCCTTAGTCATTTTGCTCACACAACTTGCCGCAAAAGTATTAGATACACGTTTACTCTGGGACCGATTGGAATCGAAAGATGACACAAATTGAAACACCAAAAGTCGTTAAGAAAAAGCTCTTCTCTCCCATCTGGTTGCTGCCGTTAATTGCGCTAGCACTTGGGGCTTGGCTCGGTATTAAGAGTATTCGAGAATCCGGTGTCGAAGTGCGTATCCATTTTCCCAGTGCGTCCGGGATAGATGTTGGCAAGACATTAGTCAGATACCAAGGCTTAACCGTAGGTAAGGTGGTCGACATCAGTATTGACGATCAGCTGCAAGGGGTTTATGTCGATCTCTTGATGGACTATCGCTCTACCCCTTTCCTTAAAGATGAAACTAAGTTCTGGTTGGTTACCCCTAAGGCCTCCATTACCGGCGTCGAAGGCTTAGATGCACTTTTCTCAGGTAACTATATTGCCATTCAGCCAGGCGATGGCGACTACAGAAACGAATTTATTGCCGAAGATCAGGCACCGCCCGTGGCCCCCGGCGCTGATGGCTTGATGATAGAGCTCACCAGTGAGGGACTAGGCTCACTTGATGTCGGCTCACAAGTGTTTTATCGCCAAATCCCGGTCGGCAACATCGTCGGTTATCGTCTGGTTAACGACGACAGCATCTTGTTTAATGCCTACATCGAAAAGAAATATGCCCACTTGGTTAAACAAGACTCGCGCTTTTGGAATGTCTCGGGCTTAGCGCTGGATGCAACCCTCTCTGGTATCAAGGTCAAAACTGAGAGCCTGGCAGCGATCTTAGCCGGCGGCGTAAGCTTCTCCTCATCACCTGACAGCGACAAAGCCGAGGCCAACCAAACCTTTGCCATTTTCGAAGATAAAGACAGCGCGCTGGGCGGTATTAGCTTTACCTTGACCGCAAAGGATGCCGATAGCCTGAGTACTGGCGCCGATATCGTATATAGAGGGATTAATATCGGCCGCATCACCCATACCCATCTTAGCGAAAGCGGGGTGAGCTTTGATGCAGTGATAGAAAACCAGTATGCGGATCTTGTAGGCCAAGACAGTCAATTTTGGCTCGAGGGCGCCGACCTGTCACTCAGTGGCATCAAACATGCTGCTCGTCTAGTCACCGGCAATGTGGTGGCATTCCTGCCTGGCAGCGGCGAACGTCAAGCGAGCTACAAACTACTGGATACAGCGCCGCAGCAAGGCTTATCCCCTGTTATTGTGCACCTGACATCCGATGAAAACCCTGGGATCCGTGCTGGCGCCCAGGTACGCTATAAACAACTGCCCATAGGCGAAGTCAGCGCCGTCGAGTTTAAACAAGATTTTTCCGCGCTGGACTATCAAATTAACATCTGGCCAGAGTTTGCTTCCCTACTGCGCCAAGACAGCTATTTTGTTGCCGAATCGGCGCTGGCTATCGACGCGTCACTCGAAGGGGTTTCGGTAAGCACCCGGGATCTGGACACCTTTACTAAGGGTGCTATCAGTCTCAACCCAGGCAAGAGCGACAAAACATTTAATCCCAAGCAACCACTGCCTTTATTTGCCAACACTCAGCAGGCAGAGAGCTATTTTAGTCAACTAAATCGTCTCAGAGTCGAGTTAAGCAGCGCAGATGGTGCTGGCCTTTCAGCACACTCTCCTATCTATTATAAGAAGATGCAGATCGGCGAAGTCGAGCGGGTCAACTGGCACAGTGATAGTGAGCAATTCAAGTTAGTGCTCGGCATAGACAAGGCCTTTGCTAAGTTAGTGAAACCCAACAGCGTCTTTTGGCGCAATGGTGCGCTGAGCGTCGACGCCAGTTTAAATGGGCTAAAGGTCGATCTGGCACCTCTTGACGGCGCAATTAAAGGCAGTGTGTCCCTGGGTCTATTGGATGCCGATAGTCAAGGCAATCAAACCCACCTCTATGGCTCTGAGGAGATGGCCCGCGCCAAAGCAACGCCCATCAATATAAGCTTTGACGCCAGCACACGATTAAGTGCCCATGCCCCCATACGTTACCTGGGTCATCAGATAGGCGAAGTGGAGCGCGTTAAGCTTAATCAAGATCTACAAACTGTCACGGTCGATGCCTACCTCTATGGCGACTACGCAGCCCCTTTCCTTGCCGATGATGCCCAATACTTCATCGTCGATGCCGAGATCTCACTCTCAGGCGTCTCGGCGGCAGAAACCTTACTCACAGGCCCCTATGTCTCAGTGCTACCTGGCCAGAGTCAACACAGCATCAGTCAGTTTATCGGGCGTGTTGAGTCACCAGCTAAGCTCAGCCAGGATGCCCTCACCTTTACCTTAGTCGATGACAATCTGGGCTCCATGAAGGTTGGCACACCTATTGTGTTTCGCGGTATAAAAATAGGTGAAATCAAGCAGGTGCAGCTATCAGATAATGGCACTCAGGTACTGATGACGGCGCAAATCGCCAAGCATTATCGTCATCTGGTCAATCAAACCAGTCAATTCTGGGATCTCTCAGGGATCAAGGTCGACCTAGGTCTCTTCTCTGGTGCCCAGATTGAAACCGGCTCATTAGAAACTATCATCGCAGGTGGTATAGGCGTGGCAACCGAAAGCAGCAGCTCACATACCAATCAAATCGCCGAGGGACAGCAGTTTGAACTGCACCCCAAAGTCGACCCCAATTGGCTAAAGTGGGCGCCAAATCAACAAACTATTGATTAGCAAGCACTAGTATTAAACTGCAGCTACCCCCTTTCGCGGCTATGCTTGAAGAAGCCAGCGCTTAGGGGGCATAGCCAGGCACTAAGCGCGAACTGAGTGACAAATTTCCCCCTTACAGGCTAGGCCCAGACCAGCTGTTTTAGGAGTCGATATGAGCAAAGATTTGATGCGCGAAGCCGCTATCAACCTCAAGAAAGCCGTACCCTTGATGTTAAAGCATCAAATCCCAACGACACCGACCAACTACGCCTTGTGGTATGCCTATGTCGGTCAACAAAACCCCCAACTCATCGACAAATTAGACAAGATAGTTAACCAGTACAACACCTGTCCACCAGTGACCGCCGAGTTGCTCTACCGCGAGCATATCGCCGACCCCAACGAGGTCAATGTCCTCAACATGCGTCAGAACCTTGAGGCCATGACCATAGAGCTTTCGCAATCGATTAAAGACACCAACCAAGATGCCACGGTTTTTCAGCAGCGTATCGACAGTAACTTTAATCGGCTCAATCGCATCGAAGAAGAAGGCTTAAGCCTGGAGAAGGTGTTAGGTCTGGTGCGGGATCTGGTGAAAGAATCTGATGAGATCCGTCAGACCACCGAATATTTTACCGGACGATTGGACAAGGCCCAGGAGGAGATCGCAGCCCTGCGCGCCGAGTTACAACGCTCCGAGCGTGACGTTTACCATGATGCCCTTACCGGCGTGCTTAACCGCCGCGCCTTCGATCAAGATCTGAAAGGCCTGTTAGCACAGTCACCTGAGGGAACCTGTCTCATCTTGGCCGATGTGGATCACTTTAAAAACGTTAACGACACCTACGGCCACCATCTGGGCGACAATGTGTTAAAAGCGGTTGCCAAACGCCTGGGTGAATCCTGCCGAGATGGCATTAAGCTCTACCGCTACGGTGGTGAAGAGTTTGCTTTGCTGGTGCCCAACAGTCATCAGCGTAAGGCACGGCAACTGGCCGATGCCATGCGCCGCTCACTCGAGAAGATCACCTTGAAAGATAGACGTAAAGATCAGCTTATCAATAAGATCAGCGCCTCTTTTGGTGTCAGCGAATGGCAGACTAAGGACACCTTCGAGTCGCTGATCGAGCGAACTGACGGTTTCTTATATGATGCTAAGCATTTAGGCAGAAACCGGGTAATGCCTCTGTAACTCAGCCGACTTAGATGGCGCAGGCTGAATGAGCGCTACCTCACTTTCTAGCGGCGCGGCAACCACCACAAAGCGCTGTCGACTCTGACCAAGTAGACTATCGAAGGGATAGCAGGTCACCAGAGTCAAGCGCAATTCAGATTCATTAGCCAGTAAACGCGTATCTTCCTCATCCACTACCTTGGTCCCCAGGACGCGGTAGCGCACTATCTGAGACGAGGCATCCTGCACAGTGATCATCTGGCCCGAATGTATCCCCCGAAGACGCGAGAAATGAGTGTCTCTGTGACCGGCAATAACTGTGTTCCCCCAATGATTGATCTGATTATCCGCCAAAATAGCGGCGGGACCAAAAGCCAGGTTACGTCCTGAGGCGCCCGCCAACACATAAAGGGGTTCACCGTACTGTCTGCCCTGCTCATCGATAAAATGCAGCTTAGCCACAGGGTAGGTATCGGCCCAGCTCCAGGGCTTATGCTGCTGACGATCGCTGAGGGTTTTATCCCATGCCCGTTCAATCAAAAACTGAGCAAAATGCGCCTTAGCTTGCATATATCCTCCTTTGAATATCAGTGTCATGGCCGCCATCAGTGCGGTAAACAGCAACACATGCCTCAGGCCTAAGCGTCTGCGACGGTTCATGAGTGCACCTCACTTAGACGTCTGCGCCACAAACGGTGCAAACAGGGTAGATAACTGAACCAATAGGCAGCGATTAAGGCGAGCATCATAGCGCCAACAGCCAGATACAGTCGGCTCTCGGTCGCCGTTTGAGGCCACTGCTGTTGAACCGGAAGCATAGCGGGTTTAAACAGCTCCATTGCATCGACGCTTTCAGGACGCGACGGTGTCTTATCCACGGCTATCAGGCTGGTATAGGCACTGACCAGATGATAATCCATCGCCAAACGGGTCACACTTGCCTTCACCGCATCGTGATTGTGGGGATTTTTACCAAGCTCCAGACTGGCTATTTGATTGCGAGCCCAGATAAGATCGATGCCGCGCGGCTTTTCCTGTGCCGACAGGGCCAATCTTCGCTGCCAGTTCTTACCATCCAGATCCCCAGAAATGATTAACGCATCACTCACGGCGCGCTGAGTAGCGGTTAATCTCAGGGCCACCATGATGGGTTCATGGGCATAGAGATCCCCGATCTGCACCGGCCAGTAATCTGGAATAGAGCCATCATCTAGAGTGAGAGTCACATTGCTGATCTGTGGCGACTCTATCTTTTCTAACAACTCCCCTATCTTGGCGTCCACCTCGCTGATCTTGCCAACATAGGTATATGTGCCGCGCCCAGCCCTGGCGGCGCGCTCCATAAAGTAGCCATTGGGGGCCGCGCCTATCCCTACGGTAAACAGGCGCTGGCGACCGATATTGGCGGCAATCAGGGCAAACAGAGAGGCCTCGTTACCTATGGCACCATCGGTAATAAACACCACCTGTTTTAGGCGTTGTGACATTGAAGTGGCGGGCTCCGGCTGACTCAAGGCCCGCAGTAGTGCCGGCGCCATCTCAGTTCCGCCATCGGCTTCAAGACTTTGTACAAATAGATTAGCCTTACCTAAGTTTGCCGCGGTCACCGGCAGCGACATGGGTGATAGGCTGCGCACTGAGCTGTCAAAGGCGATCACATTAAAGGTGTCCTGGCTACCAAGTCCAGCTAAGGCATTTAAAATGGCGGATTTGGCCTGCATAATCGAATCCCCCGACATGGAACCTGAGGTGTCGATTACCAAGGTCAGCTCCCGAGGCAGACGCACACGAGCCTTATCTTGAGGTGGCATCAGCATCACCAACGCGTAGCTATCTTGCTCTTTGACCTGAGCTGACGGCTCTCCATGAGTCTTACCTAATTGGCTAAACATGACCGCGCTGGGCTGCTCGGCCAGCTGCGGGCGCCACTTAAGCATAAAATCCCTGTCGGGACGCAAGTTATTGGTCAAGCTAAGGCCAATTTTAGTGCCACCAAGTTGCGTCTGACGCATCTTGTGATACGGGGTTTCCAAGCGACTGATGGTCATGCCGGCATCCAGTACCACGTCCAGATAGAGCTTCTGCTCTCCTGATGTTTCAGGGCCTCTATTGCCGAATGCCGATTGGCCATCTCTCAGATTAGCCTTTGCGTTTGGATCATATCTTGGGGTTATGGCGGTTGGAAAACGCAGGCTAAATTCGCCATCTTGATAACGCACCTGCTGCTGATAGGCAATCTCCACCACTAAGGCCTCACCCGGCCCAAGGTTAGCGACCTCAGATGAAAAGATATTCGGTCTTTGCTGACTGACCAGACTAGCCTTCTTACCACTGGCCTTGGCTTGCTCAAAGGTTTGCCGTGCCACCGCCTTAGGTTGGATCTCCCCGACGATCACGCGCTGACCTATCTGCAGTGTCAGACTATCGACCGCCGCATCGTGAGGCAGAGGAAACTGATAGCGGCCATTGAGCCAGTGGTCGCTGTCGTTCACAAAAATTTGCTTTACTGAGACACGGTTGATCCAGCCAGAGATATTCATCTTCACTTGCGTATCCACAGCCAACGCCGTGGATGACACTGACTTCTGACCCAGCTCGCCACCGAGCTGATACTCCAGCACGCCTTGTCCAAGCACCTCAAGCTCATCTTGCTTCATTTGAGTAAAGTGGCTTTCACTGACACTAGGGATTGCCCGCCCCCAAGCCGGCGTTGTCAGGCCAATCGTAGTCAAGCCAAATGCAGTTAAACTCGTCATGGCGAACAGGGCAATGTTCACTTCCCATAGCCGCGCCAATAGGCGGCGTCCTAGGGGAAAAAAAGCCCCCCTCGGGGGGCAAGGGTCGGTCTGGGATATCCTTAGACTCGCGCGCGGCAACATTTTAATTCTCCTTCTTACACGCTGCTTCATGGGCCTGACTTAGTTAGCTGCCAGCGCGGTATCGCCTGGCACTAACTTGATGGTCACGCGGCGATCGAAAAAGTCATTCTCGAAACTCTGTTCATCTTTCACTGGCGCGCTGGCACCAAAGGCCTTAGCGTCAAGGCGAGATGCATCCACCCCTTTGGCGAGCAAGTAACTTCTTACCTCGGCAACCCGCTGCTCAGAGAGCGCCTGGTTATAGCTGCTGTCACCTCGTCTGTCGGCATAACCGGTAAGATCTAACTTGAGCTGAGGTGATATCACCATGGCATCGGCTACTTCATCGAGTTGGCTCTGAAAATGGGGCTCAACGGTAGAGGAGCCGGTTTTAAACTGAACATTCAACCCGAGCGCCAACTCCTCAAGACGAGTGCCCTGATGCTGTCTGAGCTGGGCCAGCTCCACCTTGGCCTCTTGATACTCCTCCTGCACCGTCATGAGCGCCTCATTTTGCTGCTTGAGTGCCATCAGTCGAGACTCTTTTTCTGCCAGTGCCGTCTGTTGCTGTTTAATCTCACTGTCATTGGCCACCGTCTGACCTATCATGCCGCCGGTAAATGCGCCGATGATCGCGCCCACAGGGCCTGCCACCACGGCGCCCAGCACTATGCCTGATCCAACGCCGATCAGCGCTTCTTTATCACTCGATACCTCGGTTGTCGCTTGAGTGTTAGGGGCAGCGAAGGCCGCTGAGCTGCCAAATAACGAAACACTGATTAACACGGCAATGATCTGCTTCTTCATGGGAAATTCCTCAAGTTGACATGGATGGGTTATTTAGAACCTTGTGGTTCCTGTCGATGAGGTCATTAAATAACAGTGAAATGGCAAGTCAGGGGTGCAAAAATGACGATGCAGCGACCAAATGTGGCAACAAAATGGCATTTTAGCCACACCACTTTTTTCGCCGAAAATTTGCTGTATAGTCACTTCCCAGAAACACGAAGCTGTATTGGATAGATAATGAAGCGTATTGCAATAGTGGAAGATGAAGCGGCTATCCGCGAGAATTACAAAGAGGTGCTACAGCAGCAAGGCTATAGTGTCCAGGCCTATGCCAACCGCCCTAGCGCCATGGAAGCCTTCAATACTCGTTTACCGGATCTGGCAATCATCGATATTGGCCTGGAAAATGAGATTGATGGCGGCTTTACCCTGTGCCAATCCCTCAGAGCCATGTCTAACACTTTGCCGATCATCTTTCTGACTGCCCGTGACAGCGATTTCGATACCGTCTGTGGGTTGAGACTCGGCGCCGACGACTATTTGAGTAAAGATGTCAGCTTTCCACATCTGATCGCCCGCCTGGCGGCACTATTTCGACGCTCGGACATCCAAAATGGCGCTAACCCCCAGGATGGCATGATAGAGCACGGCAACCTGACCATAGATGTCAACCGTATTCAGGTCTACTGGAAACAGCTGCCTATCGAGCTGACGGTTACCGAATTTTGGATGGTACATGCCCTGGCCAAACACCCCGGACATGTACGCAGTCGCCAAGCGCTTATGCAAGATGCCAAGATCTATGTGGACGACAGCACCATCACCTCCCATGTAAAGCGGATCCGTAAGAAATTTATTAGCCAAGATCCTGAATTTGATTGCATAGATACCGTATATGGCATGGGTTATCGCTGGGACAACCAAGACTAAGCATGTTTAATCTGCCCATCGGCCTGCGCACTAAGGTCGCCATCCTCTCCCTGTTTCTGCTCTGCCTGCCTTGGTTGGGCTACCAGTATGTATGGGAGATGGAAAAGTACCTGCGCTATGGTCAGGAAAAAACCTTGGAAGGGACCACACAGGCGCTGGCCACCGCGCTACACGAACGCCCTAAGCTATTCGACAAACAAGCCAGTTTCCTGTCACAGGTAAAAAAAGGACGGGATCTCTACGCCTATCCTTTAAGCGGTCCCATACACCTAGATGGTAAATTAGGCGAGTGGCAAACCAATCGTCATCGCGCCCTGGTTTATGGCGCCGACCACCAGCTATTTAAGGCCGATGACGGCAAGCCCCTTAATGTCAGTTTTACCCATATGGTGGGTAAATACGCCGGTTACCTATACGCCTATTTCGAGGTGACCGATCCTAAGGTGATCTACCGCGGCACTAACAGCCTGAGAATCGACAATAACGACCATCTGGCCATCGCCACCTTGGCGCCCGATGGTCATTTTCGCCGCTATATCGTCGCCACCATACGCGATGGCTGGATAAGTGCCTTCGAACTGCCCGCCGACCCCAAGCGATCTCAACCGGTTACTCCAGAAGTGCGCATTCAGGGCAAATGGCTCAAAACCGAAAAAGGCTACAACATAGAACTCAGAATGCCGCTGGAGATGGTAGGCAGCAAGCTGGGCTTTGCCATCGTCGATGTCAACGACAGGCGTAAACGCAATGTTGAGGCGATTGTCGGTACTTCGGCCACCGACGATGTCACCAAGCTAGGCACTGTGCTTGTACCTTCGCCAGAAATTGAAAGCATCATCAAGGGGATGAGCCATAACAGCTCACGGATCTGGGTGGTGGATCGCCATGGCCGGGTATTGGCTAAATCCGGCGATATCTACAGCAGCACCAATGTCTGGGCGCAAACCGCCACAGAACAGACACCCGACAGCTTCTGGGGGCGATTTAAGCAAAACTATTTGCATCCCCTCTACTACCGCATTTTGACCACGCCGCCGAAACATTTTGTCGACTCCCTGAAAGACTCGACCGTATTGGAGGGCAGCCATATTCGCAAGGCCTTAGCCGGTCAGTTTGGCTCCACCTGGCGCCTGTCGCCCGATGGCAAGGCGGTGATCCTCGCCGCCGCCAGCCCCATCTGGATCGATAACACCGTCATGGGCGTGGTGATCGCCGAGGAAACCACCCACGGCATCCGTACCCTGCGCAACAAAGCGCTCGAGAAATTGTTCAACGTGATCTTAACCGTAATGAGCATGGGCACCCTGGCGCTCTTCTTCTTCGCCTCCAGTATCTCCAGCCGTATTCGCAAGTTACGCGATGACGCAGAGCAGGCGATCGACAGCCAGGGACGGATCAGAAAGGCGATTATCGGGTCAAAGGTGCGCGATGAAATTGGCGATCTTAGCCGCAGTTTCGCCAGTATCGTCAGCCGTTTGGGCCAATATACCCATTATCTGGAGAATATGTCCTCCCGTCTGGGCCATGAACTGCGCACGCCGGTGGCCGTGGTTCGCTCATCGCTTGAGCACCTCAACAGCCAGGGACTGCCGCCTCAGCATCAAAAATATGTGGACAGAGCCCATGAAGGGGTTAGCCGACTCAATATGATCCTCAATAACATGAGTGAAGCGACGCGCCTCGAAGAAGCCCTCACCGATGCCGATGTCGATAACTTCCCCCTCGACAAGGTGATCGCCGGCTGTATGCAGGGCTATCAGATGACCTACCCCAATCAGCGCTTTGAACTGGAGATCGATAAGGAGCCGATGCCGATGCGCGGCGTGCCTGAATATATCGCCCAGTTAATGGACAAGCTGATCGCCAATGCCATCGAATTTAGCCAGCCTGAAACGCCCATCAAGGTGTCACTCAAAGCCAAGGGCAAACAGGCACTGCTGTGCGTCAGCAACCAAGGGCCATCTCTGCCGGCGAACATGGGCGAACAGATCTTCGAGTCCATGGTCTCGGTACGCGACCAGAAAGTGCAAGACAAGCCTCACTTAGGGCTAGGACTCTATATTGCCAGGCTGATCACCGATTTCCACGACGGCAGTATTCGCGCCGAAAATCTGATGCAAGACAATCAAGCCATAGGTGTCGCTATCCACATCCGTCTGCCACTTAAAACCCAATAGATGCAGGCCGATTTGCCAGGGTAAACACATAAGTAAATCTCACTTTCATTTAGCCGTATAGATGTTAAGATGGCTGCATTGCCTAGCCAAGATGAGTAGATGGGATGAAAAAAGAGACCAAGATAGTTAGCGTCGGCCGTGACAAGAAATGGAGTAAGGGGGTGATCAATCCCCCGGTATTTCGCGCTTCCACCGTGGTATTCGACACCATAGAAGAGATGCGTTACGCCACCAAAAACCGCGCCAATGGCGAGATGTTTTATGGCCGCCGCGGCACCCCTACCCACTTTGCCTTTCAGGCGGCCATTGCCGAACTTGAAGGTGGCGTGGGCACCGCGCTCTATCCCTCTGGTTCAGCCGCCATATCGGGCGCACTACTCTCTTTTCTCAAGGCAGGCGATCATCTCTTGATGGTCGACACCGCCTATGAACCCACACGGGATCTGTGTGACAAGCTGCTCAAAGGCTTTGGCATAGAAACCACCTACTACGACCCGCTGATCGGCAAAGGTATTGAGGCGCTTATCCGCCCCAATACCAAGGTACTGTTTCTTGAGTCTCCCGGCTCTATCACCCTAGAGGTGCAAGACGTGCCGACCTTGAGCCGCATTGCCCATAAGCATGGTCTGGTGGTAATGCTGGATAACACCTGGGCCTCCCCTATCAACAGCCGTCCGTTCGAACTGGGGGTCGATATCTCCATTCAGGCCGCCACCAAATATATTGTTGGCCATTCAGATGTGATGCTGGGCACCGCAACCGCCAACGAGGCCCATTGGGAGCAGCTTAGAGAAAACAGCTATCTCATGGGGCAATGCACCTCGGCGGACGATATCTACCTCGCCAGCCGTGGGTTGCGGACCCTTGGGGTTCGCATGGCGCAACATGAAAAAAATGCCCTTAAGGTTGCCAATTGGTTGGCTACGCGCCCAGAGGTGGATCACCTGCGTCACCCCGCCTTTACCACCTGCCCTGGGCATGAGTTTTTTAAGCGTGATTTCAGCGCGTCTAACGGCCTCTTCTCCTTTGTACTCAAGCAAGGCAACATCAAGTCGATCACCGCCTTTGTGGAAAACATGCAGCACTTTAAGATGGGCTTCTCATGGGGCGGCTATGAAAGTCTGATTCTGGGTGTTTTTGGTATCGACAAGCTGCGCACCGCCACTCAGTGGGACAGCAGCAAACCCCTGATCCGCTTGCATGTGGGGCTAGAAAACCCTGACGATCTCATCAAAGATCTCGAGGCCGGCTTTGAGCGCTATAATGCGGTATTAGATGGCCGCAACGAGTAAGGCATTACCTAAGTCAAGTAAGGCATTGCCTGCGTCTTCGCCATAGCGATTAAACAGTGGCAACTCAACTGCAGCAATTACACTGGCGTAAATAACCCACAGCAAAACGCCGTCAAAGATGACGGCGTTTTGTTTTTGGCTCAACTTATTTTGGTTCTACTTATTTTAGTTTGACGCTGGCTGTCCATTTGCTGAGCCACTCGTTTGCCAAGCCTGTGTGCCATAAAGCGGCACGGTGGACAGGCTGTGTTTATGGCTGCCATCAGTCTCCTTAGTCGAATAGGAGAGGTAAATCAGCGTCTGGTTATCAGCGTCATAGATGCGTCTCACCTTTAGCGACTTAAACAGTATGCTTAGAGATGCCTTAAACACCACCTCGCCCTTTGGACTCTTGTCGATGTTGGCGAGATCCCCAGGCAATATAGGCCCGGTTTGACGACAAGCAATCCCCATATCTGAAGGATCGGCAAAATCCAGATTGGCCTCGACACGACTAATATGACAGGTCACGCCAGGGATCATAGGGTCACGGCGCGCTTCGATGATCACATCTTTAGTGGTAAACAGGCCCAGGCTCACCTTACCCACATCATCACCGCAGCCACTGAGTACAAATAGCGCCGCGACGCCCGCCAGCCGAATTAATGCTTTCATGCTTACTCCATCTCTTCTTAGGAAAACAGCTTTTGAGCCCAGCGCGTCAGACCTGCTGTCACACTGCCAAAATGATCGCCTACCACTATCTCTGTCTCAGGATACATCTGGGCGATCTTTTGATAAATCGCCGGGCTCTTGGCCGTGCCGCCTGTCACATAGATAATATCTGCCTGTGTGGCTGCCTGGTCCATCGCCTGACGCATTAGCGATTGGATCAGGCTAACGGGTTGTTCGATAGCCAGGCTAAAGCGCTCAAGGTCGACATCGGCATTAAGCGCCGGGTCGATATACTCCAGGGTAACACAGGTGGCTGGCGCGTCCGACAGCGCAATCTTGGCCGCTTCGGCGCTGCGTACCAAACGGTAACCCAGTTGCTCCACTTGCACTTTTAGCAATCTCGCCAAAAGATCGGCACGCGTAGCGTCCTTGATAAGCTCCTCAATCATCTTGCGGCTCGTTAAACTGGCAAAATCACGCTGAGCACTGATGTCGTTAACCGCCACCGCATTCCAAAATGGCTGACTCGGCACCGGCAGTCCATTCACCATATGGGAACCAAGCCCCAGGTGCTGCATAAAGGCCTTCATCGCCAGGGCGATATCCAGATCGTTTCCGCCGATACGTTGACCACTATGACCGAGAAAGTCTTCACTACGATCTGCCTTATTGATATGAGATGGTCCCATCTTCACCACTGAGCAGTCGGTCGTGCCGCCACCGACATCCACCACCAACACTGTCTTATCTTGGTTAAGACTGGCCTCAAAATCCATACCCGCAGCCAAAGGCTCAAACAGAAAACTCACCTGCTCAAACCCGGCGCGTTTAGCGGCCAGGGCTAAAATGGCTTCGGCCTGACGATTACTCTCCTCACCGCCTATGCCTTGAAAATTCACCGGACGCCCGATCACGGCATGAGTGGCAGTGCCGTGAGCCTGGAGCTGCTTATCAGCCAGTTGTTTAATATGCATCATCATCAGGGTGACGATATCTTCAAATAGGGCGATTTGGTCTACTCGCAAGCCAGTGGCACCGAGAAAAGATTTGGGCGAGCGTACATAAAAGCCCTCTTCGGGCATATCCAGATAGTGCTGCACCGCCTGCTCACCGACAAACACCGCCTGCTCGTCGCTATCAAGATCCAACGCCTGACGGGCGTGGCGTGCGCGGCTTAACTGAGCCGAACGAAGCTTGGCATAATCCGCCTTAAAATCGCTCGCAAGCGCCTGATACACAGCTTCGCTGATCAGTTCCCGATCGAACGCATACAGGGTCGATACCAGATAGTGAGAATCCCCCGCAAGAGGCAAAAGCTGCACCTTGCCATCCAACATCACACCAACGGCGCAGTTAGCGCTGCCATAATCGAATCCAACAAACATGCTTAGCGGCTCCCGCCCATCAAAAAGCCGAGAAAAATAACACACTGAGCTGAAAAGACAAGCAAAGGCGGCGCGCAAAATCGACTAGACTTAAATAAGTCATAAGGAGTCGCTATGCGGGTTTGTGTTGGGCGCATCATACGTTTAATAACTCTGTTCCTACTAATCGTACTGAGTCTGGGTCAGGCTATGCCCGAAACGAACACAAACGCCTCAACCGTCTCATCTGAGCCACAAGTTAAAGCGGTGCCACTGATGCGTTTTAGTGGCGCCATAGGTCCCGCCATCGCCGAATACCTAGGCAGTGAGATCCAACATGCCAACGAGCTACTCGTTGCTGAGCGCCCGCCGTTGCTGATCATTGAACTCGATACGCCTGGCGGCTTAGTGTCAAGCTTACGCAGCATTAACCAAGCTATCCTCAGCTCCAAGGTGCCTATCGCCTGTCTGGTCGCTCCTTCAGGGGCTAGAGCCATGAGCGCCGGTACCTATATGCTATACGCCTGTCATATCGCAGCCATGGCACCCGCCACCACTTTGGGCGCCGCCACACCTGTACAAATGGGAATGCCCAGCCAAAATGAGAAACCATCAAACCCAAGGGACAAAGATCCAGCCAAAGGAGATGACAGCAAGCAGCTGGGATCTAACGACAACGCCATGACCCAAAAGATACGTAACGATGCCATCGCCTATATTCGTTCCCTCGCCAACTTAAGAGGCCGCAATGTTGAATTTGCCGAACAAGCGGTGAGTGATGCCGCAACGCTCACTGCCACAGAGGCTCTGGAGCAGAATGTGATCACCCTGATGGCAAGTGACGCTGGTGAACTCCTGACAAAACTCGACGGTATGGAAGTTGTTTTAGACGGCGAGCCCCATAGCTTCAACCTTAAGCAAACAAGGCTAGTGCCCCACGAACAAAGCTGGCGAAGTCACTTCATCGCCACCATTACCGACCCCAACATCGCCTATATCCTGATGTTAATCGGTATCTATGGCTTGCTGCTTGAATTTTATAGCCCTGGCGTAGGTATCGCAGGCGTCATTGGGGGCATCTCCCTTCTGGTCGCCCTCTACGCATTTCAGTTGTTGCCCATCAACTATGTGGGCTTGGGTCTTATCCTGTTAGGCATAGCCCTGATTATCGCCGAGTCTATGGTGCCGAGTTTCGGCATTCTCGGCCTTGGCGGGATCGTCGCCTTCGCGCTGGGATCCCTGTTTTTGATCGACGCCGACGGCGGCGACCTCGCCATCTCGCAGCCATTGATAGCGGCAGTAACCGTCACCGCAGCAGGCTTTTCTCTCTGGGTACTCTCAAGTCTGTGGAAAACGCGCAAGGCCGCCAATGTCAGCGGCGATGATCTCATCATAGGCGCCATGGCTACCGTGGTCAGTGGATTTGAACACTATGGTCTGGTCAGGCTCAACGGCGAATGCTGGCAGGCCCGCTGTGACACTCACACCCAAACAGGGCAAACCGTCATTGTGCAGGGCCGCGAACGACTCACTTTAATCGTCGCCCCCATACCTAGCCCTACCGAGGCAAACCCGCCTCAGGACTCCGGAGGTCGCTAATGGAAACCTTTACCTACGATACGCAACTCTTTTTCGTCGCGCTTATCTTCTTATTGCTAACATTGCTGCTAAGCGCCTTTAAGATATTGCGAGAATATGAGCGTGGAGTGATCTTTATGCTGGGCCGTTTCTATCGCGTCAAGGGACCCGGCCTCATCATAGTGATCCCGTTGATTCAACAGATGGTACGGGTCGATCTGCGTACTGTGGTGATGGATGTCCCCACTCAGGATGTGATCAGCCGTGATAACGTCTCGGTACAGGTCAATGCAGTGATCTATTTCAGAGTGATCGATGCGCAAAAGGCGATCATCAATGTGGAGGATTTTCTGCAAGCCACCTCACAGCTTGCCCAGACCACGCTACGATCTGTGCTGGGGCAACATGAGCTGGATGAGATGCTGGCCAACCGTGACATGCTCAACACGGATATTCAATCTATCCTCGACAACCGCACCGATGGCTGGGGAATAAAGGTCTCCAATGTCGAGATAAAACATGTAGATCTTAACGAAACCATGGTACGTGCTATTGCTAAACAGGCCGAAGCTGAGCGGATCAGACGTGCTAAGGTTATTCATGCCTCAGGGGAAATGGAAGCCTCAACCAAGTTAGTTGAAGCGGCACAAAACCTGAAAAAATCCCCCAACGCCATCTTACTGCGCTACCTGCAAACGTTAACGGAAATCGCCGGCGAGAAAAACTCCACCATCCTATTCCCCTTGCCAATGGATCTGCTTAAAGGGGTCATGCGCCGCTCGGCCGAAACTGACGAAGCGGCGGAGAAAAAGCCTCGGGACTAATGGCCGAAGCGAGTCACTTCAAAGCGATTGAGGAGCCGATGCACCAGATAACAGGCCATCAGGGTTAACACTATGGCGCCAAAAATACTGGAAGCCCGATAGAGGCTGCTATAAAAAAGATCATTTGATGGCGTCAGGTTTTGCCCATAAAGCGTCCCTAAGGTAGTCATAGCACCAAACCCGACACCCGACCCCATCGCCTCGGTCACGTGAGCCTGGCTGAACAGCAGGGTCACTAACCAAAACAGCGGCAGCAAGAGCAGCAACTCATGGGACCAGGTATAGAGGAACAACTGCATTAAGAGACCACAACTCACTCCAAGTACAGTCCCTATGGCGCGGCGCCTGGCATAACCTAAGGCGCCATTCCAATGCATGGGAAAAAGTAACATTAAGGTCGTCCCTTGGGCTGCCAGGGAGTCCCGCAGATCAAACACCTGAAATACCACAAAAGATAGGGTGGCGATAGTCGCCCCCATCAACGCCTCGTGACGCATGCGGTGAGGAGCCTTGGGAATGGCCGCCATCGGCGCCCGCTCTTCAACGTCAGGAAACAGATACATCATCAGGTAAGCGATCAAAATGGAAATGCCACAGCCCATAAAGTTGTTGATCGCCAACTCGGTCACATCGGTATCTGGATAACTGGCAAAATGAAGCATGATGCTTAGGCTAATCACCCCGGTGGCACCAAATAGAAACAGGCTCCCGCGGGACATACAGGCAAAACGATAGAGAAACAGCAAGAAGGCTACCATGGACATCACCAAAGGGTGTGAGCCCAAATACTCGGCAAGCAGCGCCACTTCTATGATGGCGATGGCCGAGGAGGCCATCACCTGTCGCACCGCATGCAGCGACATTTTAGGTAAGATCCCCAGCATCAACATGGGCAGTACGGTAAAGAACACCCCATAATTGAACTCAAGCACCTTACAGCAGAGAAACCCCAAAGTCGCACCGGTAGCGATTCGCAGACACTGACGCAGATCGTTAGCGCTTAAGGCATGATGACGAATTAACACACAACGCCCCTAGTAGATATAATGCAGCAGGCTGATGAATTTTATCTGCAGCTTGGCTAAGAACTCATAGATCACGTTACTAGGCTGAAGTTGCACCGTCGCCTTGGCACCCGCCGGCAGTGTCATGGTCACATCTGGCGCCAACTGGAGGTGAAGACGAAAACGCTGAGCATCACGCACCCAACGATTGGATTCTGTCGGAGTTGCCAGGCGTCCATTGGCATCAAATTGCGCCTGACTGACACCAGCATCGACACTGCTTACACTTGCCTGAAACAGCTCACCAGGGCGGCCATCGAAAGCCACCAGCGCGCTTGCACCTGGGTGAACATTTCGCAGGTTTTTCTCACGAAAATCGGCAATCACATCGACATTATCGAGCAGCAGTGCCATCACAGGCGTAGACTGGTTCACCATGTTACCAGAGGCTAACTGCACGTTAGTGACCACACCATCATGCTCGGCACGGATCTGGGTATAGCTCAGGGCCAGCCTGGCCTGAGAAAGACGATTCTGCGCTTGACGCAACTTAAGGTTATCTTCTCCAGCCTGACCTCTTAGTGTCTTAACCTTGGCAAGCTGCGCCTTGGCAGCCAAGAGCTGTGAACGACTGGCTTTCACTTCTGTTTGCGCCTGATCGATCATCTGTTGTGACACGCTCTGATTGGCATAAAGAGATTGCACACGTTTGGCCTCACGCTGCTTAAGTGCGTAGGCGATCTCCTTGGCATTCACCTCAGCGTTAGCCGCCGCGATGGCCGCATCCAGTTCAGCGTTATCTTGTCTGGCCTGCTCCAGCGCCAGTTCAGCCTGCTCCTGAGCCAGCAAGAACGGCGTCTTGTCCAGGCTGAACAGTAGATCCCCACGCTTAACCTTCTGGTTATTAGCAACCTCAACCGCTACAACCCTACCACTCACCTGAGGAGCTACCTGGGTAATGGTACGAGTGGCCATCGCCTGGGTAGTCAAAGGCATCTTAAGATCGGCAAACAAAAAGTAGCCAAACAGCATAATAAAGCCAATACAGGCAAACTTAACTAAACGGGCAAATTGCTGATCCGGTGTCATTGTCTTTATTTTTCCTCTTTGGTCATTGTGTGTGATTGTAATTTTCTCGTGGCGTTTTCACTGATACGGTTAAGGACAAGCTCAAAAACCTTGAGCTCCTCTGGGCTGATCCCCTGATAGAGTTCGGCGCGCAGATCGATAATGCGCTGACAAATGAAGGTCAGCAGATCTTGCCCTGCCTGTGTTAAGGAGACGCGTCGGACCCGCTTATCATGCTCACAACAGTGGCGCTCGATAAGCGACTGCTGTTCTAGCTGGTTTAAGGTACGCATGAGCGAAGCCAGCTCAATCTCAAGGGCTTCGGCAAG
Organism: Shewanella sp. ECSMB14101; assembly: GCF_000773485.1. Lineage (NCBI taxonomy): Bacteria > Pseudomonadati > Pseudomonadota > Gammaproteobacteria > Alteromonadales > Shewanellaceae > Shewanella > Shewanella sp. ECSMB14101. The sequence goes on along the minus strand of NZ_JSFF01000004.1, from coordinate 90,530 downwards.
GGCTTTCTGGCTCGTTTCCTGACCCATACGAAAGAGCTTCCAAAGCACGCTCCAACGACTATGGGTTAAGCCCAAAGGCGCCAGCTCAACATCGGCGACCATGCGCCACAATCGCGCCAATCTGGCCACGCGCTCGGCATTAGATGACTCAGTCCAATCTCTGTCTTGATCTGTCATATTGGCTCTCCTTGCGAGGTTATGACGCTTGACATATTACTTAGCAGGCTAAGCATTGTATTTATTTAGCAGGCTAAGTAAATAGCTAAATGAAAATTAAAGACAACATGTCATTAAACTAAAGCGCTTAAAACCTTAATCTTTAATCACTTAATCTGTCTTATTCTGCAATGGCTAATCAGGTTCCAAAACAATAGACAAAAAATGAGCAGCAAGTGTAAGGCAAGCTGAAACACACAAGAGGCAGAAAAGATTGGGATATTGACAACAACGCCGCTTAAGCGGCTGGGAAAAGATGGGGGAAATAAAAAGCGAGCATTGCATAACACAACACTCGCCTTTGCTTCTTACGTTGAATACATTGGCAGACACGCTCTAAACTCAAGCTACCTAAACCTCTGCCAATACTGCTCTTCAAGCAGACAGTCGCCCGATGCAACTCATCTCTAGCAGCCATTTAAGTATAGACTCAGATCTTAAAAAGCGCGCAAGTTTCGAGGTAAAAAAATTAGCGAACACCCTGCTCTGCTTGGCGCTGACGACGCTGTGTCTTGTCCTGACGTCGCTGATCAATAACCTGTTTTACGTCACTACCAATATGGGATTCGCCGCGCGCCTTGGCTAACTGCACCTGACGCTCGCGCTCGACGAAACGCTTGCGCTGCTTTTCAGACAGCTTGTCGATGCAGTGAGGACAGCTGACGCCCTGCACATAGTGCTCGCTTTGCTTGTCTTCCTCTGTGATCGGCAGGCGACAGGCATTACATTGATCGTATTGCCCTTTTTCCAGGTTATGGTTAACCGACACACGGTTATCGAACACAAAGCATTCACCTTCCCAGAGACTCTCCTCAGGTTGCACCTCTTCCAGGTACTTGAGCACACCGCCTTCTAAGTGATAGACCTCATCAAACCCTTGCTCTTTCAGGTAGGCAGTCGACTTCTCACAGCGAATGCCGCCGGTACAGAACATGGCCACCTTCTTATGCTGGCTAGGATCCAGATTCTGCTTTACGTAATCGGGAAATTCACGAAAGGTTTGTGTCTTAGGATCGACGGCATTTTTAAAGGTGCCTATGCTGACTTCATAGTCGTTGCGGGTATCGATAAGCAGCACCTCGGGATCAGAAATTAGTTTATTCCAATCTTTAGGCTTCACATAGGTACCGACCACCTTACGAGGGTCGACACCTTCGACTCCCATGGTCACTATCTCTTTCTTCAGCTTAACCTTAGTGCGATAGAAAGGCATCTCATCATCAAACGACAACTTGTAGACAATGTTATCGAGTCCTGATTGACCATCTAACCAAGCCAGCAGTGCCTCAATTCCGGCCTGACTGCCGGCAACGGTACCGTTTATTCCTTCACTGGCGAGCAGGAGAGTCCCTTTAATCCCCAATGATTCCATCTCCTTCAGCAAAGGCTGCTGCAGGGCGGCAAACCCTGGCAGAGAGACGAACTTATATAACGCACATACAACGACTTGAGACATATTGACCTCTTTTACTGCTCCCTGAGGCTTAATCCCCAGTGCATAACAAAGCGCCTTTGTGATCTATGGCGCAAAATGGAGGCGAATTCTACCTAAATCACAGTCAAACAAACAGGGAGAAAAAGTAAGGGTATTAGGCCGCGGGCCTGACCGTAAAACTATGGGGTTGCGATCTCGACCAAAGCCATGAAAAATAGCGTGCTCAACAAGGAGACTTACATGCCAAGGCCTATTTTATACTCATTTCGTCGTTGTCCCTACGCTATGCGCGCCCGTCTGGGGCTCTATTTAGCCCAGCAAGAGGTGGAACTGCGGGAGATAGTGTTAAAGCATAAGCCTGAGCCCATGTTAGCGGCGAGCCCAAAGGGCACAGTGCCTGTGTTAGTACTCGATGATGGTCGCGTCATCGATGAAAGCCTTGAGATCATGCTCTGGGCATTAGCCCAGCAAGATAGTCACCAACTACTTTGCGCTGCACCGCAAGTTCATCAAAGCGCCATGGCACTGATAAGCGACAACGATAACCAGTTCAAACCTTGGCTAGACAAATATAAATATGCCGATCGTCATCCAGAGCACTCGGCAAGTGACTATCGCGCCAAAGGTGAAGCGTTTGTTCGCACCCTTGAAGCGCGGTTAACGCAATCAGCGCAGCTTGTCTCAGATAGGCCTAGCCTCGCTGACTATGCCATCTTCCCCTTTATACGTCAGTTTGCCCATGTGGATAAACAGTGGTGGCAACAGGCTCCCTACCCTAAGGTGCAAGCTTGGCTCAGCGAGCATATCAATAGCCAGGCTTTTGTTGCGATCATGAAGAAGTACCCCACCTGGCTTGAAAGTGGTGAGAGCTTCTCTCTGTTTTCAAAATAAAACATGATTTAACCCACTAATAATATGTAAAAAGGCGCCATATTGGCGCCTTGATCATCCTCTAGCCGTTAAACAGGCTCATCAGTGCAGTGACAACTGATACACGCTGGTGCTACCGCTGACCTCGTTACCTATGATGAGCAGAGGCTGAGCGGTTGGGCTGTCGCTGGCGGAAACAAAAGCCATGCCTTCAGGGCCGAGATCTCCTGCCACTTCAGGCGTGCCAGTGACATCACTGCCATCAATTTCGAAACCCACCTCAAAATCACGATTAACGACATAATCAACAAACTTAGGCGCAAATGGATTGGTGATCTCATAGATCATAAAACCCGACGTTCGTTCTAAACCGATAAAGGCGTAACGCTTACCGTTAACCTCACCAATCGCCAGCGCCTCAGGCTCGGCGCCTTTATCGTCACTGCGACTGTCCCCCTTGTTCTCTTCATTGCTGTTGTTAAAGTTGCTGCCCAGCAACGCGGCGGTAATGCGGGAAAAGTCGCTGCCGCTATCAAACACCTGCTGACCATTTTGATCCCAAATAGAAAAAGACCGACCACCATAGGCCACTATCTTGTCATAGTCGCCATCACCATCTTGATCGCCCATGGAGGTCGTCACCTTTAGACGTCCTAACTGCGTCTTATCCTGAGCCGCAGCATATTGAAGATGATTGGGATCGAGCAGCAGGTCGGCTGCACGCACTTCTTCAGAAAATCCCCCATAATCGCGCGAGTCACCTTCGTTGGCCGTCACCACAAAGTCACTGCCATGCCACTGAAAACTGGTGATGGTATCGGGCTGATACAGACCCACTACACCTGGATAGACCTGAAGGTTAACGCGATCGTCTTTGTCACTGGCATCGATGGCATTTTGCGCTGCGCCAAAATCCTTCTCCCCCAAAGGCCAGATACTAATGACCTGCTTCTGAGCAATATCGATCACCGCGATGGCATTGTTTTCCTGCAGGCTGACATAGGCACGGCGACTATCTGCCGACACGCTGATATATTCAGGCTCTAAATCCTGCGCCACGCTGGCATCTGGGCCATTGATCTTAATGTTAGCGGCCAATTCACTCTCTCTGGCGGCGCCCACATTAAAGTCACTGAAATTGAGCAGCGTGGCACTGGTTGCCGGTACGCCATCGACCACATCGATGAAGGCAATCGTCCCGAGGGGATCGACCAGATAGTCATCGCTTGGCTCCCCCTCACCCGCCACCAAGACCTGTTTACCGTCATGGCTAAATACCAGGTTATCCGGCAACGCGCCTACCTCGACTCCGTGCATAAAACTCACCTCGCCCGATGTGCCGATTCGGTAAAAGGCGACGTAGCCCAGGTCTTGCTTGCTGTTGCCAAGGGTATCGCCGCGCTCAATGGCCGCCGCCAGCAGATCGCCATGAATGGCCAGACTATTAACGCCTCCAAGGCGCTCATGACCAAGATCTTGCGCGACATCCAGTTCACGCAACTTAGGTAAATTGTTAAGGGTCAATGCCACCTCAGCACCTACTGGCTGCCCGCTAAGACCCGAGGCATCGATGATATCCACCTTACCACTCTGGGCATTGACCACAAAAACATGACCGGTTGCGCCATGAAAACCCAAGATCTCCGCGGCGCTTTGGCCAAACACACCCGAGGCGTAGCGACCAATCAAGTCGGCCCTTAGCTGCTGCTCAACCTCTCGACATAGATATTGGCTCTGCTCAGCGTTGATTTCGGCGCTATCGAGCATGCCATTGCCATTGAGGTCCAGTCCCGTCTGTATCAGCTGGCCACCTAACGGGCACTGGCTATCTCCTGCGGCAACCTCTGTCAATTTCACCAGGCTATTGGCGCCATGACTGCCATCCACACCGTCCTTGCCGTCGTCACCATTACAGGCCGTCAGACCTATACTTGCCACCACCAATGCTATTACCGTTTTTTTCATGGGATTATCCTTTGTCGTTAGCGCTAATCGGCACGATTTACCATCCTAAAAAAGAATGATAAGTGGCCTGTAAATGGCGCTAAGCTAAAAGGCAGATAAGGCAAACTCATGACAGGTAGATGACAATTTAACGACACTCAACCACCATTTCGGGGTCGTTGGTAAAATTTCACTTTGTCACTGATTAAAATCGCGCTAAATTTTGGTTCGGTATGATTACGGATAGAGAATCCATGTGCAGATTTTTAACCTATAGTGGCCCCAAGGCCCTGATGTCCCCCTTGATATTTAAAGCATCCAACTCTTTAGTGATGCAAAGTAAATACGCGCAAAAACGTAAGGTGCCCACCAATGCCGACGGCTTTGGCTTGGGCTGGTACCCTACCCAGGATGATCCCATTCCGGCCACTTTCGTCAATGTCGACCCCGCCTGGAGCAACCGTAACCTTAAGATGATCGCTGAAAAAGTGGAGACACAGCACTATTTCGCTCATGTGCGTGATGCCTCCAAGGGAATGCCCGTCAGCCAGGCTAACTGCCATCCCTTCTCCTGCATGCACTACCTTTGGATGCACAACGGCCGTCTGGATCAGTTTGATAAATTTCGCCGTCAGTTACTTAATCAACTTTCAGATCGTGCCTTTGCATTGATCAAGGGCAACACAGATTCTGAATATGCCTTTGCTCTTTTCATGGATAAACTCGGCTTTGCCGAGCAGGCCAGTCTGAGTCAACTGGAACAGGCGATGGAAGACACTATCGCCAGCATCATGAGTCTTCGAAAAGCAGCTGGTGCCGACACCAATGCCTTCATTAATTTTGCGGTAACCGACGGCAGACATACCGTTGTGACCCGTTTCGCCACCTTAGAGGGCGCTAAACCGGCCTCACTTTTTTATGGCCGCGGCCTGATAGGTGAAACGCAAGAGAGCATCGACTTTATTCCCCATGACGGCAAAGATGCCTGCATCATCATCTGCTCCGAGCCCCCTACCGATCAGAGTGAGTACTGGACTAAGGTGGAGCGCAATCACATGGTCAGTGCCATAGGCAACGAGCTGGTGAGCCAGCGAAAAATTCTCCTGCCTTATCAGGCAGAGCTCTAACCCAGATCTGGCGGGCTCGTCCCGCCAGATACCTGCAAGGTCTTGTTACAAAAGCACCAAAGGCGCTTTGGTCAAAGCGCAATAAAGCATTAGCCAAGACTTGGCCAGATCCCTTACAATATCCCTTCCCCCGGATAACACCCTTTCTCTGTTATCACACCCAAAAATAACCCTAAACCCGTCACAAGAGGTATGAGTGAACAATACGTCGATCCCGCCATTTCAGTCTTCAAGACCACAGGGCACTCTGAGTCTCGCCCTGTTAATCCCCATGTTATCCGCTATCGTGGCCATCACGCCGCTGGCGATCGATATGTATTTGCCTGCCATGGCGACCTTGGCAAGCAGCTTTAATTCCAGCATCACCACAGTCCAGCAGTCACTAAGCCTCTACCTAGCCGGTTATGCCATGGGCATGCTAACTTTCGGCCCTATCGCCGATCGCATTGGGCGTCGCCCCTTAGTGATCATCGGTCTGACGGGCTTTATGCTGGTGAGTTTGGCGCTCGCCTTTGTGACGAATGTCGAGCTGTTTTTGGGACTGCGCTTTGTGCAGGCCTTCATTGGCGCCGCGGCCACTGTTGTTGTGCCTGGCTATATCAAAGAGGTGTACGGCCAAAATACCGCTAAGGGGATGTCTTACGTCAGCCTGATCATGATGCTCGCTCCCCTTGTGGCGCCCACTTTGGGCAGTCTGATCCTGGAATTTGGCGACTGGCATCTGATCTTCTTTATTCTCGCCTTTTATGCCAGCCTGTTACTCTGCTTGGTGCTCACTAAGCTACGCATGCCCAGTGACAGTCAACATGAGGGGCGCAGCCAGAAATCTTTCTTCGGTGCCTATGCCGTTGTCTTTACCAAACCTGGCGTTAAGCTGCATATCGCCAGCGGCGTCATGACCTCATTTGCCTTTTTCTGTTATCTCACCGCCTCACCATTCGTTTACATGGAGGTGTTTGGTCTGGATAAGAGCCTGTTTGCTATTCTGTTTAGCACCAATGTGGGCGCCCTGATGCTGGCCAATGTGATCAACAGCCGTATTGTGGTCAAATATGGCTCTCGCAGAATGTTAAAAGTCGCGACCTTCCTCGCGGCGATTTCTGGTATCTGCCTGCTGAGCGTAAACCTCCTCGGGCTCAGTTTTCACTTTACCGTTGCTATGCTAATTCCCTTTATGGGCTTTTTAGGCATCATGTCGGTCAATGCCGATGCCATCGTCTTGATGAAATTCCAGCAAGAAACTGGCACAGCAACGGCTGTCATTGGCACCTTAAGGTTTGGTTTTGGCGCCCTGGCGGGCCCCTTGCTGGCACTCTTTTATACAGGGACGGCCGTCCCCTTCTCAGCCCTCATGCTGGGTGCTGTCACCTTAGTAGGACTGTTTCAGTTTCTTGCCCATAACCAGCATAAAAAGTATTAACTATGCCAAGATAACCCAAAAGGTCGCCGATACCAGCCATGTCGGCGCCCTATCAGGTTAACTAGCCTAACTATATGATACTTATGTCTAATGACACACTAAGCATATAAGCGGCCCCTTGATACATCACAGTATACCTCGACTAAAAAGCGCTATTTTCCCCTCTTAAACGTGAGTTTTGCTCAAGTTGTCATTTTTTTGCAGAGAAAAGGCTTGAATTCATCATTCTTTGGCATATGATGAAATTCTGTTCACTAGCAACAGTCACCTGAACTTAGGAGCCATACACTGGCTTTTAAGATAAAGCGCGAGTCTGAATTACCCTTCAGACTCTTTGTTTAGAGCGATTACCGTCGCTGTAGCAAGATACTGCATACCGTCGCGGTAACTATGAGGGATCAATAATGGAAAAACTTTCCGGCGCCAGCATGATCGTCCGATCATTAATCGATGAAGGCGTTAAACACATTTTCGGCTACCCTGGTGGCTCAGTTCTCGATATCTACGATGCTCTGCATCAAAAATCTGGCATTGAACATATTCTCGTACGCCATGAACAGGCCGCCGTGCACATGGCTGATGGTTATGCCCGCGCAACAGGTAAAGTGGGTGTGGTACTTGTCACCTCAGGGCCAGGTGCCACCAATGCGATCACTGGCATCGCCACCGCCTACATGGATTCGATCCCACTGGTCGTCCTCTCGGGTCAGGTGCCCAGCAACTTGATTGGTAACGATGCCTTCCAGGAATGCGACATGATCGGCATCTCTCGCCCCGTGGTGAAACATAGCTTCCTGGTCACTGATGCCAAGGATATTCCGGGCATCATTAAGAAGGCGTTTTATATCGCCTCAACCGGTCGCCCCGGCCCTGTGGTGGTAGACATTCCTAAAGATTGCCTTAACCCGCAAATTTTGCATGAATATCAATATCCAGATGAGATAAACATGCGCTCTTATAACCCCACGACTACGGGACACAAAGGGCAGATCCGCCGCGGACTGCAGGCACTGATAAAAGCCAAGAAGCCAGTGCTTTATGTGGGCGGCGGTGCGGTGATTTCCGGCTGCGACCAACAGATCCGCACCCTGTCTGAGCGTTTAGGCATTCCTGTCGTCAGCACTCTAATGGGTCTAGGGGCATTTCCCGGCACCCACGCCAATAGCGTCGGCATGCTCGGCATGCACGGCTGTTATGAGGCCAATATGGCGATGCACAATGCCGACCTTATCTTCGGTATCGGGGTAAGATTTGACGATCGCACCACCAACAATGTTGAGAAATATTGTCCCAATGCCACCATATTGCATATCGATATCGACCCGTCATCCATCTCTAAGACGGTCAGGGTCGATATCCCTATCGTAGGCTCGGCGGATAATGTGCTCGATAATATGCTCGCCCTGCTGGACAGTGACCCAGCAATGAAAAACGATGAAGGTGCCATCGATTATTGGTGGAGCGAGATCAATCAATGGCGCAGTCGCAATAGTCTGGCCTACGACACCAATAGCGAGCGTATTAAGCCGCAACAAGTGATCGAGACGCTGCATAAGCTGACCCAGGGCGATGCCTATGTGGCCTCTGACGTGGGACAGCATCAGATGTTTGCAGCCCTCTATTACCCCTTCAACAAGCCGCGTCGCTGGATCAACTCAGGCGGCCTGGGCACCATGGGATTTGGCCTACCAGCCGCCATGGGGGTGAAGATGGCGATGCCTGAAGAAACCGTCATCTGTGTCACAGGTGATGGCTCCATTCAAATGAATATTCAGGAGCTATCAACGGCGCTACAGTACGACACACCTGTAAAAATTATAAACCTAAACAACCGTTTCCTTGGCATGGTAAAACAGTGGCAGGACATGATCTACTCGGGTCGTCACTCCCACTCCTATATGGATTCAGTGCCTAATTTTGCCAAAATTGCCGAGGCCTATGGCCACGTGGGCATGACCATTAGCGATCCCGCCGAGCTAGAAGCCGGCCTGGAAAAGGCCCTTGCAATGAAAGACAAGCTGGTTTTTGTCGATATCAGTGTCGATGAAACTGAGCACGTCTATCCCATGCAGATCCGTGGTGGGGCAATGAATGAAATGTGGCTAAGCAAAACGGAGAAAAGCTAATGCGTCGAATTATTTCTGTATTACTCGAAAACCAGCCCGGCGCCCTATCTCGTGTAGTAGGCCTTTTCTCTCAGCGTGGCTACAACATCGAAAGCCTGACGGTAGCGCCGACAGATGATATCACCCTGTCACGACTGAATATTACCCTGGTGGCTGACGAAGCAGTACTTGAGCAAATTGAGAAGCAGCTTCACAAACTCATTGATATCCTTAAGGTATCTAACATTACCGAGTCCAGCCATATCGAGCGGGAGCTGGCCTTGGTGAAGGTAAAGGCCAAGGGAGCGGGTCGCGAAGAAGTCAAACGCACAGCAGACATCTTCCGCGGTCAGATAGTGGATGTGACGGCTGAGCTCTATACCATTCAAATGGCAGGCACCTCAGACAAACTCGATGCTTTTATCACGGCTATCGGTGAGGTCACTAAGGTTATCGAGGTATCACGCTCTGGCGTTGTCGGTCTGTGCCGCGGCGAAAAAGCGATGCGGGCCTAAAACGATAAATTAATCTTATTTAGGCCTCAACCAAAAACGCCAGCAGCTGCTGGCGTTTTATTATTAATGCTGGACTGATGCGCTTAGTAACCACCTTCGGCAAGTTTGACCTCCTCCAATAGGCCGCATAACCAACACCTTAGCTAAAGCTAGCCCAAGACAAACTTTGAGATAGGGCTACCTAAAAAACGGCCAGCTGGCTATCATGAAACCAGCTAAGCCATCCCTGACGGAACACCCATTGAAAACATTCGACTTTAACCTGCTGCCCTTGCTGGAAGTTTTACTCGAGGAGCAAAGTGTCACCGCTGCAGCAGAGCGCCTACACCTCAGCCAGTCTGCGGTAAGTAAGCAACTCAATAAGCTCAGAGAGTCCTTCGACGATCAACTGTTTGAGCGCACCGCCCACGGCCTTCGCCCAACACCTAAGGCTAAACAGCTCGGGCCTGAGATCCGCCAGATCCTGAACCAGGTCTCCTCTCTTACCCGACCCAGTGACTTCGATCCCTCTATGAGCCACAGGCGTTTTCGCCTTGAATTGGTCGAGACTGCTTACTCGCTGACCTATCCGCGTTTCATGCCAACCCTGCTTAAACAAGCGCCTAAGATCACTATAGATAGCCAGACCTGGCACAACGAGAGCATGGAGCGTCTGCTGCGCTGCGATACCGATCTGGGAATTGCCTGCCGAGAATGGGACGAACGCTCATTACAGCATGTCAATAACCTGCCCAGCGCCTTGCGCTACGTCGAGCTGACCCGAGACATCTCTCTGTGTCTGGTACGCGAGGGCCACCCACTGCTTAGCGAAGAATGGAACCTCAATACTTTCCTCAAGTATCGCCACATACAGGTCACCTTTGGCGGTATCTCCCACTGGCTGCTTGATGATGTACTGCAGATAAAACACCTTAAACGGGATATTGCGGTTAACCTCACCGATTTTAATAGCGCCATGCAACTGTGTGAGCAGAGCGATCTTATCCTCTGTTCACCGGCAAAATACGCCAAAGAGATGATGGGTCAATATAAGCTGGTCTCCTTGCCCGCCCCCACACAAATGGTCCCCGGCACTTATCTGCTGCTCTGGCACAAACATTTCGATCTCGACCCCAGTCATCGCTGGCTGCGGGAGTTAATCATCGACTCTGTGCAAGGGTATGAAACTTGAGAAAGGCCCATAAAAAAACGCCAGCGAGATGAAGGCTGGCGTTTTGCTTGGAGATGGAATCTTAGGCTAGAAGCCTTCGACTCCTTTCATGTCAGGTAAGTGGTGAGCAATACCCTTATGACAATCGATACAGGTTTTCTCGCCACTGGCCAATGAGGTGGAGTGCATATTGGCCGCACGTGTCGATTGACGAGTAAAATCCATGTAGTCGAAATTGTGGCAGTTACGACATTCGAGCGAATCGTTGGCTTTCAGTCGTGCCCATTCATGCTCGGCCAGTTCACGGCGCTTGGCCTCAAACTTTTCACGAGTATTAATAGTGCCAAATACCTTACCCCAAACCTCTTTTGAGGCCTGCATCTTACGGGCTATTTTGTCTGTCCAGTTATGGGGAACATGACAATCAGGACAGGTCGCACGCACACCACTTCGGTTAGTAAAGTGTATGGTTGTCTTCAACTCTTCATACACGTTATTTTCCATCTCGTGGCAACTGATACAGAAAGCTTCCTGGTTGGTCGCTTCTAAGGCAGTGTTGAATCCCCCCCAGAAGATGACCCCAGCAATGAAGCCGCCTAAGGTGAGAAAACCTAAGCTGTAATGCACGCTGGGCTTTCTTAACACCTGCCAGATTTTTTTCAACTTATCTAACATACGGCCGCTCCTAGTGCTTAGTTGCTTCAGCTTTGATTAAGTGGTCGATATCGATAAATTCATTATCTACCAGAGTTTTAGCATCCAGCTGTGGCACGTGGCACTGAGTACAAAAATAGCGACGTGGTGATAGATCCGCTAAGAAGTTGTTCTCTCTATCCATGTAGTGAGTCACACTCACCATAGGCGCCTGTGAGTCCCCTGTACGCTTGCGGGCGTGGCAAGACATACACTTGTTTACCTTAAGGTCAACCTGATAACCGTCGATCTTATGTGGGATCACAGGCGGCTGCATGGGGTAGTTACGCACCTGCTTGATGTCTGTGTTACGAACCTTAGGCATCACAGGTGGCGTCGGGTTAGTGTCAAGCGGCGCCTGTCTCAGGGTGGCCACCTTTTCATCTGGCACACTGGCAGCGCTGACGTTAAATACCGCAGCTGCAGAGAGACTCACCAGGGTCGCAAAAGTTACAAATTTCAATGTTTTCATGGTGATCCTCCTTATGCCTTAACCACTTTAACTGCACACTTCTTAAAGTCAGTCTGTTTAGACAAAGGATCCGTCGCATCTAGCGTCACCTTGTTAATCAGCTGGCTGGCATCGAACCAAGGTACAAAGACCAGGCCGACGGGTGGCTTGTTACGACCACGGGTCTCGACGCGTGTCTTTATCTCACCACGGCGTGACACCACCTTCACCTCATCACCACGGCGCAGGCCGCGCTTCTTGGCATCATCTGGATGCATGAAGCAGACTGCATCGGGGAAGGCGCGGTACAGCTCAGGCACACGTTGAGTCATAGAACCTGAATGCCAGTGCTCTAGCACACGACCGGTCGATAACCAGAGGTTAAACTCTTCATCTGGTGACTCAGCGGCAGGCTCGTATGGCAGTGCGTAGATAACAGCCTTACCATCTGGCTTACCGTAGAACTGGAAGCCTGTACCTGGTTTCACATAAGGATCGCTACCTTCACGGAAACGCCACTTGGTTTCTTTGCCATTCACTACAGGCCAGCGTAGGCCATGCACCTCATGATAGGTATCGAAGTCCGCCAAGTCATGGCCGTGACCGCGACCAAAAGCAGCGTACTCTTCAAACAGGCCTTTTTGTACATAGTAACCAAAGTGCTTGGCTTCATCGTTCATGTACTTAGGATCCGCCTGCTCTAGGGGGAAGTTATCGACATTACCGTTTTGATAAAGAACCTGGAACAAGGTCTTGCCCTTGTATTCTGGATTGGCCGCCAGCACCTCTTTTGGCCAGACTTCGTCGGTAGTAAAGCGCTTAGAGAACTCCATCAACTGCCAGAGATCTGAGCGAGACTCGCCCGGCGCTTTGACCATCTGATGCCAGAACTGGGTACGACGCTCTGCGTTACCATAGGCGCCCTCTTTCTCCACCCACATAGCGGTAGGCAGGATAAGGTCAGCAGCCTGAGTCGTCACCGTTGGGTAGGCATCTGACACTACAATGAAGTTTTCGGGGTTTCGGTAACCAGGTAAGCCCTCTTCATTCATGTTAGGGGCGGCCTGCATGTTGTTGTTCACCTGCACCCAGTAAGCATTGATGTCGCCATCTTTGAGGCGGCGATTCTGCTCTACCGCATGATAGCCAGGCTTAGGTGGAATGATGCCATCAGGGATCTTCCAAATCTTCTCGGCAATCTTTCTGTGTTCTGGGTTATTCACCACAAGATCTGCTGGCAGACGATGTGAGAAGGTGCCCACTTCACGAGCGGTACCACAGGCTGAAGGTTGACCTGTCAACGAGAATGGGCTGTTACCCGGCGTTGAGATCTTACCTGTTAGCAGATGGATGTTATAAATCAGGTTGTTACACCACACACCACGGGTATGTTGGTTGAAGCCCATGGTCCAGAATGAGGTGACCTTGGTATTCGGATCGGCGTAGAGTTTCGCCAGTTCAATCAACTTATCTTCTGGCACGCCTGAAAGCTTGCTGACTGATGCCACATCATAGTCGGCAACAAAGGCCTTGAAAGCGTCGAATTCAATCGGGGTAGACTTGCCAGCCGTCTTCACGTTCTTAGCTTTTTGTTGTAGCGGATGGCTTGCACGCAGACCGTAACCTATGTCGGTTTCACCCTGACGGAAGTTGACATGCTTTTTAACGAAGTCCCAGTTCACCGCATCGTTTTGAATGATGTAGTTGGCAATGAAGTTAAGGATTGCCAGATCTGTCTGCGGCGTAAAGACGATACCGAGATCGGCTAAGTCGAAAGATCTGTGCGTAAAGGTCGATAGTACTGACACCTTAACATGCGGCGCACTCAGACGACGGTCGGTGACACGGCTCCAAAGGATGGGGTGCATCTCGGCCATGTTAGAGCCCCAAAGCACAAAGGCATCGGCGTGCTCCATGTCATCATAACATCCCATAGGCTCATCGATACCGAAGGTGCGCATAAAGCCACCCACAGCAGACGCCATACAGTGACGGGCGTTAGGGTCAATGTTGTTCGAGCCAAAGCCTGCCTTCATCAGCTTAGAGGCGGCATAACCTTCCCAAACTGTCCACTGGCCTGAGCCAAACATACCAATAGCGGTTGGGCCCTTTTTCTTAATGGTGGCTTTCCATTTTTCCGCCATAGTGTCGAAGGCGGTGTCCCAGCTAACCGGCGTGAATTCACCATGCTTGTCGTACTTACCATTGGTCATACGCAGCATGGGGGTCTGTAGTCTGTCTTTGCCGTACATGATCTTAGACAGGAAGTAACCCTTGATACAGTTCAGACCGCGGTTCACCTCACTCTCAGCATCACCATGGGTGGCAACGACTTTACCGTCGCGTGTTGCAACAATGACCGAACAGCCAGTGCCGCAGAAACGACAAGGTGCCTTGTTCCACTCAAGCTTAGTCTGCTCTGAACTGGTAATCAGGTTGCTTGCTGTTGCAGGCAGGGCTAAACCAGCTACTGAGGCAGCGGCCATAGCCGCATTTGCCTTCATAAATTCGCGTCGATTCATCTTCATTTTTCAACCTCTTCAAGCACTTCACTCTGGTGATACACCATGGCTGCGGACAGCACGCCCTCAATTTTGTTGATCGCCTCAATGTCAGCCATCAGCCCCTTTTGGGTCATGCCTTCGAGCACAACAACCAACTTGATCTCATCATTGACAGACAAATCAGCGTTTTCCATCTTCATGATTGTCTGTCTGACACTGGACATAAATTCAGGCTTAACCTGAACCACTAAACTGGTGACGTGAAGTTCATTGCTCATTGATATTTTCACTCTTTTATATTTGTTTGATAGCAGTGGTTTAACCTGCACCTGGTGGTCCGGTTAGTATCTGGCTAAACCAGATAGCAAACCCCAAACCAGAAACGAGTATCACTGACAGCAGGGGAGCAAGAAAAACGGTTAGAAACACAAATATTTTCAGCTCTAAACTTTTCTCTTCATTAGGTGTGGAACTCATGCATCCTCCAACGGGTCATGCCGATTTTCATCTCAGATAAAGCCGGCTTGCCAGTGGTTGGTGTGGGCCAATCAATCGATAAAACCGTACTTTTTTTCCTGGTATTTATGGTATCAATAACTTATTAACATTCTGTATACCCCTAAATCGGTAAATTCTATGCAGGTTTGATCTGGATCATCCTTTTGAAGCAGATAAAACCCGGATCACTTCTCCTAGACATATTTTTCGATTGAGAAAGCAACAAAATGAATAAATTAGCTATTCATAAACAACTAAAACATAGTCATAAAATCGCGATTTAGTAAGTCAAAACGTGATCTAAATCGTAAAAATATATCAATGGGGGTAGACTCGGTTTTCCAGAGGTAATAAAAAAGCACCCATTGCGGGTGCTTTTTTAGTCATAATGACAACAATCAGGCTTCGGCGATACGGTTCAGGATACGCTTCTCAGAGATGGGATAGGCGGTACCCAGCACCTGAGCGAAACAGGAGACGCGATACTCCTCTATCATCCAGCGCGCCTCTTGCAGCGCCTCGGGAACGGCTGCACTACGCGGCACCTTGGCCAGCTGTGCCGCCAGCGTCTGCTGCACATTATTGATACTGTGCAGGTGCAAACGATCGCGATTGGGATCGACCGGCAGCTTATCCAAGCGATTATCAATCGCCTTAATATAACGAATTAAATCTGCCAGGCGCTGCCAACCGCACTGCTCTACAAACCCTTTAAACACCAGGTTATCCAGCTGAGTTTGAATATCACTCATCGCAAAGGCGATATCCAGACTAATCTTGCCTTTAAGACGCTTTTTCACCTTTTGATACAGGGTCAAAATCTCCTCCACCTGCAGGGCTATCTTGGCCGCCGTAGGGTTAAGATCCTGACGCACGATATCTTTTGCCTGTTCAAACTGCGCTTCGCTACGCACATCTAAGCCCTTCTGATCCAGCAGCTGCTGCACCGCCGCCGACAAGATATCGTCGATTAGATACTGCACCTGCCCAAAGGGATTAAAATACATCGCCAATTTAGCCTTGTTGGGCAGGGTATTCTGCAGGTGCTTAACTGGCGATGGCATATTGAGCAACAAGAGACGCTGCAAACCCACCTTATGACTGCGACTGGCTTCATGCTCATCGTCAAATAGCTTAATCGCCACACTAGTCTTATTATCCACCAGCGCAGGAAACGCCTTCACCTGGAAATTACCGCGGCGCTTTTCATACTGTTTGGGCAGCTCACCGAAGCTCCACTGAGTTAGCTCACTCTGCTCAATACCACTCTCGGCCACATTGCGGATCGCCTGGGTCACCTTACCCTGTAACTTATCTTTAAGCTGATCCAGATCCCGCCCTTGGGCCAACAGCTTGCCGTTATCATCTTCAACCTTAAAGTTAATTAGCAGGTGCGGCGCCAATTGAGAGAGGTCAAAATCATCTGGCGAGATACGCACGCCGCTCATCCGCAGCAGCTGCTTACACATGGCCTCCAGCAGACTCATCTCACCGCTGATATTCGTGCTGCTCTTAATGCTAGTCATCGCCTGCAGGCAGGCTCTGGCGTAATCTGGTGCCGGCACAAAGTTACGTCTAAGGGTTTTCGGCAAAGATTTGATCAGCGCAGTGATCTTCTCTTCCCTTAGCCCAGGCACTAACCAATCGAAGCCTTGAGCCTCTATCTGATTAAGCAGCGCCACAGGCAGATGCACTGAAACGCCATCGTCAGGATCGGCGGGTTCAAAATGGTAGCTCAGAGAGAGGTTAAAGTTGCCCTGATGCCAGCTGTCGGGAAAATCCAGCGCAGAGACATGCTCATCGCTGCGTTTCATCAGCTGCTCACGCTCGAAATCCAGCAGATGGGGCTGGCGCTTCTTCTCCTGCTTCCACCAGGTCAATAACTTAGGCGCATTGTAGATCCCCTCGGGGATGCGCGCCTGATAGAAATCCACCAGCGCCTGCTCGTCCACCAAGATATCGCGGCGACGGGACTTATGTTCCAGTGCTTCGATATCTTCCAGCAGGGCGCGATTTTTAACGAAGAAGGCTTCCTTGGTGCGAAGTTCCCCTTCTGCCAATGCACTGCGAATAAAGATCTCGCGGGCCTCAACAGGCTCGATCGGGCCATATTGCACTCGGCGACGATTGACTATGGTTAACCCATACAGCTGCTGATTCTCCAGCGCCACCACACTGCCCTGCTTGGCCTCAAAATGAGGTTCGACATAACTCTTCTTTACCAGATGGCCGGCCAGTGGCTCGACCCATTCTGGCTGGATCTTGGCACAGCAGCGGGCAAACAGGCGCGAGGTCTCGGTCATCTCCGCCGCCATGATCCACTTTGGCCCCTTCTTCGCCAGCGGCGATCCTGGGAAAACGAAGAACTTGCGATTGCGGGCGCCAAGATATTTGTTGTCCTTATCCTTAAAGCCGATATGGCTCAGCAGGCCGGTCAGCAGGGATTTATGCAGCAGCTCATAGTCGGCGGGCTCACTGTTGAGCTTCCACTTAAGGTCATGCACTGCCTGACGCAATTGCGTATAGAGATCCTGCCACTCACGCACCCGCAGGTACGCCAGGAATTCCTGCTTACATAACTTGCGGAACTGACTGGCCGACAGGGCCTTTTGCTGCTCCTTGATATGATCCCACAGCTTAACCCAGGCGATAAAATCGGAATCCTTATCGTTAAAGCGGCGGTGGGCCTCATCGGCGGCCTGCTTCTTATCCATAGGACGCTCACGAGGATCCTGAATCGACAAACCCGCAGTGATCACCAATGTCTCATGCAGACAGCCATAGTCTTTGGCCTGTACCACCATGCGCGCCAGACGCGGATCCACCGGAATACTCGCCAGCTGGCGTCCAAGAGGCGTCAGTTGCAATTGCCCCTTGTGTTTGCTCACCGATTGCAACTCTTCCAGCAGCAGGAAGCCGTCGCGAATGTAACGCGCATCGGGCGGCTGAATAAAGGGGAAACCTTCGATGTCGCCAAGGCCAATGGAAAGCATCTGTAGAATCACCGAAGCCAGGTTGGTTCGTAAAATCTCGGGATCGGTAAACTCGGGGCGATTGTTAAAGTCGGCTTCATCGTAGAGACGAATACAGATCCCCGGCGCCACGCGGCCACAACGACCCTGACGCTGATTGGCGCTGGCCTGAGAGATAGGCTCAATTGGCAGGCGCTGCACCTTAGTGCGGTAGCTATAACGACTGATACGTGCCGTCCCTGGGTCAATTACATACTTGATCCCTGGTACCGTCAGCGAGGTTTCCGCCACGTTGGTGGCCAGCACAATACGTCGCCCGCGATGGCTCTTAAACACCTTAGACTGCTCGCCGTAGGAGAGGCGCGCATAGAGAGGCAGAACCTCGGTATCTCGGTATTGCTGCTTATTGAGTTGGTCTGCTAGGTCACGGATTTCACGCTCGCCATTGAGGAAGATCAGGATATCGCCGGGCCCCTCGCCCATCAGCTCCTCAACCGCAGCAAAGATGCCGTCGGTGAGATCCAAGTCTTCATCCTGCTCGCGCACTAAAGGACGATAGCGGGTCTCCACCGGATAGGTTCGACCCGACACCTCGATCACGGGCGCATTGTTAAAATGCTTAGAAAAACGATCCACATCTATGGTGGCCGAGGTGATGATCACCTTAAGATCCGGGCGGCGCTTGAGCACACTCTTGAGATAACCCAGAATGAAGTCGATATTCAGGCTTCGCTCGTGGGCCTCATCGATAATGATGGTGTCATATTGATCCAGGTATTTGTCTGAACTCAGCTCCGCCAACAAGATACCGTCGGTCATCAACTTAATATAGGAGGTCGGCTTAATGGCATCGGCAAAGCGTACCTTAAAGCCCACCACTTCGCCTAAGGGACTGCCTAGCTCTTCGGCCACACGACTTGCGACGCTGCGAGCAGCAAGTCGACGGGGCTGGGTGTGACCGATAAGGCCGCGACTGCCTAGGCCAAGCTCGAGGCAAATTTTAGGCAGCTGAGTCGTCTTACCCGAGCCGGTTTCACCGGCCACAATCACCACCTGATGGTTGGCGATCGCCTCGGCAATTTCCGCACGTTTTTGTGAGATTGGCAGGGCTTCGGGATAGCTGATCTCGGGTCGGTTTTGTAAACGTTCCTGTGCCTTGGCCGCTGCAGCAATGGCCTGCTCAGCTAACTTAGCCAATTGCTCATTTTTCTGCTCACCATCGGCCTGTTTTTTTAACCTATGTAAGCGGCGTTTGATACGTGAGGCATCGGCCTGATAACACTGATTCAAGAAGGCATGAGACAAGGGGTGACGTGGCGAATTCAAATGCAAAACCCATATAGCAAAACACAAAGCAGAGATCCTACCAAGTAACGGTCCACTTTGGTATGGAAAATCGCGCCAGACGGGCTAATTTGTTCACCTTTTCTCTTACTGAGGCCCCAATACTGGGATACGAAAAAAGGTGAACTGAAGCATAAGCTTAGGCAGGCTTGAGATAACACTCCTGCATAGAGTTATTGATCGCCCTCAGCACGGCATTTCTATCTATGATGCCAATGACCCTGCCTTGATCGACAACCGGATAGATTTTTGGCTTAGGCAGCAGCATCTGCTCGGCAAGGCTTATGATGGACTCATCTTTGGCAACGCTAAGCACATCGGTGCGCATACAGTCGCTCACGTTGGCGGTAAGATCACAATGATAGGTACTCTTTAGCATCACGGCTAAACAATCTTGTTGCGACAAAAACCCCACTAAATGACCCTGTGTATCAACCACAGACGCGCCTAATTTTTTTTGTGTTAACAGCTTTTCGACTGCAGCAGCCAGTGTCATATCCGCCTGTAATAACACGGGTTGGCGATCCATATAATCAACGACTTTCATCGACTCCATATTCTGACTCCTTTTTAGTGTCTGCACCTTAAGTGTATATAAGGTTGGTCTAAAAAGCCGAAGATTTGACCAATTTTATTTATAAGCAGACAAAACAGCCACTTACTTAACAATCAAAAAATTTGAAGCCGATCAATTTTACCCGCCAAATTGGGACATTTTGACCCATATTTTAAAATTAACTTGATCCAGCTCATATCGCAGCAAGCTTAAAAGCCCTTGCGATTCACAAGGTTTACAAATGTTGATGTATGTCAACATTCACTCTGAACTTGAGGCCTAAACTAAGTCATTGAAACGTGCCACTACATTTTCGCATCAAAAAAGAAAACAAAGGGTTAACCATGGACACACATGCCGCCTTATATCAGCAAGGCCAAGCACGCCTCGAAGAGTTACGTCGCTTAGCGCCTCGTCATGCTCATACATTGCAAGACAAGATGGAAGAGCATGGCATTAGCCGTCGAGACTTTATGAAATGGAGCGCCGCCGTTACCGCGATGCTTGCGCTACCATTACCATTTAGTACCTTAGTTGCCGAAGCCGCCGAACTGGCTGATCGGGTACCGCTCATTTGGCTGCACATGGCCGAATGTACTGGCTGCTCCGAATCATTAGTTCGCGCAGACACACCTAACCTCGACTCCCTTATCTTCGATCATGTTTCATTGGAATACCATGAGACCTTGATGGCCGCTGCGGGTTGGCAGGCTGAAGAGAACCTGGAGCATGCCCTAGAAGCCTATAAGGGTAACTATCTACTCGCGGTCGAAGGGGCTATACCTACGGCCAACAACGGTGCCTTCCTAACAGTAGGATGTAAGGGCCATACCGGACTTGAGATCGTCACCCATGCAGCCGAGGGCGCAGCCGCCATCATCTCTGTGGGTACTTGTGCCGCCTTCGGTGGCGTTCAGGCCGCAGCGCCGAACCCAACCGGCGCTAAAGGTGTCGACAAGGTGATCGATAAGACAGTGGTTAACTTAGGTGGCTGTCCACCGAGCGAAAAGAACATAGTCGGTACACTCATGTACTTCATCATGTTCGGTAAACTTCCCGCACTGGATATGTTTAACCGTCCTAAATGGGCCTATGGCGCACGGGTACACGATAACTGTGAACGTCGCGGCCGCTTCGATGCCGGCGAGTTTGTCGAAGAGTTTGGCGATCAAGGTGCAAAAGACGGCTACTGCCTCTACAAAGTGGGCTGTAAAGGACCTTATACCTATAACAACTGCCCCACAGAAAGATTCAACCATCACACCAGTTGGCCAGTACTTGCAGGTCATGGATGCATGGGCTGTTCTGAACCTAACTTCTGGGACGATATGGCCGACTTTGAAAAACCCCTTGGCAGACAGCTCCTTCACGGACTGGACGCAACGGCCGATACTGTCGGCGCAGTGATCTTGGGTGCCACAGCTGTAGGTATCGGCGCTCACGCTGTTGCCAGCGTATTTGCCAATTCTAAGGAGGACTAATTCAATGAGCAAACGTGTAGTTATCGACCCTATCACTCGAATCGAAGGCCATCTGCGCATCGAGGTCGAAGTCGACGAAAATAATGTTGTTCAAAAAGCCTGGTCCTCTTCCACTCTTTGGCGTGGCATCGAGGTGATCCTTAAGGGACGTACCCCAATGGATGTGGGCCTTATCGTACAACGTATCTGTGGTGTCTGTACCTATTCCCACTATCGCTGTGGTACCGAGGCGGTTGAGAACGCCTTAGGATTGAAGATCCCACTAAATGCCAAGTATCTGCGCTCGCTGATGCAGACCTCGCTTTATATGCACGACCATATAGTACATTTCTACCACCTCCACGGGCTGGATTGGGTAGATGTGGTCTCAGCACTAAGCGCCGATCCCGCTGCAGCGGCACAAGTTGCCCTTAAGTATACCGACAAGCCAATCGCCGCCGGTGAAGGTGAACTACGCGCAGTACAAGAGCGTGTTAAAGGCTTTGTCGAAACCGGTAAGCTCGGCCCCTTCGCCAATGCCTACTGGGGTAACGGCACCTATAAGTTTACCCCAGAGCAGAACCTAATCGCCCTGTCACACTACCTTAAGGCACTGGAAGTACAGCGCGTTGCCGCCGAAATGCTGGCCATCTTCGGTGGTAAGCAGCCACATCCACAGTCACTGGTAGTCGGCGGTGTTACCTCGGTACGTGACATGCTCAGCCCTGCCCGTCTGCAGGAGTGGAAACAGAAGCATGCCATAGTGACCGACTTTATCCATCGTGCCTACAAGGCCGATATCGTCATGGCAGCAGAAGCCTTCGGCGGCGAGCCTAGCGTGCTGGGCGGCGTCAATGTGAAGAACTTCATGGCAACTAATGACTTTGTCTTAGCCGATGGCCAATACATGTTTGATCAGGGTGTGATCATGAATGGCGATCTGGCCAATGTCAGTGATTTAAACCCAGACCTGATCAAAGAAGACGTTAGCCACGCCTGGTACGATGCAGAGGGTCCTCAACATCCATATGACGGCACCACTATCCCTAACTACACAGGTTTTGTAGAACGCGACACTGTGTACGGTAAGTTGCCGACACTGGATGGCGACGGTAAGTACAGCTGGGTGAAATCACCACGCTATCAAGGTGAGCCTGTCGAAGTGGGACCACTTTCTAGCCTGCTGGTCAGCTATGCCCGCGGAAACAAGGTGGTTGTCGATGCCGTTAACGGTCTGTTGGAAGTGACAGGTCTGCCGGTTGAGGCGCTGTTCACCACGTTAGGCCGCACTGCGGCGCGCATGCTGCAAACCGTGATTGTTGCTGAAGAAGGCCTTAAAACTTTCGACGCCCTCATTAGTAACATTCAAGTCGATGAAGCGACCTATGTGAAACCTGAAATCGATTCAAACAAGGAGTATGTGGGTCACGCCATGATTGAGGCGCCACGCGGCATGCTCAGTCACTGGATCCGTATCAAAAATGGTTTAGTCGAAAACTACCAAGCTGTGGTGCCCACCACCTGGAACGCAGGTCCTGTGGACGCAGCGGGTAAGGTAGGTCCTTATGAGGCATCGCTAATAGGACTGAAGATGGAAGATCCGACTAGGCCCCTTGAGGTGATACGTATCATCCACTCGTTCGACCCTTGTATGGCCTGCTCGGTACACGTAATGGACTATAAGGGTCAAGACTTGGGTGAGTTCCGTATCGACCCAAACGGCAATAACTAAGGAGCAACTCATGGCTACACACAATGTACCCTATGAGAGAGCCTTTATCTTCAGCGCCGCGATCAGGATTTTTCACTGGTTGCGAGCGCTAGCCATATTGGTTCTTGTCATTACAGGTTTCTATATTGCCTGGCCGTTCTTGGTCGCACCAAGTAGCTCTGATGTCTTGGTTCAGGGATGGATAAGATTTGCTCATCAAGTGTTTGGCTTTCTGCTATGTGCCATCACTTTAGTGCGAGCTTATCTGTTCTTTTTCAGCAAGAGTGATATTGAGCGGCGATCCTTTAAAGATGTCACCAGTGTCAACAGCTGGATAGTGCAGCTTAAGTCCTATCTCTGGATGGGACACCTGGACAAGAAAGGTGTCTACGGCCCATTACAGTTTGTCACCTACTTTGCCATTTCTGTGGTCGCAGTACTTATCTGCATTACGGGACTGGCACTGTATGCCAATGTCTACCACTTAGGTTTAGGCGGCATGTTGGCTGATATGGCTGCTTGGGTAACCAGTGCCATGGGCGGTTTGGCTCAGGTACGTATCTGGCACCATTACTTTACTTGGGTGTTTATTATCTTTGTCGTCATTCACGTCTACATGGCGGTATGGACCGGCATAAGATTTAAACATAATTCGGTAGATTCTATTGTCTCTGGCTATGACTACCACCCTAAGAAACATTAAATAAGGGCGCCATGAAAATACTGTTACTCGGTATTGGTAATGTGCTGTACGCCGATGAAGGGATCGGCGTACATTTTGTCAATTACCTACAAGAAAACTATCGCTTTAACCATCCGTCGCATCAGCTCGATGTGATGGATGGTGGCACCTTAGCCCAAGGGCTAATTCCCATTATCTGTAAATACGACTATCTTGTAGTAGTCGATACGGTCAACGCCCACGGCGTAGGCCCAGGAGAAGTTTATTTTTTCGATTTCGACAAGGCTCCCAGCGAAATCGATTGGCAAGGAAGCGCCCATGAGGTGGAGATGTTACAGACATTGACCATGATGGAGATGGTCGGAGACAGACCTAAGACCTTCGTACTTGGCTGCACGCCAACCGTACTCGAACCTATGACACTGGGGCTCACCCCGAGTGTCGCCGCCGCCGTTCCCCTGATGGAAACGACAATACTGACCCATTTCAAATCCCTCGGATTCGAGATCGAACGAATCAACCACGTGGCGATTGAAACACTCATTCCAGATTCTTATAAGCGCGGTGTATCACTAAATGAAGACAATAAAATTTGAGTTTACCTGTTCACGACAGGTGCCGCTTTACGCGCATTTATGTAACCGATACCTAAATTATGGTGATCTAAACATCCATATCGGCTATCAAGGTGGCGCCTATTTTATCGAAGCCCAGGGCCAGCAGAGCGAGCTAGAAGCCTTAGCTGATGCCATCGCGCAAGACTTCTTAATTTCTGTCTGGCTCACCGATTCTCGTATCGCCCTAATCGACGCTCCAACGGGCACAAGCAAACCTTTACCCACAGAGTCCCTCTCCCAAGAATTTTGTCAGCAGTGTGCGCCGCACTTTGGTGATAACCAAGCGTCCCAATTTGGTCAACTGGATCTTGTATGCGACTGCTGCCACGGCGAGCAACGCATTCATCAGGACTATCGAGGCCTGACCGCCACCGACATTCAGGCCATGTATCACACCCTGATGGCTGAGGGTGAACTTAAATTGGCAGGCGGTATTCACCTTAGTCCCAATCCGCTAGCTATCCCTACTCGTCCGCGTCTGCTAGTCTGTAACCCGAATACCCTCAATGCGCAGTTCCACCTTAGCGATCCTCAGGTGCTGGCCCTGTCGAGCATTGAAAAACCCCTTATCTGTGTCCGCCCCATCAAAGAGCATCCAAAGCTCGCCCAGCCACTATACGATCTCTGCTTTGCCTACAACCGCCTACTGGTGATCTTGGCTGAGCACCTGCGCCAACATGGCACAGATTGGGTCTACCTAGACGATCCCGCTCAAGGCGAGGCACTGGCCTATATTGATGGCCAATGGGCCGACATTCACAGCTCACAGCCCAGCAGTATCGGCATTGATTCGGCAAAACAACCACTGCATGAGGCTGTGCTGTTAGCAGATCAAGACACCTATTATTACGCCAGCCACAGCGATAAGCCGAAAGGACACTATCGGGTGGAAAAAGGGGCAAAGATCAAGGCGCAACATAGAGAGCTAAACGAGGCTATTCTCGGCGATGACGAACTGGCGCTGTGCGCCTTGCATAGCGTCAATCTTGAACATGGCCTTAGCAAAAACAGCGCCGTTATCTATCTTAGCCGCGAACATGGTGGACAGATCTACACCTTAGATAACAAGTGTGAAGCCGAGCGTTTCTTTGCCCTGCCCGAGCTGCCTGAAAACGGCTATGAGATCTATCATCAGTTGGAACAGAGTCCACAGCGTAAGGTGCTCGAAAAATTCAAACAGCATTATCCTGAAGATTACCTGCGCCTTCTCGATCTTAAACTGCCTGCAAAACGCCATAGTCTCAGGGCCCTCTGGGCGGTTGGCGCCGTGATTCTGGGGCTAGAGAGCCGCTCACTAAGCCTTAGCGATCTTAACGATGCCCTGATTGCCAGCGCGCTGGCCCATCGCGGCGCTAACTCTCCGCGCATCGACTATCCACTCACCCGAGGCGAGGCCTATCGCAGCCTCAACTGGTGCAAGACGCTGGGCAGCTTGATCAGCTTCCGTCTGGCAGATGACAGAGACAGCAATAAGCTCGCCTTTGGCATGCACGATTCCTTTGCCGACTATCTGGCCAACTGGATTGAGCATCTGGATCTTAATCTAGGGGTCAAGTCAGTTGCCCTGGCCGGTAGCGAGTGGGCTAACCCGCTTTTGTGTCAGCGCGTTGCCCTGCGGATCGGCAAAAACTTCCCCATCAAACACAATCAGCAGCTTGAGATAGATGGCAACAACCATGCTGTCGGCGCCCTGCTGCTGAAAAAACGCAGGCTTTAACCATGTCACGCACTTTGCCAAAGGCCGCAACAGCGACTATGCGAGTGAGACTGGAGATCACGGGTATCGTCCAAGGGGTTGGTTTTCGCCCCTTCGTCTATCGCTGGGCGATTGAGCTTGGGCTGCTAGGCTTCACCTTTAACCACAGCAAAGGGGTAACGGTAGAACTTCAGGGAAACAGTGAGGCCATTAACGCCTTCATTGAGACCCTTAGCCAGACGCCGCCCCCTTTGGCGCGCATCGACAGCTTGAGCGAGATAGAGATCCCCCTTGAAGATTGCGACAGCTTCGAGATCCAGCACAGCCAAGCCGATGCCAAGGCGGTGGTTGCAGTGTCCAGCGATAAAAGCAGCTGCCAGGAGTGTCTCGATGAGATCATGGACCCGAGTAACCGCCACTATCAATACCCTTTTACCAACTGCACCAACTGTGGCCCCAGGTATACCCTGATCCGCGCCCTGCCCTATGACAGACCCAATACCGCCATGGCTAACTTTGCCATGTGTGACGCCTGCGCCGCCGCCTATCAAGACCCGCTAGACAGGCGCTACCATGCCCAGCCGGTAAGTTGTCCCCAGTGTGGACCGCAGCTGTCGCTACTCTCGGCTGAGCAAAGCCTGGTTGCCGAGAAAAATGCCGCGCTGGAGCAGGCCGTTGAACTGCTTGCCCAAGGTAAAACCTTGGCCATCAAGGGATTGGGTGGTTTTCATTTGGTGTGCGATGCCACCAATGATGAGGCGGTGCAGAGACTGCGCAGACGTAAGCAGCGCCCCGCCAAGCCCTTTGCTGTCATGTGCGCCTCACTCGAGATGGCGAAAACCTTAGCCAGGGGCAGCGAGGCCGAATGGCGGCTGCTACAAAGCGCCGAGCGCCCTATCACACTGCTGCAAAAAGCGCCGCACCAAGGTGCACTAAGCCCAGCCGTGGCGCCCGGCATTGATAGACTAGGGCTATTTTTACCTTATACCCCCTTACATCAACTGCTGCTTGTCAGGCTTAACCGACCTCTGGTAGCCACCAGTGCCAACCGCAGCGGCGAGCCTATCATCACCCATGCAGAAGATATCTTCGAACGCCTAGCTGGCGTCATCGATGCCGTGCTGGATCATAACCGTGAGATCCTTAACGGCTGTGACGACAGCGTGGTGCAGATGATTGATGACAAGATACAGGTGATCCGCCTTGCCCGAGGCTACGCACCGCTGACTCTGGCCATGCCCGAGGCTGTTCCCCAAGAAACGCTGGCAGTAGGCGCTCAGCAGAAAAACAGCATCGCCTTTGGCTTCAATCACAACCTGGTGCTCAGCCCCCATATCGGCGATCTCTTTAGCCTTGAGGCAGAACAATATTTTACTGACACTCTGGCCACCTTTAAACGCCTGTACCAGTTCAGTCCTAAGCTGTTGGTGAGCGACAAACACCCAGATTACGCCTCAACCCAGTGGGCGCAGCAAGAGTGCCAACAACAAAACAAAGAGATTAGCTACATTCAGGTGCAGCACCATTACGCTCATATTCTCAGCGTGATGGCGGTCAATCAGATCACTGACAAGGTGCTGGGCTTTAGTTTCGATGGTACAGGCCTTGGTGATAAGCGCCAGCTTTGGGGCGGTGAAGCCATGCTTGCCGATGTCAATAATTACCAGCGCGTCGCCCATCTGAGCCCCATGGCGCTGATTGGCGGCGAGCAGGCGATTAAAGATCCCCGCCGCATTATGTTGGCACTGTTATTCGAGCGCTACTCGCCTGAAGAGATTAAGGCCCTCCCGCTCAACGCACTTAAGGCACTACCCGGCAGCCTTATCGGCAACCTGCACACCCTGTGGCAAAAAGGTGTGGCCACCCAGACGACCAGTTCTATCGGCCGTCTGTTCGATGCCGCCGCCTGTCTGCTTGATCTGATGCAAACCACCCAATTTGAAGGCCAGGCGGGCATGTTGATCGAAGCAAAGGCCGATGCGGTTACCGAGGCGCAGCTTAGCCAATCGGGAATAGGCTTTACCCTCAAGGAGATTGACGGTGTTTGGCAACTCTCGGCGCTCTGGCAAGAGATGGTCGATACCCTGCTGCATTGGCAGGATAAGCCCGACGGCATCAGCCTGATCGCCCGCGCCTTTATGAATGCGCTGGCACAGGCGGTAACTGATTGCGCCGCGAAACATAAGGGGCTTGATGTGGTGCTCTGCGGCGGCGTGTTTCAAAACCGCTACCTGCTTAGCGAGACACGCAAGCGCCTGAATATGGCAGAGATTAAGGTACTGGATTCAGATCAGGTACCGGTAAACGATGGCGGCATTGCCCTGGGGCAACTCTGGTACGCCATACACAGTAATAGCAAGGCCCAAGGTGAGTGGAAAAGCACTATCGAATAACGATTTACGATAACCGTTATTTCCCACGACAACTTGAGCCAATTTGATTAACAGGATTTTGCCTAAAACTGACCCGCGTCAATGAAGTCTTTGGGTCCCTAGCGCAAAATGGCATTAACGCCTTAGATTTTTTGGAGTTCATTATGTGTAAAGACTGCGGTTGCTCTATCACTCGAGATCACAGCCATGAGCACGACCAAGGCCATGAGCACGATCATCATCATGACCACAGCCATGAGCACGGTCATTCCCATCATCACGACCACGGCACCCTGCGTAGCAATCCTCAGCTCAACGACAAGAAAACCCTGTCGGTGATCCATAAAATCCTCGATAAAAACGACCATGAAGCGGCCCACAACCGCGCCCACTTCGAGGCTCACAATATCACCGCCTTTAACCTGATGAGCAGTCCGGGCAGCGGTAAAACCACACTGCTGGAACACCTTAAAGAATACACAGATCTTAACTATGGTGTGGTCGAAGGCGACCTGGAAACCTCCCGCGATGCCGACCGCCTGCTGGCTAAAGGGATCCCCGCCTTTCAGATCCAAACCGGCTCCGCCTGCCACCTGGACGCCTTTATGGTGCATGACGCCCTGCATCATGTGGATCTGGCATCGCTGGATATTTGCTTTGTCGAAAACGTCGGCAACCTGGTCTGCCCCGCCTCTTATGATGTGGGCACCCATTTCAATGTGGTGCTTGTCTCAGTGCCCGAAGGCGACGACAAGATAGAAAAATATCCTGTAATGTTCCGCAAGGCAGACCTGGTGTTGATCACTAAGGCGGATCTGCTGCCCCACTTTGACTTTAGCGTCGAGGAAGCCAAGGCACAGGTAAAACGCCTCAACCCTGAGGCCGAGGTGATCATTACCTCCATTAAGGATGGCGACAGCATGCGCGCCGTTGTCGACTGGCTAAACGCTCACAGGAGCCATTAATTATGTGTTTGTCTATTCCATCAAGAATTGTCGAGTTGCATCCTGAGGAGCAGGCCGTCACGGTAGAGACCCTAGGGGTTAAGCGCAAGGTCAGCAGCCATTTAATGAGTGAGCCTCTGGAGATCGACGACTATGTACTGATCCATATTGGCTTTGTGATGAACAAGATAGACAAAGCCGACGCTGAGCAGAGCCTGGACCTGTATCAGGAGATCGTTGCCAAGATGAATGAACAGGAGGCCCAATCATGATAGAGCTAAAACAGCTGTATCAGGGCTTTAGAGATCCTGACACCATTCACAACCTAGCCAAAGAGATCGCCCTTCACGCCGCCAAGCATGAGGGCAATATCTACATCATGGAGGTGTGTGGCGGTCATACCCACACCATCATGAAGTATGGGCTTAATCAGCTGCTACCAGACAATATCGAGTTTGTGCATGGCCCAGGCTGCCCCGTGTGTGTCATGCCCAAAGAGCGTATCGACCATGCCGCCATTCTGGCATCCCAACCCGATGTGATCTTGGTGACGTTAGGGGATATGATCCGCGTGCCCGGTTCAAACGGCAGTCTGGCCGAGTTTAGAGCCAAGGGCTGTGACATTCGCCCCCTCTACGACCCCATGGATGCCTTAGCTATCGCCAAGGAGAACCCAGATAAAAAGGTGATCTTCTTCGCTATCGGCTTTGAGACCTCAACCCCCATGACGGCGGTGTTAATTGAACAGGCTGAGCAGCAAGGGCTGGATAACCTGCTGTTTCATATTAACCATGTGCTGGTGCCACCGGCGATCGATGCCGTGATGGCCGATCCACAGGCTAAGGTAAATGCCTTTATCGGTCCGGCCCATGTCAGCGTGATCTCAGGCGCCAAACTCTACCGCCCCGCCGTTAATCAATACGGTACTCCGGTAGTGGTGTCCGGTTTTGAGCCGGTGGATGTGATGGAATCCATCCTGCGCATCGTTAAGCAAAAGGTCGAGGGGAAAGCCGAGCTCGACGTGCAATATAGCCGTGCTGTGAGCGAAGATGGCAATGTGCATGCCCAGCAAAAAGTGAATCAATACCTCACCATCAGACCACATTTTCGCTGGCGAGGTCTTGGGCCACTAAACGAGTCGGCATTAATGCTTAAGCACGAATATGCCCACCGGGATGCCGAGGTGATCTATCGCGACATGCTCAATGTGGCCGATATCGACGATCACAAAGCCTGTCAGTGCGGTGACATCTTAAGGGGCATCGCCAAACCTAAAGACTGTAAAGTCTTCGGCCGCGGCTGCACCCCTGAAACGCCCCTTGGTAGCTGCATGGTTAGCTCAGAAGGTGCCTGCAATGCTTATTACCGCTATAACGGAGTCTAATCATGGCCGACAACAGCAATGAAAAGAAAGTACAACTCAGTCACGGCGGTGGCGGCAAAGAGATGAATCGTCTGATCAAGTCGATCTTCTTTAAAGCCTTTAACAACCCGATTTTAGCCAGTGAGGAAGACGCCGCCCTGCTCCACTTCGATGGCCAGACAGCCTTTACCACAGACTCCTTCACTGTCTCGCCGCTGTTTTTTGCCGGTGGCAACATAGGCAAACTCGCCATCGCGGGCACGGTTAACGATCTGGCGATGATGGGCGCCGAGCCCCAATACCTAAGCTGCAGCTTCATCATCGAAGAGGGCTTTGCCATCAAGGATCTCAAGGCGATTGTTGCCAGCATGGCCGAGGAACTGCACAAAAGCGGCACCCGCATCGTCTGCGGCGATACCAAGGTAGTGCCTAAGGGCTGCGCCGATGGCCTGTTTATCAATACCTCTGGCGTCGGCCGCGTGTTAAAGCCGCAGATCTCGGTGAAAAATCTGCAAGTAGGCGATGCCATCATAGTCTCAGGGGATATCGGCCGTCACGGCGCCGCCATCTTGATGGCGCGAGAAGGCCTGACTTTAGAGTCTGAGCTGGTCAGCGATTGCGCTAACCTCTGGCCCGTGGTCGAGCAACTTATCGCCTGCAACATCCAAATTCACGCCATGCGCGACGCCACCCGCGGCGGCCTGGCAGCTGTGCTCAACGAATGGGCCAGTGCCTCAGAGGTCGGCATTACCGTGGAAGAGAGCAGAATCCCTGTGTGTGACGAGGTTAAAGGCCTGTGTGAACTCTATGGCTTTGAGCCCCATGACCTGGCCAACGAAGGCACCTTCATTATGGCGGTACCTGGCGACATCGCCGAGGGCGCACAGGAGATCATCCAGCGCTACGGCCAGTGCCAACAGGCAGCCATTATCGGCCATGTCGAACAGGGTCACACAGGTAAAGTGGTGCTCAAGACCCCATGGGGAAGCAGTCGCTATCTCGACCTGCCCCAGGGTGAATTGCTACCAAGGATCTGTTAATGCACGAATATTCGATTGTCACTGCCCTGCTGGAACAATGCGAGCAGCATGCTATCGCTAATCAGGCGAATCGCATCACTAAGGTGGTGATAAAAATCGGCGTCTTGAGCGGTGTTGAACCCGCCCTACTGGCTACTGCCTTTGAAACCTTCAAACTGGAGGGGTGCGCCAGAGAGGCCGAATTGGAGATCATACATCAGGAATTGGTGCTCGAGTGTCAGGCTTGCCATAGCACTCATACCATCAAGGAACGAAGTGTCATTTGTCCTAGCTGCAACAGTTTTCAGACCCGCATTACCGAAGGGGAAGAACTACTGCTGATGCAACTAGAGCTAGAAACCGATGAATAAAACTAAACATAAATGGAGTATTACAATGAAAAAAGCCTTACTGCTACTCGCTAGCCTTCTTCCCGCAGCAGCCTGGGCGCACCCAGGGCACAACGGCGTAGGTCTGTTCCACCACCTTAACGACCTACTCCCAATCATCGCCCTGGTGATCATCGTCGCCGGCGTGATGCTGTGGAAGAAACGCTCTTAAACCAAGCGTTACCGCAAGACATATCGACAGCGTTAGACTCACCACAGAGTCTAGCGCCGTCTTGCTTCATCCAAAATAATCTCAATGATTAATTAGCTGGCTTTAGATAGGTTCGCTTCTTAGTCACTCAGTGCCCTCAGTAAACCGCCGGTCTCCACCGCACGTCATCCCCTTGCGTGCTCTCCACTAAAAGATAAAAACCATCAAGCTACCAAGGCGCTAACCACTCACCTGCAAACAATAAAACTCAACCACTGGAAAAAATCATTTTTGGACAATTCCGAGTTTAAGTCTTAACTCTAGTTCGTCAATTTCAGCGAAAAATTTCTATGGGATAACGCTAAGCTAACCTGCACGAAGCCTTGGCATAAACTTTTGCGAAGCAACAATGCCAAGCGTTGAGTGACAGGTTGACCGCCTTGTTAAGTCTTTATAGTGACAACCTTGCCACAAACCGTTGAAAGTGTGATGCGTTGAACCTTCAAATTTTCACTACCTTTTGGAATAACCACTCCAAATTTTCGATATTCTTTCGAAGGGACATCAACCTTAAATTCCTCACCAATAGGGCTGTGGTAATTCGGCTGCCCGCCTATTGAATACTTTTTATAAGCCGAAAAATCACCTAGATCGCTATGGATTTTTACTGTATCTAACTTAATTGGAAAGTCACTTCTGTTGAGCACTTTAACCTCATACAACGTAGCAGATTCAACAGGGGGATATGGTTCAACAGGTTCGGAATACATACCACTAACCAATTTTTCAAATTCATTTTTCTTTATAAGTTCAGCAGATAACTTTACTTTTTCTTTATCGCTATCTCTTTTAAACTTCACAAGATTCAATACGGCCAAAATTGTAGACAATACCGCAGCATAAATTGCAAGCCCCGTTGATAAATCAATAGTCAATTTATTCCTCCAAACTCGATAAAACTTAACGCCCTGTTAAGGTGTGAGCAACGCAATACCGAAGCCGCCGCATACCACCTTAATCACTTAAACCAACGCATACTGAAAATGCCACGCGTTGCGAATCACTCTTAAACAGTCACTTGTTAGGTACGTTCTACAACTGCATAGAATTCTTGCAACACTGTAGACATCCATTTGATATTTGCAGTCTGATTAAGTGCTGTCTGAATAGTTGAGCCTACCGCAGTTCTATAAGTATCACCTGTCGAAGAACCTATGCTTAGTGGATAATCTGAAATTTCATTCTTTATTCTGAGCTGCTGTATTAAATGCTTTATGAAGCAGAAGATGGTGGATGTTCGTCTCCATCATAAGCCGCTACACTAACAATTTTCCCGTCAGGTGTCATTGCACCACCATAAGGAAAGAATTCCCCATGCTCAGTTAGTAATTTCTCTGCAAGCGGCAAAACTGCATCCATTAATTCTTGAGATTCATCTTTACCTTCTTGCACACTACCTCCGAAGCAGAAAACTGAAAATAATACTAAAAATGTTGCGATGGTTCGTTTATTCATGACGTGTAACATTTTATTAGTGCGCATGCGCGTTTACCTCGTTGAACCAGTGAAAACGCGCACAGTTAACTATCTGTATGTAATGAACTTATCAGCATTTTGCTAGATACACCATCTGGAAAAACGCGCATGCGCGTTCCCCAAACCTATTATCGACTTGAAAAAGATTGCAATTAGTTGATTTTAAAGGGAGTTATATTATCAATAACGGCAAAACGCGCACGGATTTAGGCTTAAAATCATCCAAAAGTCACATCATTTAAATATGACTGTGTATCTGTCCAGTTTCTACTTCTTGTGGTGAATCGCACAAACAAGACTTAGATAAGAAATTGTTGAGTAGTAAGTTTGCGATTTACTGGCTGACCAACAACTCACTTCGGGGCAAAAATCAGTAAGACTTCACGTCTTAAATACACCAATACCGCTAAATCGAAGAGACGTTAGATACCGAGTGTAGATGCATCTGCGGACGTCGATGGCAGGGCCAAAAATGTTCCCTACATTTATTGGCATTTCCTACATCCATGTAGGTCAGATTCAATCGTCGAGCCTACAAGGAAATATTCACGGCGTGTAGCAGATGTATCTGCACAAAAGCGAGCCGCAGGCTATTAATTAAAGCGAAGGTACGACCTTCTACTCCACTAGGTAGACACAAATGCAGGTAAACGTTGGACAAAAAACTAGCAACAGTGACGACACGAGCGCCCAAACCGCTCACTAATCAACCACTCAACAAACCCCCAACTTAGCCTCCAAATCGACATCAAAAATAATGCCAACTCTCCCAGCACTTCCGACAAAGAGTCAAAAAACAGGCTGCTCGCTAATAAACTGACAGCGTCATTTTTAACTACATAAGCAACCCCCTTAATAAATTTTTAACCTTAAAATACAAATAGTTACACCTCAGATTGATACACTAAAAAGCGGCAAAACATTGACAGTTTATTTCTTAAAATTTAGGGCGTATAGTGCGTTTCTAGTTAAGTGATACCAAGGTGAAAATGATGTTTCGTTTTACAATGTACTCCATCGTGGCTTATGCCTTTTGGCTAACCTTTGTCGATGTTTCCACCTACTTGGAGCAAGAGACAGACAACAGCTGGCTGACGAGCATTAAACAGGAATGGGCGAGCTTTAAACAAGATGAGCAGCCTGTCGATGTGAGCAGCATTAGCGTGCAATATGATGATTGCGAGGCCCGCAATAGCTGTAACGATCAGAGTGTCCCAGTGGGCGAATAGCCCATTGGCCTCAATTTGATAACTGAGCTTGCAAACACTAAGTCTAACCTTGGATTGCTTTCTGACTCTCCTAGTTTAACCCTGGAAGATCCCCGCAAACGTAAAACCACTAACCACCACGAAGAAGATCCACTGAAACAGGGAGCGAAATGCCCCCTTTACCTCCGCAAAATAACCTATATAGATCTGCCAGATCGCAAACAGCACAAAGTTTAGCGCGATAAACAGCAATAAGGCATAGCTTTGCATATTCGACATCAGCTCAAAAGCGCAGGCGATCAACACTAAGGCCGATAACACCAAAAACACTGAGATATAGTGAAACACACAATGCATGATGGACTTGGCGATAGGGTCAAAGTCTGCCTCAAGCATAGGCTTGAGAAAGCGCTGCTTTCCTATGGTGAAATGGCCGATACAGGTAAAAGTGGCGATAGCGCCAGCGATGAGCAAATAGATATTCATCGAGTCTCCATGAAAACAAGCATTAAGAATCACTCCTAACTAGACCAGTCTAGTCGATTCCCTGTTTCATGCCCGATAACAAAAGAGTGCGCAAGCGCACTCTTTTTAATGACTCTTTAATGACTCTGCTTTCATGACTAAATTTTAACTTTAATCACTGAGCGGGGACGGTTTAGTCTCTATACCTATATAGGCCTACATGGTCGCCATGATCCAGTAGTCCAGACGTTCCTGTGGATTGGCCATCAGCTTCTGGCAAGGGCCCTTATAACGCCCCATCAAGCTACCCAGATTGTTGTTGCTTGGTAGGCTAGCTCTTTGCTTGGCGACTGTGGTTTCAAGTTGCTGCTCAACTTGGTCGGCAGCCTGGTATTTCTTCGCCAGTGTGACGGCATCTTCGCCAGACTTTTTTAAACGCTCGCCAACCGGTTTCATTTGCGGTGCATTCATACCCGCAATGGTTTCTGACGCAATTTGATAATAGGCGGCGCATTCCAGCACCTCTTTATTAAATGCCAGTTCCGCGTCTGAGGGAGTGTTAGCGGCCACTGCGCCGTTGGCCATCAGGGCTAACAATGAAATTATGAGAGTCTTGCGCATCAATACTGTCCTTGTGCAGTGATAGATAATGAACCATTTCTACTTTAGATGTCACTGAATATCAAGGCTATAGCTTAAAAATTCTTGCTCGAGGGTAAAGCCAAGAGATTCATAGAGAGCCTGCGCCTGGTGGTTTTCTTTATGGGTTTCTAAGAATATCGATGCGACGCCTTTGGCCTTGGCATAGTCGATAGCAATATTCATCAATCGGCGCCCCACACCGACACAGCGGGCGTGCTGAGTCACGTAGAGATCGCTTAAGATCAGCATGCTACTAGCATGAATTGAGCTAAAGCTAGGGTAAAGCTGGCAAAATCCCAAGGCATTGCTTTGCCCATCGAGGACCACAAAAATCACAGCATCCTGATTGCTTAAACGTGAATGAATAAATTTAGTAGCGAGTTCGATATCACTCTTTTGGTGATAGAACTGGCGATATTCATCAAATAACGCAGCCACGACTGCCGTGTCTTCCAACCTTGCTCTGCGTAATTCTCCTGACATTAATCCTCCCTGTTGTTGAATCGTCACTTAGGTTAGCCTGCATCTTGATATTGCTGCATACGAAACTTAAGCCCCTGCTTAACCGATGGCCACTCAGAGTCTATGATGGAATAGACTACTGTGTCTCTGATGGTGCCATCTTTGAGGATACGATGGTTTCTCAACACCCCATCCTGCTTGGCCCCCAGACGAGTGATCGCCTCACGGGATGGTTGATTGTGCCAGTGAGTTCTAAACTCTACTGCAATCACATCTAGCACCTCAAAGGCATAGGTCAGCAGCAACAGCTTACACTCGCTGTTGATCCCGGTACGCTGAGCGCTCTTGGCATACCAGGTATGGCCAATCTCGATCCGCCTGTGGGTCTGATCCCAAGACATCAAGCGAGTACAGCCAACTATCTGACCAGAGCGTTTGTCTCGCACCGCAAAGGCCAAGGCTTCCCCACGTTGTTCGCTGGCTAACGCCTGCTCCACATAGGCCTTCATCTCATCGGGATGGGGCGCAGAGGTGTACCATAAGTTCCACAGCTCACCATCGCTGACCGCAATAGACAGCGCAGGTATATGCTCCTCTTGCAGTGGCTCTAACACCACATGCTCACCGTTTAAACAGCCTCTCAAGAGATCTTGATTCATGCTCATGCTCCGATGCTCTGGTTGTAACAAATTCAGATGAAGAATAGATGAAACTAACATGGCACTTAACGCCAGTAGGATATATTAGGAGCTCTGCCCCGCGCCCCTATTAGCTTGTCCAGCCTGGCATTATCTCCTTCGTACTTTCACACCATGATGTTTATCTTGCTGCCTTGCTACACCTGTAGGCTAGCCGATACCAACACGCTAACAAAATAATCAATTTAATTAAAGTGTTATCTTATATAGCATCACCTCATCATCCTCAGCCCAAGGCATGGTCCCTTGGCTCTCGAACCCGAGTTTAGTCAGTAGCGCACGCGATGCTTGATTGTCGTGATTGACTATTGCCAGCAATGTTTGCAGCTTAAGCTGTTTGGCATGAGCCAGCACTGCCTTACTCGCTTCTAACGCATAACCTTGGCCTAAAAACTCAGGTAGCAGCGCATAGCCCAGATCCGTCTCGGGTAGTTGCTCTCTGCGAACCAAACCAGCCAAACCTATGATCTCTCCACTGGCCTTTAGCACTATGCTATACATGCCATAACCGTGTTGCTGATAGCTGCTTATCGGCCCTTCGATAATATAGTTTTCCGCCTGCATTAAGGTGCGCACACCGCGATCACCAATATTATTGATAAAGCCTTCGCTATTGAGCAGCCTAAGCATAAATGGGGCATCTTTTACCGTCATCTCACGCAGGAGAAGACGCTCGGTTTCTAGGGTAAGCAATTAATTCTCCTAGGTTACTTTCAGTTCAGATTATCTCGACTATACTGTGATTGGTTCTACATAGGAAGTGGCACTAATGACAAAACATACGCCGAAAATCAGTCAATATCATGTCATTGCGGCTGTGGTCGCAGCGGAGCTCAACCAAACCTTAAGTTACTGTAAACAGATCAATTTGACCGCTAGTAATGCTCAGGCCGCTTCAGCTCGGGTGGGCAATGCCGCCTTGGGATTTAAAGCCTTAACGGGTTTTATCGATGACCTGGCGTCCTACACAATGAAAGCCGCAACAGATATCAATCAACTTGCCCATAGGGCTAGTCGACTCGCCACCGAAACCGCCAGAGCAGCGGTTGCCCTCAACCATTTCCAACTGGCTAAAGTAAAGGCTGCTAATGCGCCCTATGGCAATACCATTAACCCCGCCGTCGAAGCCACTGAAGCTAACCACAGTCGCCTGCGGCACGAATTTGATCGCCTCATCGATAAGATGGAAAACCAACTCTATGAGCTGAAACGCAATCTGCGCACCGCCAATATTCTTGCCTCTATCTGCCGCATCGAAGCCTGCCGCGTCGACACGGCCAACCAGGCCATCTTTAACGATGTGGCGAATCGGGTCGACGATGTAGCGCAGCTGATCCGTAAAAGGGTCGACCATGCCATCGCCCTGTTTGGCAACACAGCCCCCTAACCACGGCACCACCCATAATCATAAAACAAGGAGTCGATTCCATGAAAAGTGAGCTGATCATCGAAACCCCCACCCATAAGTGGCTCTACTTTGGTCGCGACCCCGAAAAACCCGATAAGATCATCGACACCAACCAGTACATGGTCGTCAGCAGCCATAAGGCCCTCTTGATGGACCCTGGTGGCATAGAGTTATTTGCCGCTATGCTGGCCAATATTGTCAAACATATTCCTCTGGAGCAATTAACCCACCTGTTCGCCTCTCACCAGGATCCGGATATTATCTCGTCGCTGGGACTATGGGATCAGACGCTACCCAAGGCGAAACTCTACTCGCCCTGGCTGTGGGAAGGCTTTATTCGTCACTTTGGCATGAACAACATCAGTTATGAGCCCATTGCCGATAATGGCGGCAGTCTCGCCCTAGATCAGGTGGAGCTGCAATTTATTCCCGCCCACTACCTGCATGCTTCAGGTAATTTCCATGTCTATGATCCTGTGACTAAGGTCTTGATGAGCGGCGATGTTGGGGCAGCCCTAGAAGATGCTCAAGCCGATATCTATGTGGATGATTTCGAGCAGCACTGTGCCAAGATGGCCTATTTTCACCAAAGGTGGATGCCCTCGAATCGGGCCAAGAATGATTGGATAAACCGGGTGAGAAAGCTGGATATTCAATACCTCTGCCCGCAACACGGCAGGATATTTCGCGGTCCTCAGGTCAAGCAGTTCCTTGACTGGTTCGAAACCCTCAATGTCGGCGTGGGCGTCTAGGCCTGGCATTGGTAACACACCACAAAAAAATGCCCGCTAATCGCGGGCAACACAATCACTTAGGGTGAAAACCTTGCATAGGTAGGATGCAGGCTCCCCTTCACTTTGCCAGTTTTCTCCACAGTGTAAACCCGACCAAAGTCGAAGTTTTACCCATAAAGGGCGACCTAAAGATAGCGCACCGCTGATTCGGGTGACTTTTGCTGCTTTAAAGGCGCCTTCACGGCAGGGGTACCCAGATAAAGAAAACCCACTATCTGATCTTGCGCCGACAAGCCCATCGCCTGGTGCAGATGGCGATTAAACGCCAAGGGACCTGTGCGCCAAATCCCCCCTAACCCCATGGCAAAGGCTGCTTGCTGCATCGCCATGCAGGCACAACCCGCGGCAATATGCTGTTCAAGTGGCGGCACCTTAGGGTGCTCCGTCACCTTAGCCACCACAGTCACGACCATAGGGGCGCGCAGCGGCATATTGCCCGCCTTGGCCAGCGCCGCTTCATCGGCACCTTCACTTTGCATGGCTTCGACAAATAAGGCGCCCAGACGTGTTAAGCCTTCATCTTTGGCAATAATAAACTCCCAGGGAGTGAGGCTGCCATGATCCGGCACGCGCACAGCCGCTGCCAGGATCTGATTTAACTGCGCTTCATCGGGCGCTGGCGCCACTAATCTGGGACTAGACTGACGGGTTAACAGAAGTTCGATAGCATCCACGAAGATTATCCTGTAATTAAAATCTTGCTCGAGAGTAGCAAATTGGCAATAAAAATCCCACCAAATTGGTGGGATTTCGTCACTCTAGGCCAAGGTGATTGTTTAGCCTATATCTATGACTTGCCTATGTTTTAACTAGGTAACGCCGCGCGATAAAATAATCTAGGCTGGTGTAACGACCACCGCCTATCACCAGCAAGCCTAACAACATAAACAGATAAGTGATGGCAAATTCGATACCATTGTTCAAGATCACAAAGTTACCCGACGATGTTAGCCAATCATAGTGGCCATGTTCCTGAAGCAAAGACTTGGCTGCTGCCAGTTTCTCCGCCGAGGTCAATACCTGCTCGTTGGCCAGCCAGGAGTTAGGATCGGCTATCGCTAACCAGCCATTCTTCCAGTGCACGCTAAAGGCCGCCACCGCCATGGTGACCATCAAGGGGATAGATATCAGTCGGGTGGCTAAGCCCAGGATCAACAATATGCCACCCAAAAACTCACTGCCTGCAGCCAGAGCCACCATCACCTCGGGCATTGGCAAGCCAAGACCCCACTCGGCGTTACCAAACCAGGCCGCCGTATCGCTAAAATTGGACAGCTTATTGTAGCCAGCTTGCATGAGAACCGGCGCCAGATAGAGTCTGAGGGCCAAGGCCGCGACCCCGTCTAGCTGACCTATAGCTTTGATAAATTGGGCGTACAACTTCTGCATAGCTTACTCTCTCATTAATTTGTTATGACCTAATAGACCCAAATCAGAGGATTTAAATTTCGGCCGATAAATCAATCGCGTCAAATCTGTCTATTTGAAGATAGTCTATGACACTAAAAATGAGAGTTCTGAATAGGATTAGGCAATTAACGCCATAAAGTCATCGAAACATTGCAGGTAGTCAGCCACACTATGGGGCAGACTCGCATCAGGCTCGGTCTGCACGCCTTGAAAGCATGCCTCCCCCTGACTTGCCATCAGCAGAGCCCAACAGGCTGCAAACACCCAGTAGAGGGCGACCGCGTTTGGAATCGCTGCCTGCGCCCTGTCGTTAAGGTGAGGGTGTTCGCTTAAGTAGCCCAAGATCAAACTATGACGCTGGTTTGAGGAGAGCCTGTGGCTCGCCAGTACACTGGCAAGATCCACTAGAGGATGGGAGCTACAGGCATATTCATAATCGATACACCACAGACGCCCCTCACTCATCAACAGATTATGAGGATTCAAGTCCCTGTGACTGTATTGGGGTAACACCATGCAGGCATCTAAGCTCAGCAGTAACTCACCGACTCGCTCGCTAAGGGCCTTTAGTGCCTGCCATCTCTGCTGCCATGCCTGCTGGTAACTTTCGGGCAAACTTGGGCCATCGGCCATCGTTTGAAGCTGCTGATAATAGCTATGCCACTGTTCCCCTACCGACATAGAATTAGCCGGTAACGGCAGTTCGCTGAGCCCTTTCAGCAGCCTCAACAGCGCCTGCTCGCCACCAGGCCAACACTCATGTTCCTCTATAAGCGGATGAGCGGGATTAGCCGTCATCAGCTGACTCCAGTCCTGCTGGGTCTGAATATAACGGCTCAGATAAAAACGACTGTCGTCTGACACATAAAGTAACTCAGGCGCCAGTTGCGCTGTTTGGGCCAGGCGCCAATTCATCACCTCATCGTCTCGCTTGCAGATCTGACTGCTGGCCTGGCTATTGATCCGCAGCACAAACTGCCCGTTGCCAGTCACTAGGTGATAGTTCTGATTACTCAGACCGCGGGACAAGGGAGCGACTACCCAGCTGTCATCTATGTAGCAACCCAGCTTTGCGAAAACCCTTTCCACCTCGCTTAGTACATTAGAAGGCAGATGGCATTGCAACCAAGTTGTTGCCTGTTGACGATTAAGCGCCATAGTGGCCCTTACTTATGCGTAAAGGGTAACAAGGCAGCTTAATCATAGGAGTAAGCGCCATCCTCGCCCATCCCCTGATGCATGCTGGTGCGCCACAAAAAGTAACCACCTATGGCCATGCCCACATACAGAATAAACAGCAAAGAGGTCAGCATCAGTCCCTTATTGAGATACAGGTAGATGGAAACAAGGTCGATCACTACCCAATAAAGCCAATTTTCCAGTACTTTACGGGCCACCAGGTAAGTTGTCATCACGGCAAAGCAGCTGGTTGCTGCATCGAGATAGGGATAGGACGCCTGGGTGTAGCTAGCCATCAAGTGACCTACCACTAAGGAAACGACGCTGGTAGCCAGAATAAGATAGAGGTGTCGCCCTAGCGACCAGCTAACCACCTCTACGCCGTTCTCATCGCCACCACCGTATCGCCACAGCCAGAAGCCATAAACCGCCATCACCATGTAATAGACATTTAGCAGCGACTCCATCAGCAAAGAGACCTCCCAAAACAGCACGGTATAGATAGCCGTACTCACTAAGGCTGCCGCCCAGCACCAGATGTTGCCGCGCATGGCGAGCGCCAGATAGGCCAAGGCCAGTAATACCGCCACGGCTTCCCAGGCTGTCAGGCCATTGGCCTCGGCGAAGGCGCCGGAAAGTGTCGCCAATAAGGCAGACCAGAGATCTGTCATAGCTTAAGCATCGCTCCTGTTATCAGTGGGTCAGTCTTGAATTACTGTTGGTGAGAGAGATCCAACTCGCCGCCAATAAACTTGACCACAAATACCGCCTTGCCCCACTTCTCATGTGCCGCCTGCATTTCGGTTGCCAGCATCGCCATCACCTCGCCATACTCGCCGCACACCTGTGTGGCCATAGCATTGGTTCGCCGTTCGATATTGGCATAGGTATCTACCCTATCGATAAACCATTGAATGGGGTCGATATAATTATCCTTTAACGGATACATGCTGATTTCAGCTGTTAGTTTCATCTTAGTTCCTTTTGGGGGCGATTGAATGCTCGCCCCTTAGTGAGGGTTATTACATGAATTTGACGTTAAGGGTGACGCCTAGCTGACGCGGATCGCCGTAACGAATATATTGTTTATCCGCCCAGCCGTTATCGGGCTCATTACCGAAATAGAAACCGCGCACGCCGTACTTTTCATCAAGCAGGTTGCGTCCCCACAGATAAGCCGACCAGGTCTCTGTCTCATAGCCTAAACGGGCATTAAACAAGGTATAGGCCTCAGACTGAGAGTCGTTACTGTCAGAGTAGTAGAACTTACTCTTACCACTGGTCGTTAAGTTAACAAACCAGCCCATGTCACTGCGATAGGTGGCGCCAGCACTGTAGGTAAAGTTAGGCGAGTGAGCCAATTCGCGTCCGCTCAGATCCACTTCCCCACCATATTTATCCTGGTAGACATAATCGCCATAGGCTGTCTCGAGCCAGCCCAGTGTGCCATAGAGTTTTAAGTTATCGGTGGCATACCAGTTGGCTTCAAGCTCGGCACCATAGTTGTGTGAGCTGCCCGCGTTTTCGACGTATAGGATAAATTTCTGTGGCTCATCGGGATTTTGCTGAGAAGCCGAGACCTGTTGATCCCGTCTGTCCATGTAGAAGAGTGAGAAATGGGTGCTTGCATCACCATCAAGCCACTCAGACTTGATGCCAAGCTCATAGTTATACAAGGTCTCTGCCTGGAACTCTTTTTTGTCGCTTAGCGATAGGGGAAGTGACATGTTAAAGCCACCAGCCTTGTACCCTCTGGCAATACGGGCATAGGCTTGATGCTGATCGCTCAAGGCTTTACTCAGGGCGATATGACCGCCCCACATGTTTTCCGATGGTGCAAAGGCATCTTCGGCCGAGTCACTGTATTCGCTTTCACGGCGCTCGAAGCGTACGCCGACAGAGAGCGCATAGCCCTGACCTAGCTCGCTATCTAACTGACCGAAGAGTGCTAAATTGGTTGCCTCATATTCGGCAGTCAGCCCATCTTCCCAGCCGTTATAGAATTCAAGGGTGTCATTGTCTTCGGTGAGTCTGAGACCATAGATGCCCACCAACCAGTCGGTACTGTCGTTAAAGAGTCGACCTGCATCCGTCGAGCTTAGACGAAACTCTTGCGATAGCGTGGTGCGATCCCCCAGTTTGTTCCAAGTATAATCATACTGACAAGGCTCCCCGTCGCAACTGCGCGCCGCCCAATATTCAGGGTTGGCCCAGTCACCATCATAGCCATGATGAGTATCACTTTGTGCCATAGAGCTTAAGGAGACCAACTCGAAATACTCGGCGCCCGAATAGGTTAATTTTAGCGAGCCGCCCGTTGTGCGCTGCTTATCCACGCCCGGTTCATCTGTTAAGGTATCAAAACCGTTATTATCTAATGTCCAGGCATCATAGCCGTTATTGAAATTGGCGTGCATCAGGTTGAAATCGGCCACTAAATCATCGGTGGCATACCAGCGCAGTTTGATGCGCCCGGTAAATTCATCCCGCGCATTGGTATCATCACGGCCCAGGTAAAGGTTATCTCGGTAGCCATTTTGATCATGCTGTTGCAGCGACACGCGATACAACAGCTTGCCTGAATCACTTAAGGGGCCTGAACTAAAGCCGCTAAAGGTGCGCAGATTATCGTCACCTAGCTGCAGCTCGGCGCCATGCTCAA
This sequence comes from Shewanella sp. ECSMB14101, assembly GCF_000773485.1. Lineage (NCBI taxonomy): Bacteria > Pseudomonadati > Pseudomonadota > Gammaproteobacteria > Alteromonadales > Shewanellaceae > Shewanella > Shewanella sp. ECSMB14101. The sequence continues at coordinate 45,862 of NZ_JSFF01000004.1, read as the reverse complement.
ATACTGAGGTCGGGTCGTTACTCTTAAGGTAGATAAGGCCTGCCAAGGCGTTAGCTCCATATCGCGTCCCTTGCGGTCCGCGCAGTACTTCCACCTGCTGCAGGTCATACATGCTGGAGACCATCCCCAGACCCGACAGATCGATATCGTCTATGATGTAACCCACAGAAGAGTTAGGCGCTCCCTGATACTCTTCCTGCTCACCCACTCCGCGGATCTGGAAATATTTGGCTCTGGAGCTGCCGCCAGACCAGTTAAAGTTAGCAATAGAGTTGAGCACATCTTCAAAATGCTGCGCCCCTTCATCTTCTATCTGTTGCTGGTCGATAACGCTAATGCTGGAGGGCACCTTATCTAAGCTCGACTGACGAAAATCTGAGGTGACAACAATCACTTCCATCTCATCTGTGGTGACAGGCATATCGCTGGCGAAAACGGTGGTTTGGGTTAATGCAGCCGCCACGGCAAGGGCGACAGGAGAATAGGATTTTAATGTAAACATAGGACCTCAAATAAATATTGAGATCCGGCACTTAAAAAAGCGAGAAAGAATGCACAGTTAGATAGTGTTAAATCTAGTGCTGTGGCCCATTCCTACGCCGGTATTAGCCGGATCAGGTTCTAAGGGTTTGTCTAGCGAACATCTCAGTCAATGCGAAGCCTTTAGCTTGGCGTTAACACCCCTTGGCGAGGCCGATTATACATGAGTCATACAAAGAGTTGACATTTTTAACGCATATTTTGCGCATGGCCCATAAAAAAACGGCGGCAATGCCGACGTTTTAATCAATATATAGCGACCTTAGTTTGAATAGGCCTGTCTAACATAGAGCTCACACCGCACTGCATTAGCATTGGGGGACAAAGCGGTCACCTGCATCTGCTGCTTGCCATGTAACTTAAGGGACTTCCAGCTAACTCCCTCATCTTCGATGGTGGCGCCGTTAATGTCATACCAGGTAAACTTATATTGCAGCTGCAAATCTGTCTTTGCCTTACTGATAATAGTGCCGCGGGCCCTTAAAAATCCCGCATCAGCTACAGTCAGGACTCCTGTGACATCCACGTCGGAATGAAAGGAGCGGTTATCAACCCTGCTTTCACCGGTAGAGCTCGCCATGATCCCGCCGGTATGGGGCGCACAGGCACTCAGCCCGAACAGAATGGCAACTATGGCTAATCCCTTCTTCATCAGTATTCTCCTTACACGCCGAAGCGTATCTGATCACTCAATCAAAAAGTGGGCCCTGGCAGTGGCAATGAGCGCCTTACGGTTGGTTTGCCAGCAGTTGATATTCACATTGGCCACACGGCGGCCCTGACGGGTAATTTTACACTCGGCAAAACTATCTCTATGGTGTCCCGCCCTTAAATAGTCTATCGAGAAATCGACGATCTTAGGCACCTTAGTGGTTTGCATAAACACCATTAACTGCACAATAGCCGACATTTCCATAAATCCGGCAATCACGCCACCATGGAGTGCTGGTAAGGTGGGGTTACCGATATTTTCATCTTTTTTGGGTAACTGAAACACCAACTCATCACCGAAACGCACCACCTGCATACCAATAAACTTAGCATAAGGTACGTGATCTAAGAGGTGGCCGAAATCATTAAGCTCGGTCGCCTTCTTAACGATATCTTTAACATTCAAAGCTTTGTGGGTATCTTGCTCAGGTACTGTCATTGGCCCTCTCCCATTAGCGCCTGTCTAAAGGCTTCACCCACCATTTCAGGACTGATACGCATAAATGAACCCACGGCATGGGCAATAGGATCATCGATAGAATCCTGATAAGCGATCGCCCGGGTAAAAGCCACGCTCGATGACAATTTATAGCACTCGGCAAAACCGTAGACACTCTTGTTTGGCTCGGCGGCCTTCATATAATCGACCCGCAGATCTAAGGTTGGCGACAACTCCAGCGACTTATACTTGTCAAAGATATTACAGACCACTGCTGTGCCACTGGCGGTATCCATAAGCGTGGTGATCACGCCGCCGTGGATCACACCTGTATCAGGGTAGCCAATCAATTCGCTACTGTAGGGAAGCTCGATCAACACATGCTGTTCGCTGGCTTCAAGCACGCTGAGGCCGAGACGGCGACACTGCACCAGCTGGTCCACAAAGCGAGTCGCCAAATCAGTCAGCGGAAAAAAATCAGGATTTGTCTTCATATGCTCTCCAGCGTTTTTCAGCAATCGCCATTAGCGATGAGATACTAGCGGGCCTAAGAAATCACCGCCTAGCAAGTGCATATGAATATGGAATACTTCCTGCCCACCATGTTTATTGCAGTTCATGATCAGGCGGTAGCCGTCTTCGGCAATACCAGCCTCGTCAGCGAGCTTTGCCGCCACTGTCATCATCCGGCCCAGGGCCTTTTCGTCCGATGCCTTGACATCATTCACTGTGGGGATCAGATGATTTGGCACAATAAGAATGTGCGTCGGTGCCTTTGGCTCAATATCTCTAAAAGCTGTCACTAATTCATCTTGATATAAAATATCGGCAGGGATTTCGCGTCGAATAATTTTACTGAAAATGGTCTCTTCGGCCATTGCACTATCCTCGATATAGGGTTAACCCTGTCAGTATACTCACAAAATACCATTTTGTGATCCGTCATATAAATAAAGGAGTTATGCCCTGTATCGAGTGGCGAAATTTATATCAGCTAAGCTGTTTAATACATAAAAAAAGCCCGCCACCTGAAAAGGTGCCGGGCCACTATAGGTGCTAGCAGTTATCTAATCGAACGCTAATTTGTCACTATTTAATTTATCTTGCTGCTTGAGCTGCTTCAACTCTTCGCGCTCGGCTTCAATCTCCATCAGCTCGGGGGATTTGAAGGTCATTTTGATATAGGCATCCTGGCGGGTTTTTGCCACCTGCTCGAGCGCAACATAGGTGCCGTCTTCATCAATAGCATACCAACGTTTACCCGAACAGGTTCCCTGCAACACGCATTGATAAGAGCTCAACTCACTGGCAACATAGTCTGTCTTTATATAGCCAGACTTAATGAGAGACTGTTTAACGATTTGAAAATCATCATTTAGCTCATCGGCATGCACGCCATATTTGTAACTCGTCATGGTAACTTGCAACAAGCCATGCTGCGCATCACCGGACAGCAAATAATGTTCTGCGATAGAGAGGGCCTTAGGTACAACTTGGGTCTGCACCCAAATATCATCTCCCTGATGCTTAGCCTCTTCATACAGGCTAACATCATCGCCCCATTTAAGACCAAAAGGTGCCACTCCATGTGCATAAAGAGGCAATAACACTAATAATAATGCTAACTTTTTCATGGCTTTTTATTCGGCAAGTCAAAAACTTGACGAATTGTACTAAAAGCTTGCTGACTTCGACATAGACACACAAAGAATAAGGCAATAATCTTTTTAAAATTAACTACTAAGTCACACTAAGTGATAAGAACTATTACTAAGTCACATTATTTTTTTTGCGTCAGTTTTCTAGCGTTTAATAAGCACATCAACTACATTTTTGTTGCCTAAACCATCAAGAGAATAGAGATGTATCCAGTTTTGACTTGTTCTGACTGACTTATCCCTGGCTGACTTTGGCCATCACCCTGGCTTCCGAGTGTGCCTCTAACCAATATTTTTGTAACACTGGGCTGCGAAGGCCACTGGCTTGATCCGCTAAATTCCACGCACCTTTCCAGATCCCATCGGCGATCATATGCACGACTGCACTTTCAATTGCCGAGGCAACACACAAACTCACTGGCTCATTGGAGGTATAGCCCAGCTCTGATTCAAGCAGCTCCTGGGCATCGATAAACTTAAATACACCAGCGGTGATCTCTTTAGAGAGGATAGACTTAGTCGTCGTCACGCTGCTGAGCAAGCGTCCGGTTCGAATATCCACAGCCCTCAGGTTAACCGTGACGGTATCAACCCTAAACTGGGTAGCGGCACCTATGCCTAAATAGCGAGCACCCGCCCCGCCAGTTCTTACATTGGTGTCATAGGCGACAATACCGCCCTCCATCAAAATCTGCGCCGAATTCAACTGGGGGAGCTTGTTGGCATCGCCTTTTAAACCCGCCCTAACAATTTTGCGCTCGGTGAGTAGATTCTGCAGACCCTCACGCTCTACCGGAATAAACCAACTTGAATCATTTAATGCCTGCGCCAAAAAGGCGGTACCGCTTTGGGGGACGGCGGTAGAGAAGTTACTCGAGGGGATCGGCTTATACTGGCCCGTCTGGTCGCGAAAATCATAAACAGCGGCGAGCATAACACCTTGAGGCGCGGGTAAGTTGATGAGATCGTAATAACTCTCACCTTTTGGCATCAGACTTGATGACGCCTGTACTCGCTCAAGCTCACTAGTGCTTGAGCATCCGCCCAAGATAACTAGGCTAATGACTATTAAAAAATGCTTCATTTTTAGCCGCCTACACTCGAACTGTCACTCAGGCCACCTACTTCGATCACTGTCGTTTCCCCAGTAAGCAGATCGGTAATATGCACCAGCAGCATGCCATCTTCGTTGACGACTTGGATCTCAAAATCTGTAGTTTTAAGGTAGCCTTCGCCTCCATTGGCCGCATCGTTAAACAGCTGACTCATTAGACGAGACTCTAAGGAACTTGCCATTCGTTCCAGCGCACTTGGCGGTGTGTAACCTGAGCCGCCCTTATGATCTTTTTGCGCTGAGGCATTGGCCAGCAGATAGGAGCCATTAAGGTAGCTGCCGCCAAAATTGGGGTTAACTGGAGTGTAGATAAGCTGTGTTGCCTGACTATTGGGGCTTAGTGTGCCCATCAATAGCGCAGCGACAGCCAGATAAGGCTTAGCGTGATTCATCATTCAATATCCCTATTAAAATTCATCAGGCGCTAAATCGGGATCCAACCACTGAGCCCAGCTCGCCTGTTGCTTATTTTGCTGCAAAATCGCATCAACCCGCTTTGCCGACTGAAGTGCCAGCTTATCCAGCTGACGGCTTGCCGGTGAAACGACTGTCACAAACACCGGCTTGCGATTGTGCAGTACACTGATCTTGCTACCACTTCGCGCTGTAGCCAGCTCGACAATGCTTAGGCCGCCATGGTCTGCCATACCGCCAATATCGCGATAGGCGGCCACAAATTCTCGATAAAACCTGTGGCCTATTCGCGTCATAGCGCGGTTGAGGATCAAACCATCGATGAGATCTGACTCCTGGCTAGGCGCGGCATCACTGGTGCTCTGCGCGGCCAAGCGAGTACGCTCCTCCACATCAGGCACCTGACAATAAACGGGTGCCGAAATGGCCGCTAACAAGAGTAAGCGGCCGATGACTATCACTGCTGTACCTCATGCAGATGCGTCTGTGCCCAAGCAATAGCTTGACCACGACTCGACACACCTATTTTTCTAAACACACGATAAAGGTGAGTTTTAATAGTGCTCTCACTGACAAACAGCTGATTGGCAATGTCCACATTGGTGCTGCCGGTTAACAAAGCTTGCAGTACCTCGCGCTCTCGAATGGTAAGATTATCGGTACCTTCAAGCTGTTCCTGATCCAAAGTGGCACTAAGCAAATCAGCAGGAATAATAGTTTGCCCCCGCAGCACATTCGCCAACGCCTTACCTATCTGTTCTAGCGAGGCGTCACCATAAAATACAGCGGCGGTTATGGGAGAAATTAAAAATCGTGCATCGATGAGTTTGGGGTAATGTAGAAACACAACGCGGGCACTATAGCGTTTCTCTATCTGTTTTTGTAACTGATAGGCACGCTGTACATCTATCGTCGCCAAATCAATCACAACCAATGAGTAATTCCCTTCACTCATAGTCACTTCTACAGACTCAGGCGCCACTTTTGTCAATTTAACCAAAAACTCTTGTGGCCAACGTGTCTCCAATAGATCGATCAAGAGTTGCGACCGAGAAACGACTACCCAATTTATCACTTTGAACATCCTGCTCACTCCATGTCACTAGCTATTAGCGTATTCCATCAACCGATATATCATAACAACTATAGATTTAAAAAATAACATCTTAATTGCGCTAATTTTATGAAGCATGAGCAGAATAATTCGTTAGCCTAGGTTACATTCGCCCGACATTTCATCATTTCACGGGTTTTAACGATAACCCTGGGTAATAGTTGCCCGCTGTGCATTGCCCCATTGAGTAACGATAACCCCATGACCCGAGCCATTTTGGTAAATAGTCACCCCATTGTCGGCGCCAGATTGTTGTACAAATGCGCGATTGTCATTACCTAGTTGCTCGGCATCCACCGATAAACTCACGCCCAATTGCGACACGATCAAACTATTATTAACGCCAACCTGCAACAAACTGGCTTCAATAGCCTCTCCCTGCTGTATTAAATAAGCCTGATTACCGATCCCTTGCTGACGAAGATCCGCGCTATTTGCCTCGCCCAGCTGTGACATTCTTGCGTTATTATCTACACCGGCTTGTACTATCTCACCCTGTAAAAGATTTCCGTTTTGGAAAATAATGGCCTGATCACCGCCACCTGCTAACTCATTAAACTCACTAAGATCCGCAGCAGCAACTGGCGCCGAGTTTAAGCCAAAACTCAGTAATAAAAATAAATACCGGCTAACTATACTGCGCAAAAAAACAGCTTTTAAGGTAGAACTCATCTGCTTAATTAGGGTCATTTGACACACCAGATTGCTTTTAGTGGCCAAGATTATCTATCTAAGTCACAGCTTGTACGTCCACAATGAGTATTAACTCCAGTTAGCCAAAGTATCTATTCAGCAAATAGGACTAATACTTTTCTACTAAACAGGAGTCTCAGCGACTTAGTTTCGGCAGTAAGCAAAGAGAGTAACGGCGATAGGAAAGTCAATAAAACATAAGAAGGAAGGAGTTACGCTTTGCTACAGACATAAAAAAACACCGACGATAAGTCGGTGTTTTTTTTACATTATAAATCTGTTTACTTCAGCACAGATTCAGCAGTACGACCGTCATCATGACAGCTGTCACAAGTCGGTTTGTCACCTACGTTAGAATCATGAGGAGCATGACAGTCAGCACACATCAGATTACCGTCGTGTGGCTTATGCACTGCATCCATCTCAGACAAGGTACCGTGACAGCTTTGGCACTGCTCAAACTCGTGAGCACCATCTGCAGAAGGCTCGCCATCGGCGTGACATGCTTCACAACCTTCCATCTCAGCGTGCATTTCTGCAAGTTCCTGAGGTTCAGCCATTGCCGCAGGAGACAAGGCAAGTGCCGCCAAACCTGCACCAAATAACGCACTTAATATTTTATTGCTCACGATAATATCCTCTTTTATGTTTGGTTTGGCTGTGTGGGGTCTAGTTGTTATATCCCATCATGCCTTGTTCCTAATTGCACAACTTAGCTTAAAATAGCTAAGGTTTTGCAAATAGGCAAATTTTCTCTAGCGGCGATAGTAACAACAGCAATTCCTTAAAAACGTGCACTTAATCAAATATCTATGCCGCAAACCACAGAGTTACAAACAAATTTGATCTAAATCACACTAATATCATGCGATTTGGCAAGTCGAGATCCTCATCATGGCAATTGATGGATAAAAACGAAAAACGGGAGCGATAAGCTCCCGTTTCATTTTAATCTACCCTGTTTTACTGGGCACGTAACGCTTCGATACGCTTCTCAAGTGGCGGATGGCTCATCAACAGCTCAGCCATCGACTTCTTACCATTGATACCGAAAGCCGCCATCTGCGCTGGCATCGCACCCGTTTCAGGGCCTTGACGCAATCTATCAAGGGCTGCGATCATCTTATGCTTACCCGCCAACTTAGCACCGCCAGCATCGGCCTTAAACTCACGAATACGAGAGAAGTAAGCCACAATCATAGATGCCAGAATACCAAACAGCATATCAAGCACAAACACAACCGCCATGTAGGCAAACATACCTAGACCTTCGCCCTCTTCATCATTGCTGGAAACGAAGTTGTCGATAATGCTTGCCACTACACGGGCAGCAAAGATCACAAAGGTGTTTACCACGCCTTGGATAAGCGTCAGGGTCACCATATCACCGTTAGCCACATGGCTCACTTCGTGGGCCAATACCCCTTCAATCTCATCTTGCGTCATGCCATATAACAGCCCGCTACTCACGGCGACCAAAGAGTTATCTTTGCTCGGACCTGTAGCGAAGGCATTGAGTTCTGGCGACTGATAGATAGCCACTTCAGGCATCTTGATACCCGCCTGATCGGCTTGACGCGCAACAGTTTCAAGCAGCCAGCGCTCCATGTTGTCACGAGGAGTCGTGATCACCTCACAACCCATGGTCTTTTTCGCCATCCACTTAGAGATCGCTAGACTGATAAAGGCGCCACCGAAACCGAAGATCGCCGCAAACACTAACAAGCCGCCCATGGTCGATGTGTTAACACCGAGAATGGACATCACAATTGACGCAACCAGCAAAATTGCCATGTTTGTCGCTATCAATAAAAAAATACGCTTCATGTCAGCTCCTATAAGCTTCTATATGAGACACCCTATGTGTCATCTGTCTACCTAACCGACATAATATGTCCACTTTGACAGAGTTCAAGGGGGGAATCATAAAAAATTTTTCAGGCAGTGGGATTGAGAGTGTATCCACGCCTAAAAGTGTAGATCTTGATGTGGAGTCTAGAAGCCCCGTATTAAGCGAATCTTAAATTTAAGGGCTTTAAAAAGATAAGCCGTTAATCTTTATTAATAATTACTCAACTGACGCTGATTCAGGCGATAACTTGCTCAAATCAAGATATTGCGCAGCGTTCTCGGCGTTAGATTCTGCTAGATAAGGGATTATACCTAAACAGGGTGCCTGCATTATCGTCGTGAGTGTCGATAGATTATCACTGGTCACATCCATTAGAGGATCGACACAATTTGCTACCCAGCCCGCAATCTTCACGCCGTCATTAAGGATAGCTTCTTGGGTTAACAAGGCGTGATTGAGACAGCCCAGCTTCACGCCAACTACTAAGATCACAGGCATATCAAGTTGCGACACCACATAGGAGAGAAACCCTTGAGGATTGATCTTACCTGCTTGCCTCAGATTTTCGTTTAGAGGCAGACGCCAACCACCAGCTCCTTCAACCAGAGCAAAATCCACATCCATCAAAGGTAGCGACGCTAAATGCTCAGCGACCGTCTGAGCATCAAGGTTTACCCCAAGCTGCTTAGCCGCAATATGGGGCGCAATCGCAGGTTCAAAGGCAAAAGGATTCACTTGTGTATAATCCAGGCGCACACTCGAGTGTTCCATTAAAGCCAAGGCATCAGGATTTCTAAGTCCCTCTGCGGTCAACTCGCAACCCGAAGCAATGGGCTTAACGCCTAGCGTGCTGCCCTGCTGCTTGGCAAGATACAACAAGGATGAGGCGACCAATGTCTTACCACTGTCGGTATCGGTTCCGGCGATAAAATAGCGCATAACAGCTTTCCTCAGCTAACCTTTGCGGCTGGCATGAATAAATAAGATTTTATAAGTCAGCGGGATGCCTTGTGGCTGACGCAAACGCTCTGCAAGCGCCTTCAGCGCCTGCCAATCTTTACGTCCCCGAAGCTGCAACTGTGTCTGCTGCACAGTGCCATCTACAGCCGCCGAAGCCCCAACGCCTTTGATGGAGTAAAGCAAGGATTTTAGCTCGTCAAAATGCACCTGTAGGGACTCTACGACGCCACTTTCCACTTGCCAATTTGCCTCATCGAAGCAGCTAAGAAGCGAATCGGGCTCAGCAAAGGGATTGACTCTCAACCCCAAAGTTTGCAATTCTGGCAGACTGCCATCGACCACTATAGCAAGATGACACTGGCCTTCAGCGCGCACCACTCGGGTAAGCTCTGTGACAACACTGTCAAAGTCGCGGCACCACTGCAGGGCTAAGTTTGAGTAAAGCGTATCGATACAGGCATCTTGCAAGGGCAGTGCCTGAGCATCGGCGCATAGGGCGCCATAATGGGGAAATCTTGCCTGCATCTGTGACAGCATGCCTGGGGCGATATCCAGACCTATCACCTGGGTATTGTTTGAGCTATCGTCAAAAGCAGTGCCCGGGCCACACCCCAGATCCAACAAACGCCCTTGAGGCGTGATCTTAGTTAGCAATCTAGCCGCGCTTTGACGTTGCAAGAGATCGTGGCGCTGATACTGGCTTGCCGCCTGGGAAAATTGCCGCGCTATCTTATCGGCGCAGCTGGCCCCAGCTTGGGCAGAAAACTCGACTGCTGTACTCACAAGTCTACTACTCACTAATTAGGCATCCTTTGGCTTATCTGTTACGCCTTGCTCCCTCAACACGAGATTAAGCTGTTTCACCAAGGCATCGATATCGGCCCGGCTATGATTAACATTGAGGGTGATCCTCAGCCTAGCGCTGCCCTGAGGCACTGTGGGCGGTCTGATGGCGCCCACCCAAAATCCGGCGGCCTTAAGGTTAGCATTCACCTCAGATAGGGTGTCGATGGCGCCAACCACCAAAGGCTGAATGGGTGTCTCGCTGCCGAGCAGCTCGATACCTTGCTGCTGACAAACAGAGCGAAAATAGTCGATCACCTGTTTCAATCGCTCACGCAGCTGAGTGTCTTCTCCCACCCGCAGCACCGCCTGCTTTGCTACGTAGGCATTAGCCGGCGACAAGGCGGTAGAATAGATATAGTCCCGGGCATGGGCTACTAGGAAATCAATACAGGTGCGAGAGCCTAAAATGGCGGCGCCTTGGCAGCCGAGCGCCTTGCCAAAGGTGACGATTTGAATATCACAGCAAGCGGCAGTCATCGCCAGTCCTGTGCCAAGTGGCAAGACCCCAAAACCATGGGCATCATCGACGATCAACCAGGCGTCATTCGCCTTAGCCAAGTCATACAGGGCTTGAACAGGCGCCTGATCGCCATCCATGCTAAACACGCTTTCTGTGACGACAGCGACAGGCTGATGCTTTTGCACCAGACGCTGAGCCGCCGCTAAATCGTTATGGGCAAATCGCCTAAGCTCGGCGCCGCTCTCTAATAAGCCATCGATAAGGGAGGCGTGGATTAGCTTATCGGCTACCACTACCGCCTCTTTATCAAATAACGTCTTCATTAGGGCGCTGTTAGCACTAAAGCCACTGCTAAAGAGTAAGGCCGCCTCATGTCCTGTGGCCTCACACAAGGCCTGCTCTAACTCAAGGTGTGCCTGACTATAGCCTGTCACCAGTGGCGAAGCGCCGCTGCCCACACCATAACGCCTAGCCCCCTCTGCCAACGCCGCGATCAAATCGGGAGACTGACTCAGCCCCAGATAATCATTGCTGGCAAAGTTACGCTTAAGTTCCTGCTCATGAGTTATCAGACCAGGCGATTGGGCCGTTTGGCTCAGCAGCTTTCGTTGCCTGAGCACCCCCCAGGCCTCGGCGGCCTGCATCTTAGCGTGGATCTTATGATCGAGTCTGGTCATGGCTCTGATTCATGGCTCTGATAAGGGTTTTGGGCGACTATAGCGCCGCAGCGTCGTAGAAAGCTTGGCTTGCTTTGTCTTTTACCGCTTGAGCCTTGGCAAACACCGCCTTCTCCTCTTCCACCGTTGCCGCCTGGCCCTGCTCAGGATGCAGTCCGAGACGCTTAAACAGCGTCATATCTTCATTCTCTTCAGGGTTACTCGTGGTCAACAGCTTACAGCCGTAGAAGATAGAATTGGCACCAGCAAAGAAACACATGGCTTGCAGCTCATCGGTCATCTTTTCACGTCCAGCCGACAGACGTACGCGAGAAAGCGGCATCACAATACGGGCCACGGCGATGGTACGCACAAATTCCAGCGGGTCGAGATCGTCCAGATTCTCAAATGGGGTACCGGCAACCTTAACCAACATATTAATGGGCACAGACTCGGGATGCTTCTCCATATTCGCCAGCTGTTGCAACAGTCCGGCGCGATCACTCGCCTGCTCGCCCATGCCCACGATACCACCCGAGCACACCTTCATGCCCGCCGCGCGCACATTGTCCAGGGTATTGAGTCTGTCCTGATAGGTTCGTGTAGTAATGATATCGCCATAATATTCTGGCGAGGTATCCAGATTATGGTTGTAGTAATCAAGACCAGCGTCGGCCAGCTCTTTTGCCTGAGAGGGAGACAGCATCCCCAAGGTCATGCAGGTCTCCATACCCATCGCCTTCACTTCGCTGACCATATCCTTAAGGTAAGGCATGTCACGCTCATGGGGATTACGCCACGCGGCGCCCATACAGAAACGTGAAGCGCCAGCAGCCTTGGCGGCTTTCGCCTCGGTGAGCACTTTCTCTATCTCGATAAGACGTTCTTTTTCGAGCCCGGTATCGTAGCGGGCGCTCTGAGGGCAATACTTACAATCTTCTGGGCAAGCGCCAGTCTTGATCGACAAAAGACGGGAGATCTGTACTTCGTTCGGGTCGAAGTGCTGGCGATGAATGCTATGGGCTTTAAACAGCAGATCATTCATAGGTAGCGCAAAAAGCGCTTCAATTTCATCACGTTGCCAGTCATGACGTAAGACTAATTCGGACATTATTTACCAACCCTCACCTTGCAATTTTTACGTCGAAACCATCAACTCCGACGACATTTATGTTGCTTAGCATACCCTTAGGTCTTAATCTGTCAACGCCAACCAGTTTAATTGGTTTACTAATGATTAAAATTTAACCAGGGAGTTTTATGTCTTCACTCACCCCCATAGATCACCAATTTGACAAAGAGCATATCTGGCACCCTTATACCTCTATGACCCAGGCACTACCCGCCTATGGTGTGGTGTCTGCCAGTGGTTGTGAACTGACCCTGGAAGATGGCAGTAAGCTCGTCGACGGCACCAGCTCCTGGTGGGCCTGTGTCCATGGTTACAGTCATCCCGAAATCCTAGAGGCGATGCAAAAGCAGCTGTCGACCCTAAGTCATGTGATGTTTGGCGGTATCACCCATCACAGCGCCATCGAGGTGAGTAAGAAGCTGCTGGCCATGACCAGCGACAATCTGACTAAGGTGTTTCTGGCCGACTCAGGCTCCATTGCGGTTGAAGTGGCGATGAAGATGGCACTGCAATATTGGCAAGGGCGTAATGCGCCGCGTAAGCAAGGTATTCTAACGGTTAAACAGGGCTACCATGGTGACACCTTTGCCGCCATGAGCGTGTGCGATCCCGAAGGCGGCATGCACACCATGTTTGGCGAAGCGGTAACAAAGCAGTTATTTGCACCCGCCCCCAAGACCCCCTTTGGCGAAGCCCTGCAAGAGGGCGATCTCGAGGCGATGGAAGCACTGCTAGAGACCCATCACGAGACAACAGCGGCGGTGATCATCGAACCCATTATGCAAGGCGCCGGTGCCATGCATTTCTATAGCGCCGACTACCTCAAAGGGCTGCGCGCCCTGTGCGATCGCTTCAAGGTGTTGTTGATCTTAGATGAAATCGCCACCGGCTTTGGCCGCACCGGCAAGCTATTTGCCTACCAACACGCCGATATTCAAGCCGATATTCTCTGTCTGGGTAAGGCGCTAACCGGAGGCTATATCTCTCTGGCGGCGACCCTGTGTAGCGACGAGGTGGCACTAGGGATCAGCGACTCGCCATCTGGTGTCTTTATGCATGGCCCCACCTTTATGGGCAACCCTTTAGCCTGCGCCGCGGCCTGCGCCAGCCTGGATCTGATCGCCAAAAACCGTTGGCAAGATCAGGTCGCAGCCATCCAGACTCAGATGAAACAACAGCTCTCATCAGCGCGTGAGATTAAGGGAGTAAAAGCGGTGCGCTGTTTAGGCGCCGTCGGCGTGATTGAGATGGAAAAGAGTGTCAATACCGGTAAACTGCAGCAGGCCTTTGTCGAGCGCGGAGTGTGGGTCCGCCCCTTCTCAAAGTTTATCTACATCATGCCACCTTACATCATCAGCGAGAACCAGCTCAGTCGACTCACCCAAGCCATGCTTGAAGTCGCCGCCATAGCCGGCGCCCAGACAAATGAAGCTGCAGATTTTATCAGCCACGGTTAACCTCAACTTGGCCCACCGAGACATGAGTCAAAGATGGGCCAAATGAGATTTTATAAGGTATTTGGCGCCGCTCTGCGGCCAAAGAAGGAGCCTGACGAGAGGTCAAGCATTACACAGACGACAGGTCAATTGCGTACCTGGTTAAACCTGCCCAGTCTTAACCAACCAGGCTTTAAGGTGAACCATCCCCTCGTCGATAGAGACGAGCGGCTGATAACCAAGATCTTGCTTTGCGGCCGAGATATCAAAATGGTGGCTGGTAGAGAGCTGTCTGGCGACAAAACGCGTCATAATCGGCTCCTCGCGCTTACCCAGCAAACCGTAAAGGCCCTCGAGCACTGCGCCCGCCAAGTAAGCAAGCGCAACCGGCACACGTTTATTGACCTGTGGCAGCGCCGCACAGGCCAAGATCTTATTGAGCATCGCCGCCATGGTGATAGGCTCATCGTTACTCAAGAAGTAACATTTCCCCGCGCAGCGTTCCGGGTCGCGCTTTAAGGTCAGCGCCGCCAAGATATGCGCATAGGCAGCGTTACCGACATAGATGGTATCAACACGTTTGTCCTCTTTACCCACCAGTTTCAGCTTGCCCGCGCGGGCTCTGGCGATCACTCTGGGCACCAGGTGTGGATCTTCCGGCCCCCAGATAAGATGAGGTCGAAGTGAGACGGTTTTAAGCTGGCCACCGCCGGATACAGGCGAACCGTTGGCGGCCGTGACATGCTGCTCGGCAATCGCCTTAGACTCACCATAATAATTCAAAAAACGACTGGCATAGGGCGCACTTTCATCTATGCCCGATTCATCCTCACCGGCAAAGGTAACGCTGGGCGTACTGGTATAGACAACACTTTGAATCCCCAAGCTTTGGCTAGCCTTGAGTATATTGTCACAGCCTTGCACATTAGGGCCAAAGTAACTCTGTTTGCTGCCCCAAACCCCCGCCTTAGAGGCCACATGGAACACCAGATCGCAACCTGCCATGGCGCTGGTTAGCGCCTTAAGATCGCAGATATCACCGCTGATCATGCGCACGCCCATGGCCTCAAGCTCGGGATACGCTCCTCTGGCAAAGCCAGTGACTTGAATACCCGCGGCGCAAAGGCGCTGACAAATCGCCTTGCCCAGAAAGCCGCCGGCTCCCGTGACGAAGGCGTGACGGCAGTGAGTGGCAAGCTGGCTGAGGGCCTCCTGCTCTTTTGCATCCAGACTTAGTTGGTCGGCCAAACTCTGATGTGTCATGGTCACGCCAGACTACTCCTTGTAGGTTGACTGGGCCCATATCGCGAGTTTTTCTCTAAAGATTTTCGCGTTATGGCGGATATCCACCGGAAAGCCCGGATGAATAAGAAATCGGCTGATCCCTTGAGTTTGCTCGTGGGCCTCACCAATCAGCCTCAGCTCGGTATAGAGTGCGGCGGCATTGCTGCAGCTTAGTCCCTGTTTCAGCTCCAAACAGATGAGTGGGGCTACTTCTCCCCTAACCTTAATGCCGACCAGGGCCGAACGCTTAATATCGCTGTGGGTGTTGTAGATGCGCTCACAGGGAATGGAATAGTAACTTTTAGCCTTGCCTTCTAAATAGCAATCAACCCTATGGGCCTTACGACCACACATCCACAGGCGTCCTTGACTGTCTAAATAGCCCAGATCTCCCATGCGGTGATAGTGCTGCCCCTGCTCGTCGAAAATCTTGGCTTCTCGAGTGGCCTTATCACGGCGATAATAGCTAAGGCTCACCATGGGCCCTCGCACCACTATCTCACCTATCTGGCCAGTTGGCAGACAAAGATCCGGTGACCAAGTGGGGATCTCGGCTTCATCTATAGCGATGATGTTAATTTCTACGCCGGAAATGGGCATGCCGACACAGATCCCGCCGCCATTGTCGGTAACCTCTGTTGTCTCAAACAGGTCCTTGCTGCCGATCATGCTAAGCGGCAATGACTCGGTCGCCCCATAGGAGTTAAGTACCGGCGCCTCGGCATTTAGCATCTGGCTAAAACGTTTAATCGAAGCGATGGTGGCCGGTGCACCGGCCGAGATCACCCGCCTCAAACTGCTTAACTTGAGCTGAGTGCTGCGGGCCTCACCCGCCTGTCCCAAACGCTCAATCAGCGCGGGGTTAACAAACATATTGCTGCACTGATAACGGTCAATCGCCGCAAATATATGATCAGGATTGGCGGTAATGGGCTTGCTGGCATCCATATCCGGCACGATAGAGGCCATCCCCAGCGCTGGCCCAAACAGGGAGAACAGCGGAAAGGTCGCCAAATCCCGCTCACCGGGCGCAATTTGATAGTCGGTTTTTAAGGCGCTTATTTGCGCCTCAAACATGCGATGTGAATAGACAACTCCTTTTGGGGTACCTGTACTGCCACTGGTAAATAAGATGGCGCACATCTCATCATCATCTAGCTGCGCCATAGTAAAGCGCCCTTTCGAGGCGCCCATAGCGGCGAGCTGTTTCAGGTTGGTACCGCCCCACCGGGCGCTGCCGCCAACGGTCACTAAACGGGTCAGGCTAGCCTTACCCCAGCCAAACAGGCGTCTGGCCAAATGGGCCTTAGGGATGCCGATAAAGGCATCGGGCTCAGCCTCTTCAAAACATTGCTTAAGGTTTTTAACTCCCATGCCGGGATCCACCAAGATAGGGATAATCCCCGCCTTAAACAGGGCAAATGTCAGGGCAAAAAACTCAAGACTGGGGGTAACCATCAAGACGGCCTTATCACCGCGCTTAATGCCGTAGGCGTTAAGCCCATGGGCTAAGGTATCGCTCATCTCATCGAGCTGAGAAAAATTAAGCTCTTGATAAGTCAGCTTTTTGGTAAAAAAACCTCTAGCCTGCTGCACGGCAACCGCCAATTGCTCAGGTAAGGTTTCGGCGGCGTGATGCAGATGGCGGCACAGATTCGCGCCCGCTTGAATACCCTGTGACATATTGGCCAACCTTATCTTGAGTTACTGCGCCATGAATTTTTGTACCTGGGGCACCACTTGCTCGCTGGCGTCTTCCAGAATGTAGTGACCACAATCGGCAAACTCGTGCACTTCGGCGTTGGGGAAACGGCGCTTCCACTCATCGAGGAAATGCTTGTCGAATACGAAGTCTTTCAATCCCCAGCAGATCAGCATAGGTAGTTGGCTAAAGTTGGACAGTTTATCGCTGATCTCGTTCACCAATTCGTAGTTACGATCCCCAGGTTTTAACGGGATATCCTGCACGAAGCGCAAGGTTGAGATACGGTTAGCCCATGAGTTAAATGGCGCGACATAGGCCTCGCGAATAGGCTTAGGCATAGGCGCACGTTTCACGCCCACGTATGAAGCTATCGAAGAAAAAGCATTAAAACCGCGCACCAACACTGTGCCTAACAAGGTGTTACGGCAGATCCACAGCGCCCAGGGAAAAGGCTTAGCCTCAGGCAGATGAAAAGCGCCGGTATTGAGCACCACCAGCTTCTTGATCCGCTCAGGGTAACGCGCCGCAAAGCCCATGCCTATCATGCCGCCCCAGTCATGGACGATCAGGGTGATATTCTCTTTCACTTCGAGGTGATCCAGCAGTGCTTCCAGATCGTCGATACGATTCTTCAGGGTATAGTCATAACCGACATCATCAGGCTTATCGGACAAACCACAACCAATATGATCTGGCACTATGCACTGGTGCGTCGGACTAAGGCTTGAGATCAGATTGCGATAATAAAATGACCAGCTGGGGTTGCCGTGCACCATGACCACAGGCTCACCTTGGCCTTCATTGACATAATGCAACTTATGGCCATTACGATCTAAGTAATTGCGCTTAAACGGAAATAGCGAATCGAGCATGGAGGTTCCTGTTTTAATTATTCTTTGCCAGGCGCCGCCTTAGGGCGCCGCCAATATGCAATGCTATAGGAAATGATACGAAAAAGGCACTACCACTTGAGGCCGAGCATCATGCAGTTGAGTCCACTGCCGATCCCCAGAAAACTTACCTGATCGCCCTTACGCAAAAAGCCCTGATCGTGTGCCATCGCCGCAGTAACAGGCAAAGATACTGTGCCCATGTTACCCAGCAACTGATAGGTAGGAAACTCTTTCTCTTGCGGGATATTCAGCGCGCTCAATACCTGTTTACGGTTTGATGCACCAACCTGATGACAGATCACCTTATCCACCTGTTCCACCAGCCAGTTACGCTGCTCAAGGAAATGTTCCCAGGTGTGTCTTGCCAGCTCGACGCCCTCTTTTAACAGCGCCACGCCGTCGGTACGCATAAACTCGCGATACAGCTGAGTGCCCGCCTCCTGTAATCCCCACTGACAGAGATTATGATGTTCGGGCGCCGAAAGATGACTCGCACCTAACAGCTGATGCTGACGCTCACCTTTTAGCGGCAGGCTGCCATCGGTCAAAAGCACGGCCACCGCGCCCGAACCACCGGTTAGGGTCGCCAGCGACTGAGCATAGTTTTGCATGGTGGGCTCGGCGAGCATGTTATCTATGGTGATATCGACAATGTGACGCGCCGATTCACAAGAGACCACTAGGCCAGCTTTAATCTGCCCAAGCTCGATGCGATTGGCGATGTCGAGAATACCGGAAAGTACGCCCAGACAGGCGTTACTGATGTCATAGATAGCCGTGTCTTTAGACACTCCCAGCTCGGCCGCGATACGACAAGCGGTTGCAGGCTCATGTTGATCGCGACAAACGCCGGTATACACCACGGCGCCGAGATCACTGACGCTGATCCCCGTCTCCTCGATAGACTTGTGAGCCGCCGCCAGAGCGCCATCAGACAATCTATGGCCCTTGGGCCACCAACGACGCTCATGAATCCCCGTTAAGGCAGCAAGTTGCCCCATAGGGATCCTAAACTTTTGGTACAAGGGAGCTAATCGAGACTCTAACTCTGAAGTCGAAACCACTTCAGGTGCTAGCTCATAGGCCAGACTATTTATAAAAACGCGAGAATATTTCATGAAACCGTTCTGTTTCGCTCATTATATCGGCACTTATTTGGCCAATTTTTATCATTCAGTGTTAACCCGCCATTTGAGCAAGAAACGGCGCATGATTCAATAAAAAACGGCCATAGGGCGGCTTTTTTAGACATAATTAACGAAATTATCCCAAAGACGCCACGCTTTGATCCGTCATGCAAAGTTTCAGAAAAAAACGGCTGGTCACAAATTAAACGTTAGAAGGACAAAAACACCATTAAGGCAAATTGGCCAAAATAAGCGCATTTCTGGGAGTCAGATTCAGATCGCAAAACCGGGTTAACTCCACCTCATACCCCTGCTCTTGCAAAAAGTTCACCCTGTCGAGCAGCAGCCAGGCTTCAAGACTTTCACGAAACAGATGGGCCACCAGGTCAATTCGCCTGGTCAAACGTTGACGGGCAAGCCCTCGGGCCAGATAGATCTCTTCATCCCACTGTGCTGGTAAATCGACCTGCTTTTGCGCCGCGGCCCAGAGACAAAAAGCCTTGAAGCTACCACTTAACTGGCTCTGCTTCAGCGCGGGAATAGGCAGATAATGCGCAGCCCCCCTCACATCACGCTGTAAGCTATCAAACCCTAGACGCCAAGCCACCTCTTGCAAACGCAGCGCCCTCGCCTTAGGGTTTGCGATCACCGAACGTTGTAGCGGCAATTGCAGATCGTGCTTACTGAGCCTCAATTTGCTTGCCTGACCTAAACCAGAGAGCGCTTGATAATGGCTATGTGGGATCAGGTGGTAGCAACAAGGCGCTACCGCCAGCGCGCGGGTCCCTGCCTTGGCGGCGCCGCGCAGCAAGCTGAGGTGAAGCTCACCGCAGGCATGGAGCGCCACGGCATGTTGTTCGGCCTTAAGCAGTCGCTGAGCCTCGCCAGATAAGGCATCACCGCATACAAACCTCTGTGGTAGCTGCCACTGGCTGGCAAACTGCTGGCCGGCGTCACATAGGCTCTGCTGCCACTCCAGGCTCACGACTGAACTTGCCTTGCACTTTGCCAAGAGTCGTCCCAGGTGCCCCTTGCCGGCGCACCACTCGAGTACCTCATGGTCGCCTGAGTTCACCCTACTGGCAAAGGCAAGGATCTGCTGCCACTTGCGCCCCTTGATATGGGCGCTAAAGTGGCCCAGCTCACTCTCATCGAGCTCAACATCTTTCGCTGATGACACTTGGCTGCCCGCCCGTGCGCTTTCACTCATCAAAGCTAGGGGCCATGAGCATCCGCGGGCGGTGAGATCTTCAGCCAATGCCGGAATTAAGCGCTCGTTAAGGGCTTCACTGTCACTGTCCAGCCCATCGAGCTCATCGTCTGCAATTTGCCATACCAAGTCTGCAAGGCGAGGAAATTCCGCCTGCCAGGGCAAGTCATCAGCCTCGAAGGCCTTAACCTGCCACAATGCCCTGCTGTCTGTCAGTAGACTATCTAAGGCGGTAAACGCTTGTGCATACGACATCTGAGTTCCTTAACAAAAAACGCCGGTTAACAAAGACCGGCGCCCATAAATTGTAAACCAGCTTGGTCGCCAATCACAGTCTGGAGCATGTTAGCGTTACGAAAAGCTTAGCTTTGTGGCTGTTTCAGCGCCATCCGCTTACCCAGCCAAACCCCTAATCCTAGGGGAGCAAAGAAACAAACCACAAAAAACAGCACCAGATAGAGAATTAAACTCTTAAGGGTTTTAGTCAGCTCTTGAAACGCCAGCTCAACGGCATGTTGACTGATGGTATCAAGATCGGCCGCCGCCGCGACTCGCTGCCGATCCACCATCTCTTCCAGCGCCAACCGTTCCTGCTTAACCATCTGCGCTAATGCCTGACGCTCAATAGACAGCTTGGCTAACTTGTCATCGGTTGATTCGCTAAGCTGCGCGAGCAAAGGGGCCAGCTCACGACGTAGATCCACCGCCAGCGCTTGCATCATCTCAGGGCTTTGCGCCATCAACTGCTGAAACTTGGCCGAGGTGTCACTGATGCTCTGCAGGGTGTGCTGGACTGTCTCAGGGTTAATGTTGGCATGGAGCGCGTATAATTCAGCCTTCCAGCCCAATATTTTCGGGGTCTGCTCGGCAATCATCGCCATACGATCCGATACATCGCTCATCACCTCAGGTACAGTGCCGAAAGTGGTCACCGCCTCAAACTCGTTAATCTTGCGATAGGCTAGCCAGTCATTAAAGGCTGAGTGTCTTGCAAAGGTTAGATCGTTAATCGGATTTTTCGCCACATAGTCTTTGATAAAACCCTGATATTTCTGAAATTCAGTCGGCGTCACAAAACCTTTTACCGAACGTTCAAAATCGGCCTGCAGCACCTTGCTCACTTCGATGGCGATCCCTTGCTGCTCACCAAAGAGCGACTGACCGGCACCGCTGTCGAAAAACGCGCTCATCTGCGCCGTCAGCGTCCAGGTATCCACCATGGCGGCAATGGGTGAGGCCTGAAAAATCGCCCGCTGCAGCGCCTGTTCACTGTTGATCTTCCACATCAGGGTATTAGATTTGATCGTTAGCTGATCGCCCTGAGCCTGAGCTATTTGATCTGCCCCCTGCTCCACCTTGGCATAGAAGGTATGACTAAAGTCGCGGCTAAAGACACGCATGTTGAGCTGTGCCTGAGGCAAGGGCTCAATACCGCTTTCTAGCTTAACTTCTAATAATGAACAGGCCGATAAACTCAACATACCGATCACCAGTAGGACAGCTCTGTATCTCAGCCCCATAACAACACCCCATAAGATTTCACAAATAATTGAATTTAAACAATTAAATGATGAATACTAACAGTTGTACCTGCAAGGCTCCAGCGGCAGACCAAGGTTGAATCACGGCACTAGCTACTTTAGAATGCGGCCAGGATCACACATTGAGTAAAAACAGAAACGATGCAATCACCCTGCGTGGCCCGCTGCGGCTTAAATGATGAAGATATCTGTATGGGCTGTTTTCGGCATATCGATGAGATTGTCGGTTGGGGGCAAGCTGACGAGTCACGCCAAGCCCAAATTTGGGATAATGTTGAGCGTCGAAAATTGGCTGGGCATAGGAGCGAAAACCGGCAGATAATCAGCCGTCAGAAGTGGCTTGAGGCGGAGCAGCGTCTCGCAGCGCAAGACGCGAAAATCTAACAAGGCGCGAGCCTTACTTCTTATTCATCATACTCTTAAGGTCGGCGAAGGGATTATAGGTGGCCGCTTCTACCTGAGTTTCACTCGTCGGGCCATACTGAATTAACTCTTCATACTTGGCATGTTCGTTATCGTGACAATAGAGACAGAGCAGCTCCCAGTTTGAGCCATCGCTCGGATTATTGTCATGATTGTGATCCCTGTGATGCACCGTCAGTTCTCTGAGATTGGAATGGGTAAATTCGCGGGTACAACGTCCGCAGATCCAGGGGTAGAGTTTCAGTGCCTGCTCGCGATAACCTGACTCGCGCTTGGCCTTATATTCACGTGCTTCGGCCAGCACTTTATCTAATTTACTTTGACCTTGATGGGTAGACATAAGCTCGTCTCTCTTTTTGCCCAATCTTCGGGCGACTTAATTCAGTGGCAATATACCTATACTTGCCGTAAAAGGGAATCGGCGACGTGGCACCTTAACGCTCAACATCCCCTTTAAGCATGAGCATAACGAGTTAACGCGATGAATTAGCGGCGTACCAGCCAAGCGCCAACGCCAAAGTCTCGACCATAAAATCTGCCTTTAACGCCATATAAGCTTCACTGTCATGCTGACCCTTTTTTGCAATGCGCTGCTTTAGCCGACCATACTCACCCGCCATTTGTGGATGCGCGATAAGATAATCACGAAAGGCGCGATGGGCTGTCAGCTGCGCACTCCCAGATTGAAACGCATGCAGATGATGGCTGCGCTGCTCTCCTCCTTTTTGAAAATAACGGCGACCGGCAATACCATGCTCACCACGTGCCCGATAACCCAAGCGCTGAAGTTGGCTGCTTTTGGCGTCAAGCGCCGCTAGGCTATCAACCTCAACCAAGATATCGATAATGGGTTTGGCCGCCAGTCCAGGCACCGAGGTACTGCCAATATGCTCGATAGTGATAACCCCATCGCCCAGCATAGCTAGCAACAGCGCCTTCTCCGCCTCAAAGAGCTCTGGCCAATGCCTCTGGTAATCGAGTACCTCTATGATACGGCTCATCGCACCTCCTTAGTCCTTACACTTCTCAACATATACAGGGAAAACAGGCCACTCAACAAAAACACGAAGGAGAACAGCGGCTGGAACTCCCCTTTTCCTATCAGGTTCGCTATCGACACCAGCTCATCGATATTCACCCAGATATAAGCCCCAATGAGCGCCAATAAGACCAAGGCAAAATAATGCACCATCCAGACGCCTAGCTTATCATCACCATTCAGTCGCCGATTAAAGCGTGCCACACCAAGCCCAAATAGCGGCATGAGCAGGAGTGTCCAGACCGCCAGGTAGTTAAGCCCAAGGGGCAAGGTGCCCGCAAAAGAGAGCAAGGGGTAAACAATAGTGTAAAACAGCGCCATCAACAGCATCTGCCCCAACAGCGATAACAGCGCAGCCCAAGGAGTGCTGGCTTCACTATCTAGGCCTCGCCTGGCAGCCAAGATCTCAATCAAGGTGGTGTGAGCAGCAGGAATAAGCGCCACCATGGCCACGACGCCTGAGAATATAACCATCAGCATAAATTCACGATAGAAGGGAAAGTTTGACAGCCGATTGGCAATGGTGAAGTAATCAAACTGCGCCCCATAGGGACCATAGGCTAAGGTCAAAAACCAATCATTCAGCTGGCCAGGGCTTGGCGCCTCGTCGCCAATCAAATAATTGCTCACGGGCCAATAACCAAGATAAAAGAGCGTGGCGGCAAATAGCGGCAGGGAAAACAGCATTACTAGGGTAACCAAAACGCTAATATTCTGACGTCCGCCAAACAACAAGATCAACCAGAGTCCCCACGCGGGGTTAGTGAAGATAAAGAAAGGTTTAGTGCGAGCTACCTCAGCCAGGTAAAGGTAGCCCCCCTTAGTCAGGCTATAGACCAACAGCGCCGCAAATAATATACCGATACCGGCGCTCACCTTACGCCCTTTAGCGCTATCAAACATCGCTAACACGATAACAAGCCTCCCTTTGTGACTCTTAATGCCCGGCTTTACGAGCCAAGGTTGATTAAACTGATTTGCGGCCTTACTTAGCCTAATACACAACCCTTCAAAAAAGCTTAACCGCTAACAGCTATCCCTTTCTCACTATTGACCCTAAAGCCAATACTCATCAAGCAATGACCAAGATAACACTATCAAGAACAAGGCCTCGCTTTAAGCAAAAAACGGCATAAAAAAAGCAGCCTAGGCTGCTTTTAATTGACTCATGATCTTACCATCATGATGCTGGCTCATCTAAGCTAGGCTTAAATCTGCTTCATCTCTTCATAAGTGGTATGACGCACATCTTTACCCTTAACATAGTAGATGATGTATTCGCAGATGTTCTGGCATCTGTCGCCCACACGTTCTACCGCGCGCGCCGCCCAAAGCACATCGAGCACCTCAGGGATAGAGCGTGGATCTTCCATCATGTAGGTCATCAGCTGACGAATAATGCCTTCATATTCGCTGTCCAGCTTAGCGTCTTCCTTGTGCAGCTCGATGGCGACATCGGCGTCCATACGCGCCAGTGCATCCAGGGTCGAGTGCAAGGTACGGGTCGCGTGGCGTCCCATATGCTCGATACTCACCAACAGCGGTTGCTGATTCTTGAGGCGCTTGTCCAGTGCCGCATTCGCAATCTTTACACAAGCATCACCGATACGCTCAAGGTCGGCAATCGTCTTGGAGATAGCGATAATAAGGCGTAAATCACTGGCGGCAGGCTGACGCTTAGCGATGATACGGGTGCACTCCTCATCGATAGAGACCTCCATACCATTGACGCTATGGTCGCCATCAATCACCTTCTGCGCCAGTTCGGCATCCAGGTTGCCCAAAGCATCCAGAGCTTGCTCCAGCTGACGCTCAACCAAGCCCCCCATGGCCAATACGCGGTTACGGATATCATCGAGCTCGGCATTGAACTGACCCGAGATATGTTTATTTAAGTTCATGTTTTCCATTGACATTCAACCTTATCAATTCTTGCAATTCAAATCCGGCTCAGGCCCAATTAACCGTAACGACCTGTGATGTAATCTTCGGTCTTTTTCTTCTTTGGCGTAGTAAAGATGGTGTTGGTGTCGGCATACTCCACCAATTCGCCCATATACATGAAGGCCGTCTGATCCGATACTCGGGCCGCCTGCTGCATGTTGTGGGTCACGATCACCACGGTATATTTCGACTTAAGCTCAGTGATCAGCTCTTCGATGGTCAAGGTTGAGATAGGGTCGAGCGCCGAAGTTGGCTCATCAAGCAGCAAGACTTCTGGCTCGATAGCGATAGCGCGGGCAATCACCAGACGCTGCTGCTGACCACCTGACAGACCGAAGGCGTTGTCATGGAGACGATCTTTCACCTCATCCCAAATCGCAGCGCCGCGCAGTGAACGCTCGGCGGCTTCATCCAGTTCACGACGGTTATTGATCCCTTGCAGACGCAAACCGTAAACCACGTTCTCATAGATAGACTTAGGGAAAGGGTTAGGACGCTGAAATACCATACCCACGTTACGACGCAAGGAGGCCACATCCACCTTCTTGTCATAGATGTTCTGGCCGTGCAGCAAGATCTCGCCACCGATATGGCAGTTATCCACTAGGTCATTCATGCGGTTGATACAGCGCAGCAAGGTTGACTTACCACAACCACTGGGGCCGATAAAGGCGGTCACCTTCTTCTTGGGGATCTTCATCGATACGTCAAACAGGGCCTGCTTGTCGCCATATTTTAGATCTAAGTTACGGATCTCAAGTGCGGTCTGTTCGCTGCTTAAATTATTTAAGTCTAAAGTCTCTGTTTTCATTACCGACTGATCTATCGAAATCATATCTGTTCCTAATCACTTCAGGATAAAGGTTATTCGCGCCCTAGCCTAGCCCAGGCGCGATTAATTCAGGTTTTAGGTTAGTGTTCCAGCGAGCGATATTTCTCTCGCAGGTGATTACGTACCGCGATGGCGGTCAGGTTAAGACTCACAATCACAGACACTAACAAGAAGGAGGTCGCGTAAACCAATGGACGCGCCGCTTCTACGTTAGGGCTTTGGAAGCCCACATCATAAATATGGAAACCCAGGTGCATGAACTTGCGCTCAAGATGCACGAAGGGGAAGTTCATATCGATCGGTAGGGTCGGCGCTAACTTCACCACACCCACGAGCATCAAAGGTGCTACCTCACCGGCCGCGCGGGCAACCGCTAAAATCAAACCAGTCATAATCGCCGGGCTCGCCATAGGGATAATGATGCGCCACAGGGTCTCGGCCTTGGTGGCCCCCAGCGCCAAGCTTCCCTGACGGACCGAACTCGGAATACGGCTAAGGCCCTCTTCGGTCGACACAATCACCACTGGCAGCGTCAGGATAGCCAGCGTCAATGCCGACCAGATCACCCCTGGTGAACCAAAGGTCGGTGCCGGTAGCGCCTCTGGGTAGAAGAGTTGGTCGATTGAGCCACCGAGCATATAGACGAAGAAGCCCAGGCCAAACACGCCGTACACGATTGATGGCACACCCGCTAAGTTAATGACCGCGATGCGGATCATCTTAGTAATAGGGCCCTTTTTCGCATACTCATGTAGATAGATAGCCGCGACCACACCAAATGGGGTGACGATAACCGCCATCAGCATCACCATAAACACGGTACCGAAAATGGCCGGGAAGACACCGCCCTCTGTGTTGGCTTCACGGGGATCGGCGCTGACAAAGTTACCCACGCCACTAAACCAGTGACCCAGCTTACCCAAGATCCCCAGTCGGTTTGAGTAGGTTACGCCCAAGATACTATCTAGCTTGAGGGTCACCTCTTCACCGCGCATATCACGCACGATCACCGCATCACGGCCAGCCTCGGCGCGCAGGTCAAAGAAGGCCTTTTCCAGTACCTGGTATTCGGCCTGAAGCTTATCGCGCTCGGCTTGAAGCTCAAGCTTACGACTGTCGGTCAGGGCGTTGTCCAGTTCATAACGACGCTGTTTAAGACGCAGGTTTTCCAGCGCATAGTTGATGGCACCAATCTCGCTCTTTTGCAAGCTGGTCGCCTTATCGCTTAGGGCTACCGCTCGGTCAATATGTTCCTCAAAAGAGGCTTCCACATCCTTGAGTGGCAGACGCTTACCATCTTCAATGATGGCGATAGGATAACCAAAGAAGTCACCGTTTTTTGCACGTTCAAGCTTGGCAACATCCTCCGGGATTGTGCGCGACAATATATCTGTCTCCAGCACCCAGCGAAAATCTAGACCGACAAACTCACGGTTACCAGTTTTGATCAGATAGCGGGTCACCAGCTCACCGGGATCTTCACTAAACTTGTGTCCAGCTGAGACCAGACGTTCGGTAGGCACAGCCTCCTTATCGTAGATCTCACCGATAATGGTTGAGCGCTTGCCCTGCTGATCCACCACTTCCCACTGGTAGATCTGCGCTGGCCAGAAATAACTCAAACCACGCCATGCGATTAGGAGCAACAAACCTAATACAGCGATCAAACTGATACTCACGGCGCCACCTGTCATCCAGATCCAGGGGGAACCCGACTTAAACCACTTACCCATTACACTGGCCTCTTAACGTCACAGGCGAAAAATTAAATATCGATAACATGCCAATCTCCCTTACAGTGAACTGTAGCGTTCACGCAGACGCTGCCGCACCACTTCAGCAATGGTGTTGAAGAAGAAGGTAAAGATAAACAGCACGAAGGCCGCTAGGAAGAGCACGCGATAGTGCGAGCTGCCGATAGCCGATTCTGGCATCTCCACGGCGATATTCGCCGCCAGCGTACGCATCCCCTCGAACACGCTCCATTCCATGATGGCGGTGTTACCTGTAGCCATCAGCACAATCATGGTTTCGCCAACGGCGCGGCCGAGTCCCATCATGACTGCAGAGAAGATCCCCGGGCTGGCCGTCAGCAAGACAACCCGTGTCAGCGTCTGCCAGTTGGTGGCACCCAGTGCCAGGCTGCCGTTAGAGAGATGGCGCGGCACAGAGAACACGGCATCTTCAGCAATAGAGAAGATGGTCGGGATCACCGCAAAGCCCATGGCGATACCTACCACCAGCGCGTTACGTTGGTCAAAGGTGATCCCCAGTTCGTTAGTGATAAACTGACGGCTATCACCGCCAAAGAAGGCCACTTCGATCGTCGGGCTGATATAGAAGGCAAACCAACCGACGAAACAGATCACTGGCACCAGCATTAGCTCTTGGTAAGTCTCAGGCAGACGCTGTTTCCAGCGACCGGGCAGCTTGTACCAAGCCAGTGCGGTCAACAAGATACTGATAGGCAGAAGCACCAGTAACATGAAGATCCCCGGTAGGTGATCTTCAATCAAAGGCGCTAGCCAGAGACCGGCTAAGAAACCAAGAATAACCGTCGGCAAGGCTTCCATGATCTCAATGGTCGGCTTCACTACGGCGCGCACTTTTGGCGACATAAAATAAGCGGTATACACGGCACCGGCAATGGCCAGCGGCGTGGCGAACAGCATGGCATACAGCGCAGCCTTCATGGTGCCGAACGCTAGCGGCATCAAGCTAAGCTTGGCTTCGAAGTCATCGGAACCTGACGTTGACTGCCATACATATTGCGGCTCAGGATAACCTTCGTACCACACCTTGCTCCACATGGCGCTCCAAGAGACCTCAGGGTGACTGTTTTCGACCGCAAACAGGTGCAGCTTGTTACCGGCCTCGACCACCAGGGCGTTGGCTCGTGGACTAAAGCTCATCTGACTGGCGTGGGCCAAATCGAAGGTTTCGGTAAAGAGTTTGCGCTGACTCGTAGTGTAAAGCAGATCCAACTCGCCAGACTCGCTGACGGTGGCAAAGCTCTTGCGATAAAACTCACCGGCAATACGCTTCACACCCGCCTTGTTTTTAAATTCGCGGATCTCTTGGTATTGACGCCCCTTGTCACCATTAACCTGGAAATATTGGAAGACTTGACCATTGTCATAACTCACCAGCAGTGAGCTGGCACCGGCCAACAGAGCAACATCAGTCACCTTGGTCTTAGCGCGTTCCAGCTCAATCACCTGACTTAAGGCGACCTCATCGACATAACGGATATCGTAAACAAACAGACGATTACCCGAGCGCAATAAAAGCTGGCGCTGATCTGGGGTCATCAGTTGCTGATCCACTTGAGTAGGCGCTTCCTTGATAGGACTCGTGGTCGCTTGCCACTCCACCTCTTCGGTCATCATGTTCTCTTCACCGTTATGGCGGGTCAGGAACCAACGACCGTCAGCATCACGGTAGGCGAAGCTGAGTTTGTCAGAGGCTGTGGCAAATGTCAGTTGATACAGAGGCTTACCCGCCTCAGACACCTGCAGCGGCGTTTCACCCAGCAGATAACGTACGCTTGGGGTGATCAGACGCTTATTGCCCGGATAGCTCACCGCGAAATTCACGCCAGCGATAATCACCTGGCCGTTAGACAGGCCATAGGCAAAACGCTGCTCACTTGGCACAGAGGCAACGCTGCTGACGATCTCTGCGTCCGAGGGCACCTGCACTTGCTCATGCTTTACTAAGCTGGCGTTCAGCGCACTGTAGAAGCTCACTTCACCATTTTGTGCCACTCGATAGAGGATCTCATTTTGCTCATCACTCCCCACCATCAGCGCTGGCGACGTAGCGTTTTGCAGTTCGACATTCATCACAGGCGCGACATCTGCCCCATCAAAAATCGGCTTTACAACATAGAGTAGGTAGAAAAAGATCAGCAAAAGGGCCACAAACACCATGGTGCCGCCCATCGTCACCCCAACTTGGGTAAGCTTATCTTTAAATGCTCGCTTGCTGGAGCCCTTGCCCGTCAACAAATTTGTTGCAGTAGAACCAGGTTGAATTACCTGAGTTTCCATTAAGAACCTCGTTTATTTTTGTTCAGTAGAGTTTTCGCTGGGATTGTCGTTTCTGCTATGTTAACTATAGTGAATCGAGGCAAGCCCTTTTTCTGACAGTCGGGATTATATGACGCAAAGATGACACTATTGTTACAGCTCGAAAATGTCATCATTATAAGAGGTTATTTAGCTTTTTGAGCCGCTTTTTAGATTGTTAACGACTAAGCTAAATAAGGTCCCACCTTGCCCTGGTCTTCTCGATACACAGCACTCAACCAACTGATGGAGCCGATGCGAAATGTTACGATACTTAGTTACCCTGCAAGTTGCCGATAAACCGGGATTGGTCGAACAGATAGCCCATAGCGTTAGCCGCCACGGCGGTAATTGGCTCGACTCTGAACTGCGCCACATCGACGGTATCTTCGCGGCTATTTTGCTACTCGAAGTGCCCGCGGCTAACTGGGACACACTGCTGGAAAACCTAGAGTGTATCGAAGGCCTGACCCTCACCTACGCTAAAACCCGCAAGGCACTGGCACCAAAAACCATCCGCCGCTACTCCTTGGTGGCCTATGACAGACCCGGGCTGGTACATGACATTTCAAATAAGATCAACGAGCTGGGAGCCAACATCGAACGTCTCTCCACCCATTACGAGACCGCTAGTCACACGGGTGTCGCCCTGTTTCGTGCCAACTTTAGCTTAAGCGTAAAAGATGAAGCCGCCGAGCAGCGGCTCACTCAGGCGCTATATACCATAGGTGACGACGTAGTACTGGATATTGTCGATTAACACCTAATTCTTAATAAACGCTCAAACAAAAAGCGGCAGTTATGCCGCTTTTTGGTGTCTCGATTTTATCAAATACCGCAGCGGCAACTGGCTTATCAACATCCCCAGCAGCATCAAGCCACAGCCAAAAAGCGCCCGACCTGACAGACTTTCACCCAGAAATAACATGCCACCTATGGCGGCAAATACCGTCTCCAGGCTTAAGATAATGGCCGCGTGGGCCGGATGAGCATGCTTTTGCGCCAACACCTGCAGCGTATAGGCCACCCCGACAGAGACCAAACCGGCATAGGCCAGTGCGCCCCAGGCGGCTTGAATGCCCGCCATGCTAGTGGTCTCCATAGCCAAAGAGACCACAAAACTGGCCAGAGCGCACACCAAAAACTGGCCACAAGCTAATACCACAGGAGCAACTCTACGGGCAAAATGGTCCACCGCCAGTATATGCATCGCCCAAAAGAGTGCGCCAACCAGCTGCAAACCATCACCGTATGCGATGGTAAAATTCTCACCCACACTTAAGAAATAGAGCCCCACCGCGGCGACGGCGCAACCAAGCCAAGTGTTGCTGCCGGTGCTGTGTTTTAAAAACAACCCGAGCACTGGCACCAGCACTATATAGAGCCCGGTAATAAAACCAGCATTAGCGGCCGTGGTGTGCAATAAGCCAACTTGCTGGAAAGAAGCTGCGATAAATAAAATACCGCCACATCCAAGTGACCCTATGAGTACTTGGCGTAAAAAATCTTTGTCAGCCACGCCTTTGAGTCTGCCCCGACGTTTCAATATCCAGATCAGTGGCAGCAAACTCAGTGCGCCAATCACAAAACGCAGACCATTAAAGGCAAAAGGCTCGAGACTCTCCATCCCCAGACGCTGCGCCACGAAGCCAAAGCCCCAAATGGCAGCCGCCATCAATAACATCAAATTCGCCACACTTCCCCCAAACCTCTATAAGCCAATAGCAGGCGACTATTCTGCCGAGGCGATGATCACTTTACAATGGTGTGTGCAGAATAAAAAACGGCGCCTCAATCTAAAAGACCGGGCGCCAAATACACAAGTACAAAAAGGGCCTCATCCCTGAGGCATTACAGACAGAAAGTGAATCGTAAAACCTAAAAATCTCCGATAGCTAGCGGCCTTATCACGCTGTGGTCAGCCCAGGTAAAGCCGCATGCTCACCAGGAGCCCAAAGCCAGGCAGCCCCTCGAACACCCGATGAAGCACCGTGGCGATTTTTCACCACCTGCGTCGCACACTCGCCACCAAGCACATACTTGGGAAGTAGTGCAGGCAGATACTCATAAATCAGATCTATGTTGGAGACACCTCCACCAAGCACGATCAGATCGGGATCCAATGCGTTTATCACATGAGCCAGCGCCCGAGCCAGACGATCGATAAAACGACCAAATGCCGCCTCGGCCAGAGGGTCGCCCTTGGCCATCAAGGCGACGATCTCGATACCGCTGGCAGCCTCGCCGCCATGAGCGCGAAAGTCACGTACAAAACCGGTACCGGATACGAAGGTCTCGATACAGTCGGCATTGCCGCAAAAACAGCGTGTAGAGTTGAACTCGTCGGCCGTCATCCAAGGCAAGGGGTTATGGCCCCATTCGCCGCCGATGCCGTTGCCACCGCCGTGTACCTTATGGTTAATGGCGATCCCGGCGCCACAGCCTGTTCCCAGTATGGCGCCAAACACCACAGCTTTACCTGCACCGCTACCGTCGACCGCTTCAGAAAGCGCAAAGCAGTTGGCATCGTTGGCGATACGCACTTCACGTGACAGCATAGCTCCCAAGTCTTTATCCATAGGTTGGCCGTTGAGCCATACTGCATTGGAGTTTTTTACCCTACCAGTGACTGCAGATACCACTCCAGGGATCCCTATGCCAATGCTGGCCACCTGGCCGGTCTCGTTTTCAGAAGCGTGAACCAGGGATGCTACCGCCTCCAGCGTGGCACGGTACTCCTTTGGTGTGGCAACGCGTTTGCGAAACACCTCTTCGCCATTGTCGTTCAGGGTCACCAACTCAATCTTGGTGCCGCCCAGATCTATCCCACTTCGGTACATGCTGCTCTCCAAATACCTGTTAAATCATTAAAGTGACTGATGCTTGCCGCAATCTGACAGCAAAACATGAGGCGATGGCGAATCGCTACTTGGTGCTTTGGCCTCTTCAATCGCGATATTCGCCAAGGTGAGTACATCACCCGCACCAAGCGCTAAGGTCATGGGGCTAAACACGCTACTCAGCTCATTGACACCAAGGCCAAAGCAGCTAAGTGGTACCTGATAGCGACGCCATTGGCCATCGGCCACCAAACTCGTACTCAGATTAAGCGCCTGACCACATGCACCTTCGCACTGCATGGAAAGCTCTGCATTGGCAGGTGTTTTCTCAAGCACAGCATCAAAGCCCAGCACCGCTGTTTTACGATTAAAGCGGCGCAGGTCCATGGGGAAATCATCCCTAAAACTCAAGCGTCCAGCAGCGGCAAAGCTAAAGCGGCGCGCATCTTCTTGTACCTCTCGGTTAATGCTTCTTACCGACCAGGGCCCTTGCTGCCATACTCCTGCCCCTACCCTATGCATGCTAGCCTCGTCCCCTACGGCCAGATGCCAGGGCGCCTTCAGAGCCTTATTGAAAATGGCCAGTCTGGTTGGAACCCCTTCATCACCGCTAGACTCATCTAGCTTGGCAAGCGAGGCATCCTCTTGATAACTAAAACCTTCCCAAAGGGGGAACAGTGGCGCCTTCGACGATTCAGCCTGGGTGCTTGCATTGATACCCGCTAATTGAAAACCATCGTCAGCAGGGGTTGCAGGCCATGGAAACGGCAGACGTCCAACAAAGTCCTGTCTTGGCTTTGCCGCTTTATCGCCTACCAGCACATCGGCCACACCTGCGCCCTCGCTGCCTGGTAGCCAAGCAGCGACAAAGGCATCTGATGCGTTAAGCTCAGGGTTCATCCATAGCGGTCGGCCTGACAAGAACACAGACACCAAGGGCAAATCTGCCGCCTTGACGCGTGCTAACATGGCCAAATCACGCTTATCGCCACGCTGGTATTCAAGATTATCCAGGTCGCCATTGCCCTCGGCGTAAGGCGACTCACCAAACACAGCTACCACTAGGTCCGGCTTAAAATCTTCGGGGATACTGCCATCGACACTGAGACGTGCCTCACCGCCGCCGGCCTTAAGCGCCTCGGCGAACCCAGCAAATATAGAGGTGGCACCTGGGAAGTCAGCATTGGTCACGTCAGTACCCTGCCAGGTCATGCTCCAGCCACCAGACTGCTGGGGAACATTATCCGCCCCTTCACCTATCACCAGCACCTTGGCAGATGACTTGATGGGCAACAAAGGCGCCCCATCAACTGGGTTGTTTTTCAGCAGTACCAAAGACTCTGCCACCGCTTTTCTAGCAAGCGCCCTGTGCTCAGGATGTCCAATCCAGCTGGCATCACCGGCAAACAGTCGTTTTGCGGGAGACACCCCATCAAAGAGTCCGGCGCGCAGCTTAACCCGCAAAATACGCTTCACCGCATCATCGAGACGACTTTTCGGTACGGCACCAGATTTAACGTCGGCAATGGTATTAGGATAAAGCGCCTTCCAGCTATCACCAGGGGCCATCAAAATATCCACCCCCGCGTTGATCGCGGCGGCGCAGCGCTCATAGCTGCAGCCTGGCACAAAGCCATGCCCCAACCAATCGCCTACCACAACACCGTCAAATCCCAACCGCTGTTTAAGCACTTGAGTAAGGAGATACTGGCTGCCATGAAGCTTTTCACCATTCCAGCTGTTAAACGAAGCCATCACGGTTTGCACGCCTTGCTCAAGCGCCCCTACATACCCCAGTCCATGCCTGGCGATAAGGGTCTGTTCATCTACCCGGGTATCGCCTCGGTCATCGCCATTTTCTGTGCCGCCATCACCAATGAAATGCTTGGCAGTCGCCAGAGTATGCTCGCCATCCAGCCAGGCATCACCCTCGCCCTGCATACCTGCCACAAAGGCGCGAGCATAACGTTCAATCAGTTCTGGATCGCGGGCATAACCTTCGTAAGTTCGACCCCAGCGCAGGTTGTCCACCAGCGCCACAGTGGGGGCAAACACCCAGTCGATGCCCGTCGCCCGCACTTCCTTGGCCGTCGCTGCCGCGATTGCTTTGATAAGCGCTGGGTTTTGCGCGGCGCCCAAACCTATGTTGTGCGGGAACAAGGTCGCACCAAACACATTGCCATGACCATGTACCGCATCCGTACCCCATATGGGCGGTATGGCAATGCCATCTAGCTCAGTATCCATGGCCGCCTGATACATAGCATCGGCAAGCTTTACCCAATCGGCTGCGGTGGCCTTGCTATTGTTACCTGGAAAAGAACCGCCACCGTTTAAGAAAGAACCAAAACCAAAGCGGCGCATATCCTCTACGCTAAAATCACGTATTTCAGGCTGGATGATTTGCGCCACC
This sequence comes from Shewanella sp. ECSMB14101, assembly GCF_000773485.1. Lineage (NCBI taxonomy): Bacteria > Pseudomonadati > Pseudomonadota > Gammaproteobacteria > Alteromonadales > Shewanellaceae > Shewanella > Shewanella sp. ECSMB14101. The sequence continues at coordinate 10,516 of NZ_JSFF01000004.1, read as the reverse complement.
TTCTGCTCAAGGCTCATCTGCTCAAGCAGTGCATCAACCCGGGCCTCAAGGGTGGCATCTACAGGCGCGCGATACACGCCTTGTGGCCACAACTCGACACGTTTGCCATCTATGAATGAGCCAGTTTCTGCGGTTGTTCCCCCGCTTGGCGCCGCCATCACAGTGGTCAACCCCAGCACGCCACAGATCAGCACCGCTGTTCGCGTTAGCGTCCGTTTCATGCGCGTTCCTCCGCAGGCTTTGACCCGTTAAGTCCATAAAACAAGATATAGGCGTAACAAAGAACCGGCAGTAAGAAGGACACGGATAAGCCCGCCGCATCGGCAAGCATACCTTGAGCCAGTGGTACGACTGCTCCACCCACAATCGCCAGACATAAGATACCGCTACCCTGTGCAGTGGCTGGGCCTAAGTTTTTCAAAGCCAAACTGAAAATAGTAGGGAACATAATAGAGTTAAACAGGCCCACAGCCAGAATCGACCACATGGCCACGGCCCCTTCGCTGACCACAGCAACCACCACCAGGAGCGCTGCCATGGTGGCATTAAAGCCGAGCACCTTGCCCGCCGGAATTTTTTGCATCACAGCAGCCCCGATAAAGCGACCGACCATGGCGCCTCCCCAGTAAAAGGCGATATAGTGCGCCGCTTCGGCTTCAGCCATTGCCGCCACATGAGCTTGACCGAGGAAATTCACCAGCAAACTGCCGATAGCCACTTCGCCGCCCACATACACAAAAATACCGACAGCCCCTAATACCAGATGACGATGACTCAGCGCCGAAACCGGCTTACTTGCCTCAGCACCTGTTAGGGTTTCTTCTTCCTGCCCTTGAATATGGGGTAATTTAAGCAGCGCAAACACCACAGCCAGGATGAGCAACATGCCACACAGGAGCAGATACGGCAGTTTGACCGCTTCGGCCTCTGCTTGCGCTGATGCTTCCACCGCGACCGACAAAATCAGCACTGAACCAAAAGCTGGCGCAACTGTGGTGCCAAGGGAGTTAAACGCCTGAGTCAGTGTCAGGCGGCTCGATGCCGTCTCCACCGAACCTAGCGCTGTCACATAGGGGTTCGCTGCCACCTGCAACACGGTAATACCGCTGGCCAAGACGAAAAGCGCGCCCAGAAATAACCCGTAGCTGGCTATAGCCGCTGCCGGATAAAACAGGCCACAGCCAAGCGCAGCGATGAGCAGCCCCAACACTATGCCCTTTTGATAACCCAAGCGTTTTACCATGACGCCCGCTGGCACGGATACCAAGAAGTAAGCGCCGAAGAAGCAGAACTGGATCAGCATCGCCTGGGTATAATTTAAGTTAAATACCGCTTTAAGATGCGGAATTAGAATGTCATTCAGGCAGGTAATAAACCCCCACATAAAAAACAAAGTCGTCAATGAGACCAACGCAAAACGGTTGTTTTCCGTCTGGCCGCCTTGCGATACTGCAACACTCTGGCTAGGTGTGGTTGCCATCTTCTCTCCCCTAAATTTGCTGCGTTGGGCAGTGTGAACCATATTGGTGATTGACCTTTTTCGGTTCTGCCACTAGATTAATGTAAGCGCTTTCATTTTTAACATTACCTTAACCCTTGTCAACCTATTTTGCCCAAGGAATCATTGAATCCATAAGGGTCAGTGGCAGGCACCACAGGTGAGTAGGGATAATTTCAGGAACAGAACAACAATGAAACAAATACCAGCATTCACACTACCGAGTGATTCGGCCATGATGCAAAAAGACTTTTTGTTCGGGGTCGCCACTGCTTCTTTTCAAATTGAAGGTGATCTTCACCATCGCCTTCCCTGTATTTGGGATACTTTTTGCGCCCAGCCCGGTAAGATTGCCGATGGCTCGAATGGCGAAGTGGCCTGTGATCATATCAACCGCTGGCGCGAAGATGTGGCGTTAATCGCTTCCCTCGGTGTCGATGCTTACCGGTTGTCAATCTCCTGGGGGCGAGTGCTGAACCAGGATGGCAGCATCAATCGTGAGGGAATGGCGTTTTACTCTGGCCTGATCGATGCGCTTAACCTGCGTAATATCAAGGTGTTTGTTACCTTATATCACTGGGATTTACCTCAACATCTTGAAGATAAGGGAGGCTGGCTTAACCGAGATACTGCCCTCGCCTTCGCCCATTACACCCGCATTGTGGTTCAGGCACTAGGAGATCGTGTCTATGCCTACTCCACGCTTAACGAACCATTTTGCAGCGCCTTTCTTGGCTATGAGGTAGGTATTCACGCCCCCGGACATTGCAGTCGCAAGGAAGGCCGTGCCGCCGCCCATCACCTGCTGTTAGCTCATGGCCTGGCCATGGCTGAAATTCGCCGTTTCGCCCCCCATGCCAAGGCTGGCATAGTCCTTAACTTCAGCCCCGCCTACGCCTTCCAGGACTGCGAAGCAGATCGAGAGGCTGCCCGCAAAGCTCATGAATACCATAATATTTGGTATTTGATGCCACTGATGGAAGGACGTTATCCCGACATCATCAATAGCCTAGACACAGATGAGCAGCCACCCGTACAGCCCGGTGACATGGAGATCATTCAAGAGAAAATGGATTACCTCGGCATTAACTATTACACCCGTAATGTGTATCAAGCCGGTGGCGATCTGGGCTTTGAGGACGTGCGCATAGCGAATGTTCCCCGCACAGCCATGGACTGGGAGATCTGCCCAGATGCCTTTACCGATCTGTTAAAGGACCTGTCACAGACATTTGACCTGCCACCTATCTACATCACGGAGAACGGCGCCGCCGAAGACGATATGGTCCGCGAAGGTGAGGTACATGACCCAATGCGACTCGACTATCTACAATCACACCTGCTGGCAGTACATGACGCGATTGAAGCGGGCGTAGAGGTTAAAGGCTACTTCGCCTGGAGTTTGATGGATAACTTCGAATGGGCCGAAGGCTATCGTAAACGCTTTGGCTTGGTATACGTTGACTACACCACCCAAGAGCGCACCCTCAAATCGAGCGCTAAGGCCTACCAAGAAATGCTTGCACTCAGACACTCGCTAAGCCAACAATAACAAAGGAGGTCGCCATGTTAAGCGTCAGAGAAAAAATCGCCTACGGGCTTGGCGATACCGCCAGCAACATAGTATTCCAAACCGTCATGCTGTTTTTGACATTTTTCTACACCGACATTTTTGGAATATCGGCCGCCTTTGTTGGCACCATGTTTTTAGCCGTACGCATAATGGATGCGGTGACCGATCCCCTGATGGGCTACTTTGCCGATCGCACCAAGACCCGTTTCGGCCGCTATCGTCCCTACCTGCTTTGGTTTGCCTTCCCTTTTGGCGCCATCAGTGTGCTGGCGTTTACCACACCCGACTTTAGCGAAAGCGGCAAAGAGATCTATGCCCTAATCACCTATGCGTTATTGATGCTGGCCTATACCGCTATCAACATCCCCTATTGTGCCCTCGGCGCGGCCCTGACCACCAATCCGGCCGAACGGGTGTCGGTGCAATCCTACCGCTTTGTGTTTGCCATGTTGGGTGGACTCATGGTCACTTCCCTCACCCTGCCCCTGGTGGATTTTTTTGGTGAAGGAGACAAGGCCAAGGGCTATCAGCTCACTATTCTTGCCATGAGCATAGTGGGCACTGTGATGTTTCTGCTCTGTTTTGCCGGCACCAAGGAACGGGATTTCTCTACTGATGATAGCGGCGATGATCCAAAGGCTGCAGCCAAGGCGCTGTGGGCCAATGATCAGTGGCGAGTACTGTCGGGAGCGGCCATCTTCTTGCTCACCGGTCTGGTACTCAAATCGACGCTCGCCATCTATTACGTCAAATATGTGCTGGGACGCGAGGAGATGATCAGTCTGTTCGTCACCTGCGGCGTGATCGGCAATATCTTTGGGGTGGGACTGGCGAAAAAGCTTGCCGACAAGGTATGTAAGGTCAAGGCCTATATCCGGCTACAGCTGATTGCCGCAGCACTTTGCCTGCTCGCCTGGTTTGTCCCAAGCGATCAATATATGCTGGCACTGGTGCTCTATGTCGCCTGGAACTTCACCATCAATATGGGCACCCCCCTGTTATGGGCCAAAATGGCTGATACCGTGGATTATGGCCAATTTAAAACCGGGGTGCGCACCACTGGATTGGTCTACTCATCGGTGATCTTCTTTATCAAGCTTGGCCTGGCTATAGGCGGGGCCTTAGCCGGTTGGCTGCTTGCCGTCTACGGATATCAGGCTGATACCACCCAAAGCCAGGACACACTGAATGGCATGGTGCTCTGTTTTACCCTGTATCCGGCACTGGCTTCAATCGCAGTTGCCTTTATCATGCGACGCTATACACTAGACAGTCAGCGCGTGGCACAAATCAGTCTGGCGCTGGAACAAAAACATTCAGGCACATAGCAGTTCAAGGAAAGCCAGCTCTCATGGCCACAATTTATGACGTTTCCATCCTGGCAGGCGTGTCGCTAGCGACCGTCTCCCGGGTAGTCAACAACACAGGCAAAGTCAGCGAAAAGACATGCAAAAAAGTCCATGATGCCATGGAGCAGCTGGGTTATCGTCCTAACAGCATAGCCCAGTCATTGGCGTCCAACCGTTCTAACAGTGTTGGCGTCTTGGTCTCCCAGCTCGATGGTCCTTTTTACGGTCCCTTGATGCGGGAAATCGAATCGGTACTACGCGCTGCCAACAAGCATGTGATCATTGCCGCCGGACACAGTGATGCAGCCCAGGAAAAGGATGCGGTAGAGTTTCTGTTGTCTCGCGGCTGCGATGCGCTGATTGTGGATGCCGAAATCCTCTCCAATGAATACTTGCAGAAACTCTGCAAGGGCAAAACCCCTGTGGTACTGATCAACCGCCATGTGGATGGCATTGAAGATCGCTGTGTACACCTGAATAATCTCGAGGGCGGCCTGCTTGCCAGTCGCCACGTGCTGGAACACGGTCATCAGCAGGTGGCCTACATTTCCGGGCCGCTCTTTAAGCTCGATGCCAGAGAACGTCTCGAAGGCCATAAACAGGCGCTGACAGAAAAAGGGCTAACCTTCGATGAACGGCTGTTTTTTGAAGGCGATTTTCGTGAAGAAGGTGGCTATGAGGGCATGGAGGTGCTATTTGAGCGTGGTCAGCCCTTTACCGCTGTGGTGTGCGCCAACGATCAGATGGCATCGGGTGCTATTGCGCTCTGCCTCGAGCGAGGATTACAGGTCCCCCAGGATATCTCCTTCGTGGGATTCGACAATATCCCCTTCCCCAGGTATATCTCTCCCAAGCTCACAACCGTGTGTAACCCGATACAAGATATGGGACACATGGCGGCCAATTGGGTCTTAAAAGAGGTGTATGACAATCGCGAGGTGAACTTTAGTCATCGCTTCGAACCTGAGCTGGTTGTACGAGAATCGGTTCAACCTCCTAAGGCATAATCTATTTTTTCTCCATCCAGGGGTGACAAAATCTGAAAAACTGTAAGCGCTTACATTTTTTCAGATGATTATTTGAACGCCCCGACATACCATCTAAATCACGCCATTACAATGAGTTAGATTAAGTTATGGCGAATATCCCAAAAATTTAGCCAAACATTTTTCCAACATTTGACCCACAAATGGTTGACATAAAAACGTCATCATCTTAATTTATGTAAGCGCTTACATTTATACTCGCAGGCGAAGTTGTATGCAAACCTGTAAGCTTTACAACAATAGCGTCCCGAGCTGCACCGCAGCCAAGGGTCTCTGGGAGAGGAACCTGATGCAACAATTACAATTCAAAAAATCAAAGCTAGCTACCAGTGTATCTCTGGTACTGGGCTTTCTGTCTGCCCTACCCGCCATTGCCGAAGAAGCCCCTGTGGTGAACGGTGATATCGAAGTTATCCAAGTCACAGGTGTACGAGGTTCGCAGGCTAAAGCCATGGAACTCAAACGCCAATCCGCCGGTGTAGTGGATGCCATTTCTGCCGAAGATATCGGTAAATTCCCCGACACCAACCTAGCCGAATCGCTACAACGAATCACTGGTGTGTCTATCGACCGTGTCAACGGTGAAGGCAGCAAGGTGACAGTACGTGGCTTTGGCCCCGATTTTAACCTGGTACTACTGAATAACCGTACTATGCCCACCGCTCAGGTAGCTGGCGAATCGACCCGTTCGTTCGAATTTGCTAACCTCGCCTCTGATGCGGTCAGCGGTGTAGAAATTTACAAAACCGGTAAGGCCGATGTCAGCTCTGGTGGCATAGGTTCAACCATTAACATCCGTACTGCCCGCCCTTTCGACACCCGTGATCTTGTGGCCAACATTGGCGTGAAGGCCCATCATGACACTAGCGTAGAAGATGGCAGCTCTGTGACACCTGAGATCTCAGGTATTTTCAGCAACACCTTCTTGGATGACTCTTTCGGTCTGGGTTTATCAGCCTCTTACCAGAAGCGCGACAGCAACACCAAGAAAGCCACGATTGACGGATGGCGCCAGAACATAGATGGCGAGTTAAACCCTAACGCCGTCGTAGTAAACGAGAACAAAAACCCTTACGGCAATACCTTCTACGCCCGTAACATAGGGTTTGCCAGCCAGGATACCGAGCGTGAACGTACCAACGCTCAGCTGGTATTCCAGTATGCCCCTAACGATGACATCGAAATGACGCTGGATTATACCTACTCCAAGCTGTCTGATGTCTCCAATACTGACACTTGGGGTCTATGGTTCTCAGGTCCAGGCAACGCCACCGAAGCTCATATCAATGAAAACGGCACCTTTGATTATGTGACCGAAGTGGGCGGCGACTACTCAAGTACCATGCAGCAAAACGCTTCAGACAATATCAATAATTCGCTTGGCTTTAACATTAAATGGCAGGCGACAGATAACCTTGCGCTAAGCTTCGATGCCCATGATTCTAATGCCACCGCCGAAGGTACATTGGGTGACTATGCCGATAACAAGTTCTTTATCCTAGGCGCGCTCAACATCGCCGACAAGACCTATGATGCTACCAGCACAGAGATCCCGCTGCTTGGTGCCAACTATGGCACACTCAACCCCAACGGCGAGCCACACCTGCTGCCTGAGCATTATGCCTCGCTATTTGCCGGGGTTCGTGCCGGTCGCAACGAAACCGACGTTAACCAGTACCAGTTCGACGGACAATGGGTAAATGATAACAACGACGCCCTGTCATCTATCGACTTTGGTGTCTCTTTCACCTCTATGGAAACCCGTGCACAGGGCTCTTACACAGGCCCGATCAGCGCAGGCTGGTACGGCAACATGGGACTGTGGGAAGACGATGTAAGCTATGTGGGACTGGGCTCAGACTTCTTGTCTGACTTCTCAGGTGGTGGTAGCGACATGTTGATCCCCTACTACTACAGCTACGATCAGCAAGCCGCTATGGAAAAAGCCGAGGCTCTCTATGACGTAGAGTATGTCTCAGCACCTTGGCAGGACGATCACCTGATCGAGGAAGACACTACAGCTGCCTACATCCAGGTAAACATCGACAGCGAATTTAACGATATGCCTCTGAGTATCGTTGCCGGTTTACGCTATGAACAAACAAACGTTACTGCCAGCTCCATGCAACAAGAAGCTCAGCAACTGGTTTGGCTAAACCCCACAGAGTGGCAAACCGTTTATGCCGATGATTTCTCTTACAGCCATGAAACCCATGACTACAAAGAGTTTTTACCAAACTTAGATATTAACCTGGAAGTGGTTGAGAACCTGGTTGCACGTTTGAGTTATAGCCGTACCATTACACGCCCAACCTTAGCGTCAATGCGTGCCACTACCGCTCTGACACCCATCCCGAAAGTCGGTTCGCGTACTGGTTTCGCCGGTAACACGTCGCTTAAGCCTTTCAGCTCGAATAACATCGATTTGTCGCTGGAATACTACTACGACGATGCCAGCTACGTATCTGTGGGTTACTTCAACAAGGAAGTGGAAAACTTCCTGATGAATACCATTGAAACCGTAGAATACGATCACCTGCGTGACCCATACTCAGGTCCAGCTGCCGAGCAAGCCCGTGCTGAGCTGATCGCCAACAATGAAACCCCAAGTGATGAAGCCGTGTTCCAATGGCTGATTGACAACGGTTATGGCAATGCCGACGGCCGCGTACCTCAATCAGGAAATGATCCCATTGCCGAGTGGAACATCAGCAAGCCTAACAACGTCGAAGATCTAAACATCAACGGCTTTGAGATTGCATGGCAACATTGGTTCTGGGATACAGGCTTTGGTTTTGCCGCTAACTACACCTTAGTAGATGGCGATACCGAGTATGACGTAGAGCGCGTGGACGAGCAGTTTGCCCTGCCCGGAATGTCTGACTCTGCCAACATGTCTGTATTTTATGAAAACTATGGCGTGCAGGCGCGTCTGGCCTACAACTGGCGCGATACCTTCCTGTCAGGCATGGGTCAGGCTGAAGCCGGTGGTCCTGCTCCTCAGTTCACTGAGGCCTATGGTCAGTTGGACATCAGCGTGAGCTATCAGATCACCGACGGCCTGTCCATCTTTGCCGAAGGCATCAACGTACTTGAGCAAGAAAAACGCGTCTACGGCCGCTACGAGGAGCAAATGCTGCTTGCACAGCAGAACGCTGCCCGTTACTCCGTTGGCGTACGTTACAACTTCTAAGCAAGAAAAACAGGCGCTATCAATTTAGCGCCTTGGGTGAGCCTACCCAGCTTTATAAGGTAGGCACCCTAACTGCAAACGAATATGGAAACCCTTTAGGTCATTGACAGGGATTAGGTCTTTGCCGCGGCACCCGCCGCGGCTTTTTTTATCTGTATCGACAGTAATCAAGTCTCTCAATGAAACTTTGCACATGGCCGACACTAACGAATCAAAATCGAGACTACATCAGATAGCTCAGCGTTAAACACTTCATCATCTTACCCGAATCGAATGACAACTTAGTGTCAAATAACCACCCTCAACCTAACTCGCTTTTGGAAAAAGTAAGTAGACCTTAGAATAAAGGTATTGGCTTTTTAGCTTGTAATCTTTAGCGGCATAGGTTTTTACTTCGCTAATGGTAGCGTTAACCGTCATGGTTTTGAATTGCCTGCGGCAGGCTTATGTGCAAGCACGCTTTTGGCACGCCGAGATTCCGTCCTTGGAGGCTTCACGGCGGCGTCCATGCCGCCGAGAGCCAAAAGCGTGCTTACACTGGTATCTATCGTCTCTTCGATTAAACGTTAATGGATAGCCTGACGCTTAAATTCAATTGGACATTTTCGAGTTAAAGCCTTAGCTCTAACCTGTCAGTTTCGGATAAAAATTTCTATGGGATAACGCCTCATGAAGTGGAAGTTAATGGTTGGATATAATCGCGAAGCGATTGCCTACTGTTAATTTTCCATTTAAATCACTTGTATGTGCCTTGTAAAGTGACCTTATTTGAAATATAGTTACCATGATAACTACATTTGAGGTAAAGGAAATATTTATGAATGAGCATACGTTTATTTTTGCCAAGATAACACCAAAACCAAAATACTTTGAAGTATCAAAAGAAGCTATTAAAGAAATTATATCTCAGACTCGAAATGAATCTGGGTGCTTAGAGTTCACACTCCATGAAGATGGAACTGGTAGTTTGTGCTTATACGAAGAATGGATTGATGACAATGCTTTGAAACTTCACCATGAAATGGATTATACAAAAGCTGTTTTTGAAGCTTACATTGACTGGTTAGCAACTCCCCCTGAAATAACTAAACTTAACAAACTAGCCTAAAGGTAAATATGTTTTTCCTAAAAGAACTTCCAACCAAAGCAATGCTTGATAAATATACAAGTGATTTAACAAGTGATGAGAAGAACTCAATAACTGAAGCTCTTAGCATAATGCGACAAGCAAGCCTTCTAGTAAGGAATATAGAAACCTATTTTTCTGTTCATGACCTTTCGCAACTAAGGTTTTTAATACTAATAGTTATTGATCGTGAGCCCGATAGAACCAGCCTCTATGCACATGAAATAGCATCACGTTTAGACGTATCACGGCCAGTATTGACAAGGACGTTAAAAAGATTAATTGAGGATGGCTTATTGACTTCGAGTAATGATGAAACCGATAAAAGAGCAAAGAAAATTACACTGACAAAAAAAGGGGTTACCTGCTTATCCGAGGTTCTTCCTGGATATTTTAATGAAATAAATAAATTAATGGGATAAATATGAAAGAAAAATTATTTAGAATTATTTTAACTTGGACGTGTGTTTATCCTATTGTTACATTACTAATTTTTACACTCACAACCCTAGATTTTCAATTACCCCTATGGCAACAGACTTTTGTAATAACAATGATTTTAGTTCCTATCATGGTTTTAATAATTGCGCCTAAAGTAACTGTAACGATAGATCGAATAGCACAATAGAAGGCACATAACGCCCCAATCTAGGAAATCCCCAGATAATTCCTTTTACAATCAATCAGTAGATACGCATGCTGCTGTTTGATCTAATCAATTTCGCCAAAAA
>NZ_JSFF01000037.1:0-26320 GCF_000773485.1 Shewanella sp. ECSMB14101 | reverse complement strand
ATCGACGTCCGCAGATGCATCTACACCCGGTCATTTCATCTCTTCGATTGAACGGTATCGGAATTTTCTATGTGTCTGGTTAAAGTGCATTTGTTCTTGCCGTGGATCTTGTAGCGTTAACCGTCGCTGTTATCTATCGCCTGCCCGGCGGGGGATGTGCAAGCACTCTTTTGGCATGGTGAGTGAAGCGCAGCTTTGTGTTCACGAACGAGAGGTATGGATGCCGAACTGGCTGTTAAACAGGGATGTTGTTTGAATATATCCCTATACGCTTCACGGCGGTACTGACCTACATGGATGTTGGGAATGCCAAAAAATGTAGGGAACACTTTTGGCCATGCCGCCGAGAGCCAAAAGCGTGCTTACACCCATATCTAAACGTCTCTTCGATTTGGCTTCACTTGGCATCGGTAAATGATGTTGATTAATTTTGAGGAATGCTTTAACTGTATATGGGCCAAATAGTGATGGGTTAGTCTCTTCATCAGTTGGTTACATCGGTACTTGGAGTGTAAATTAATTATCGGCAGGGATTTATCCGGTAGGTTGGATAATATGCCACTAGCTGTAGAAAGGAGATCATTATGCAGTATAAAAACACTCAGCCTGGAATCGCGATGCTTTCAATTATGGGAATTGTAGTATTGGTGCTTGTCTTTGCTTCGGTAACGAAGCCTACCGAACCTATTGGATTTGCGTATTTAATTTTAGGTGTGCTTTCTATTCTTTTTTCATCATTAACCATTAAAGTGGAAGGTGGAGAAGTAAAGTGGTTTTTTGGTCCAAAATTTTGGAATAAATCAATAAAAATATCTGAAATCGAGTCGATCAAAAAGACAAGAACGAAATGGTACTATGGGCTTGGAATTCGTTTAATTTCAACTGGATGGTTATATAACGTTTCAGGTCTAACAGCTGTTGAATTAAAACTCAAAGATGGCACAACCGTTAGTTTGGGTACAAACGATCCTGAAAACTTAATAAAGGCTATTGAGCAAAGCAGCTAACAAGCCAAGTCAGCGGGAGTTATCCTTGATATCGAATGATAAAAGCAGCGTTCACCTATTTTGATAGCCTCTTAGGTTTGGCTTCATTGGTTACATTTTAAGATGATTTTTGCCGTAAGAGCAGTGCATTTGACAAGGAAGTAATTAATGAGATGGATTCTTACACTCTGGCTTACTCTGGTTTTTGTTGGTTGTTCGAATACTAGGATCGATGAACAAGCCAAGATTAGCCTAATTTCTCCAGATACTATTCTTTTTGACGGCTCTATAACACAGCAAAATGTAGCTGTTTTTGAAGAGCTGTTAAACGCTCAATTCCAACAAGTCGCTACAATCGTAATCAAAAGTGTTGGGGGGGATGTTTTGTCAGGTATTTACCTTGGTGAACTCGTTCACTCCCATCAATTGAACGTAATCATTAGAGGAGTATATGCCTCTTCTTGTGCCAACTATGTTGCGACCGCCAGTAGTAATGTCATAGTTGAAGAAGGAGCTGTACTTGGTTGGCATGGTGGTTCGCTGCAATCCTTATATGGAGGGTTTGAGCATGATTGGTTCGATTCGCTTTTTGCAGATAAAGAATCTTTTAAGGAATATCTTGCGGAGTGGCAGTTAAAGGAACGAGCCTTCTTTGAGAAAGTTGGTGTGAATCAGGCTTTGACAGTTTTGGGTATGGTGCCTGGACTAAAAGAAAAGCGAAATACGATGCTATATAGCCTTGATAAGCAGACACTAAACTTATTGGGAACGAGTATTAAGTATGTTGGTGAGCAAAACCTATTTGATGTCGAGGGAAATGAGGTTCTTCAGGTGTTTCAGCTATCTCCTCAACAGTTGCAAATGATGTTGAAAAATCATTCACTTCGTTTGGCTCAAGCCAGAGTATATGGAACGAATTGAGAAAAGATAATAATGTCTAAAACAGATTCGCTCCTGATTGATAACCGACTGACACCAGTAACGTCAAATCGAAGAGACGATAGATATCGGTGTAAACACGTTTTTGGCCTTCGAAATCAGGGATGATTTCGTAGAGCCCACAGGGAAGTGCTCGTGGCGTGCCAAAAACGTGTTTGCACATAAGGCCTGCGGCAGGCAATTGATACAACATCACGCCAAGGTTGGCTTAAACCTTTCAAATATCAAAGTCGGGTAGAAGCTACTACTATCTGAAAAGTAGTTGAAAACGACAGGCATCAGTAACGTTAAATCGGAGAGGCGTTGGATAACTAGTGTAGATACGCCGGTGAGCTTCCGAAACAGGGATGTTTCGGCAGAGCCTATAGGGATATATTCAAACAACGTACGTGTTTAAAGGCCAGTTCGGCATCCATGCCTCTCGTTCGTGAGCACGAAGCTACGCTTCACTCACCGTCTCACGGGCGTATCTGCACATGAGCCCACTGCAGGTGATAAGTAGACCATGAAGCTATGGTCTGAAGTCACCGAGCAAATATCAAAGTGGCTAGTGGCCACGACTGGCAAGTCAGATTAATTGCCCCATCATTTGGGGGCACTCAAACCTTTATTTAAAGGTGTAAAGCAGATTAAAGGTAGTAACGGTATCCGTCTGCTTCGAATCCTCGGGTACTACTTCTGTGTACTTGATATTCATGCCCACCTTAAACGCCCAGTCTTGAAACAGGGTGTTTTTGTAACTCATGTCCAGGGTGACAGTGCTGTTGTCCTCGCCAGTCTCGGCGGTGAGGTCGGCGTTGAAGCTAGTGTATTCGTGGATCTTCTGCTCGAATTTGGCGGCGGTACGCAGAATCACCTCACGCTCGGCTTCTGGGTCGGGGACCGACTCACTGACCTGAGGCAAGTTGTATCGATAACCTGGGCCCACTTCGAGACTCAACTTAGTGCTGTCGCCGCTGATGGCATCGAAACCATAACCGGTCGACACAGTCGAGATGCGGGTATAACTACCAAATCTGTCTTCGGTGAAGTCGCCACGGGCAAAGATATAGCCTGAGTAGATCTTGTAGCTCGACTGGAGCTGGACATCATATTTTTCTGATGTGGTCTTTTCTGAGTCTGAGGCGAAGTACGCCTTGAACACCCCTTCCTGACGGAAGTTGTCTGTGTCGTAGAGTAGCTTGGTGCGGCCGTTGAAGCTGCTGGACTCTGTGTTACCCGTGTTGATCTGCAGCCCCGCTTCGATCTCTGCTGAGAAGTCGCTAGGGGGTTCCTGATAGTCCGGGGGCACGAGCGCCCAGGCACTGTGGCTAAGGCCGAGTGTGAGAAATAAACTTGTTGCTCTTAACATTATTTTTATTTTTTGCACGCGTCTAGAACACAAAAATGACAGCGCACTATCATACCGTTTCACCGGGCGATGGGCAAAGTGAATAACGAAAGATATTGCTTGAGTTTTGAGGTGTGAGCATGTACTATTCCGCGGCTTAATTCAGTCACTTTATTTAGTTCCTTGCCTCCATTTGGTCTGACTGAGCCAACAACGAGGCTAGATAACCGTAAGGAGCAAAAAATGCGTCATTATGAAATCGTATTTTTAGTTCACCCTGATCAGAGTGAACAAGTGCCAGGTATGATCGAACGTTACACGGGTATCCTTACCCAAGCTGGCGGTCAAATCCACCGTTTAGAAGACTGGGGCCGTCGTCAACTGGCTTACCCAATCATCGAATTGCATAAAGCTCACTATGTTCTGATGAACGTAGAAGCGACTGCAGAATCGGTTGAAGAGCTAGAAACAGCTTTCCGTTTCAACGACGCTGTTCTTCGTAGCATGGTTATGCGTACCAAAGGTGCCATCACCGAAGCTTCTCCAATGGCTAAAGCGAAAGACGAGCGTGATTCACGTCGTTCTAGCGAAGATCGCCCAGCTGCAGAAGCAACTGAAGCATCTGAAGAAGCCGCTGAAAACGCAGCAGAGTAAGTTTATTTGTGGCCACCAATCATTTGGTGTTGTCTGGAACCATAACCCGGTCCAGAAGCTTTAGTAGCCCGGCAGGCATCCCGCATTGCGTGATCATGTTGGAACACAAATCGCAGGTTTATGAAGCAGAGATGCTGAGAAACGTATACTGCCAGATACAAGTGATATTAAGTGGCGAACGCTTTAACAGCATCACAGACAAACTGAAAACCGGTGTGGATATTGAGGTTAAAGGCTTTATCGCGCTCCAACGAGGACGCAATGGTCAAAATCGCCTGGTATTACACGCTGAAAATGTCGAATTGAAAACTTAGGAGACTGTCAACATGGCACGTTATTTCCGTCGTCGCAAGTTCTGCCGTTTCACTGCAGAAGGCGTTACTGAGATCGATTACAAAGATATCGCTACTCTAAAGAACTACATCACTGAAAGTGGTAAAATTGTTCCTAGCCGTATCACTGGTACAAACGCTAAATACCAACGTCAACTGGCTCGCGCTATCAAGCGTGCTCGTTATCTTTCTCTACTGCCTTACACTGATCTACATCAGTAATAGCGCATCAATTTAGAGGAATTAATAATGAACGTTATTCTACTTGATAAAATCGCTAACCTGGGTAACCTGGGTGACCAAGTGTCAGTTAAAGCTGGTTATGCTCGTAACTTCCTTTTACCTCAAGGTAAAGCAGTTGTTGCTAACGCTGCTAACACTGAAGTATTCGAAGCTCGTCGTGCTGAACTAGAAGCTAAGCTAGCTGCTGAACTAACTGCTGCTAATGAGCGCGCTGAGAAAATCAACGCTCTTGAAGCTGTTGTTATCGCTTCTAAAGCGGGTGACGAAGGCAAGCTGTTCGGTTCAATTGGTAACCGTGACATCGCTGATGCAGTGACTGCTGCTGGCGTTGAACTAGCTAAGAGCGAAGTTCGTCTGCCACTAGGTGCTATCCGCACTACTGGCGAATACGAAATCGATGTTCAGCTTCACGCTGAAGTTAAGGCTGTTGTTAAGCTTTCTGTTGTTGCAGAAGACTAATACACAGTTTTAAACGATTAAAAGAAACACCGCGCTAATCTGATTAGTGCGGTGTTTTTTTATGCCTGCTCGTAAGGCCTACACCAATGACCAATTGTGAGTCGTTAGAAGCCATTAGCTATTAGTCATTAGATATAAGCCATAAGCCACAAGCCACAAGCGTAAGTGAGGGCATCAGCTAGCTTGCCTGAGAGGTGAGAGGCGAGAACTCAGAAGTTAGGCTGGCAAAAAAAATACCCGGCATGGCCGGGTATTTTTATTGCAGTAGACTCGATGAGTGTCTGCTGGCTTAGTTGCGTACCAGCTCCAGCTCGCTGATCAGGTTGTCGGCGTGATCCACCTCATCCATCATCCACAGAATGTAGCGGAAATCCACGTGCACGGCGCGGGTGATGGTTGGGTTAAAGAACCAGTCTTTGGTGATGGCTTCATAGGTGGAGTCAAAGTTGAGTCCCACCAATTCGCCCTTGCCGTTAAACACGGGTGAACCCGAGTTACCACCGGTGGTATCGACGCTGGAGAGGAAGTTCACCGGCACAGAGCCAAAGCTCTCAGGCTTGTCCAGACACGAGAAGAGGCGGCACAGCCAAGAGGCTGGGTCTTGATACACTGACTCGACCTTATGGCTGCCATAACGCTTGGCCTTGATGGCATCCAGTACCTTTTGAGGTGCATCGAAAGGCTCAACGCCAGTGTGCTTGGCGACTATGCCTTCCAGGCGAGTGAAGGGCTGCTTGTAGAGGGCGTCTTTCGACTGGTAACCATCCACCATGCCGTAGGTGATACGCAGGGTGCCGTTGGCATCTGGGTATACGGGCCAGTTGTTGGCCTTGTAGTAGGCGATAACGGCTTCCATGTAACCAGGACGCGCCTTAGACAGCTTACCGGCTAAGGTCTTCTTAGCCTTTTCCTGTGCCAGGTTTGTGTCGTACAGGGCCACGGCGATGCGGATGAAAGGATCGGCGCTGGTTTCAAACGCTTTCACATCGGCGTCCATCCAGGCCAGACGCTCGGCCTGATTGGTGAGGCCGGTTAGCGAATAGAGACCATCGAGCTTGTCGCTCAGGCTTACCTCCGGGTCATCCGATTTCAGCATGGCATCCAGCTCAGGTACGCGGTTGTCCTGGGCTAAATAAGCCTTGAGATCCTGCAGCCAGAGTGTCTTGTCGACGCTGATGACAAAGCTTGAGTCGATACGCTTGAGGCGAGCCTTGAACATCTTCATGTCGCGCTCTTGGTAGCCCTCTTCACGCTCGGCATCAGGCTTGGTCTTCTCTTTAGCCAGACGATAGAGGCGGTTAGCTGCGGCTAATAGCTCGCTGGACTGGGCATTTTCGAAGAAGTAGCGGGTCTGCTGCGCCTGGCGCTGCTCAACCAGCAGAGTCTCTAGCTGATCAAACTTAGCCTGATAGCTCTGGTATTGGCTGTCTGTGCTTAGCCACTTGCGGAAGTCGTCTTCGCGCGCCTGCTTGATACCGGCGATATCGGTGGCCTTAAAGCCATCGAGCAGACCGTTATATTTCTTCATGCGGTTGGCCATTGAGGCCAGGGTACCGGCGTACTTGATCTTGACGCCAGCGTCCTGTGCGCCCATGGCTTCAATGGTGTCGATACGCTGCTGATAACGCTCAGCAAGTGTAGGGTAGAGCCAGTCGCTGGCAAATTTTAGCTCGCTGGTGAGGCGGTAGCGACTGGTCGAGCCAGGGTAACCGGCCACGAATACGCCGTCGCCCGCCTTAACGCCGTCGGCGTTGATCTTCAGATAGCTCTTAGGCTTAAAGGGCACGTTATCTGGCGAGTAGGCCGCGGGCTTACCATCTTTGCCGACATAGGCGCGCAGGAAGGTAAAGTCGCCCGAATGGCGTGGGTATTCATAGTTGTCTATGTCGCCGCCGAATGAGCCGACGCTCTTTGGTGGCGCATACACCAGACGCACGTCGCGAATGATCAACTGCTTGATCAGATAGTATTCCAGGCCATTGTGGAAGCTGCGCACCGAACAGCGATAGTTGTCATCGCTCTCACACTCTTTAATCAATGCCTTACGATTGGCTTGGATCTCTTCGTAGCGCTTTAGCGGGTCGTCGCTGAGATCTTTAGTGACCTGCTGGCTCACATTGGTCACCGCCTCGGTGATATAGAGTCGCTCGTTAGGACCGGCAGAAGGTTCGTCCGCTTGTTTGCTCGCCAGGAAGCCATCGGCGATATAGTTATGCTCTTTTTTGCTGTTGTATTGAATCGCACGGTAGGCGCAGTGGTGATTCGTCACAACTAACCCTTGGGGGGATACGAAACTGGCGGTACAATACCCGAGTCCGACAACTGCATTCATCGGATATTGCGTCAGATCGGCAAGTTGCTTTGCTGGAATTTCGATACCGCGTTCGCTCAGCTTGTCGGCGATCGAAGGCATTTGATACGGTTGCCATTGCCCTTCATCGGCAATCACAGCGCCAGATGACAGCATTAAGGCTGCAACCAATGCTTTGCGCATGTTTATTCCTTAATTATTATGTGTAAGTTTGTAGGACGAACAGGTTAAGCGCCTGTTTCTGCTTGACCCCGGTTTTATACCATATTTTGCCTAATCGTTGGAAATTTGGAGAGTTAATGTCACAGCAAGGTGGATTTCAGGCTAAGAAAAAGCCTAGAGATATTCAGATCGATGCATTGAAGATGCCGCCACATTCGATTGAGGCCGAGCAGTCTGTGCTCGGTGGCTTGATGTTGGATTCAGAAGCCTGGGATAAGGTGGCTGAAGCCGTGGTGAAGGATGACTTTTATTCCCGTTCCCATAAGATGATCTTTACCGCCATGGAGTCTTTGGTGGCGGCAGGTCAGCCAATCGATCTGATCACCGTCTCCGAACAGTTGGAACTGGAAGATCACTTAGAAGATGCCGGTGGTTTCGCTTACTTAGGCGAGATCGCCAAAAATACTCCAAGCGCGGGTAACATTCTCTCCTACGCTGCCATCGTGCGTGAGCGCGCCGTGGTGCGTGAGATGATCAAGGTTGCCAACGAGATCGCCGATGCGGGCTTTAACCCCGAGGGGCGTAACTCCAGTGAGCTGCTGGATCTGGCCGAGAGCAAGGTATTTAAGATCGCCGAGCAGCGCGCCAATGCCAACGAAGGCCCTGAGGGGATCAAGACCATCCTCGAGAAGACGGTCGATAAGATCGAGGCGCTGTATAACAACCCCCACAACGGTGTGACCGGGGTGTCCAGCGGCTTTGGCGATCTCGATCGCATGACGGCGGGTTTCCAGTCGGGTGACTTGATCATCGTCGCGGCGCGTCCCTCTATGGGTAAGACCACCTTCGCCATGAACCTGTGTGAACAGGCGGCGCTACACGAAGACAAGCCAGTGCTCATCTTCAGCTTGGAGATGCCCTCGGAGCAGATCATGATGCGTATGCTGGCCTCTCTTGGCCGGGTGGATCAAACCAAGATACGTACGGGTCAGCTCGACGATGACGATTGGGCAAGGGTCTCCTCGACCATGGGGATCATGCTCGAGCAGGGCAAGATGTATATCGATGATGGCTCGGGCCTGACACCGACCGAGGTGCGTAGCCGTGCCAGACGTATTGCCCGCGAATATGGCGGCCTGTCGATGATCATGATCGATTACCTTCAGTTGATGCAGGTACCCGCTCTGTCCGATAACCGAACGCTGGAGATCGCCGAGATCTCACGCTCGCTGAAGGCCTTGGCTAAAGAACTCGAGATCCCAGTGATCGCGCTATCGCAGCTTAACCGCTCTTTGGAGCAACGTGCCGATAAGCGCCCAGTAAACTCAGACTTGCGTGAATCAGGCTCTATTGAGCAGGATGCGGATTTGATCATGTTTATTTATCGCGATGAGGTGTATAACGACGACTCAGAAGATAAGGGCACCGCGGAGATCATCATAGGTAAGCAGCGTAACGGCCCCATCGGGCGTGTGCGTTTGACCTTCCAGGGCCAGTTCTCTCGTTTCGATAATTATGCCGGTCCGCAGTTCGAAGAAGATTAATCCGATTCATACCAATCACAATGAGTGAGCTGTTATCTATTGCGCTTGGTACAAGCTCATAGGGTGAGATTAAACTTGGTTTAAACTGCCCTATGGGTCGCTATTTTGCGTTACCCTCATCAGAGTCTCGACGTTATTAACATTAAGGTTATTGTTTGAAACCCTTTCCCCGAGCAGAGATTAGCGGCGATGCGCTGAAGTCTAATCTGCAGCGATTACGCCAATTGGCCCCCCAGAGTAAGGTGATGGCCGTGGTGAAGGCCAACGGTTATGGACACGGCCTGTTGAATGTGGCCAAGTGTCTCAAGAGCGCCGACGGTTTCGGTTTGGCGCGCCTGGAAGAGGCGCTGGAACTCAGGGCTGGCGGGGTGATGGCCAAATTACTGCTGCTCGAAGGCTTCTTTCGAGCAAGTGATGTCGCGACCCTGGTCGAGCACGATATCGATACCGTGGTGCACCATGAATCTCAGCTGGAGATGCTAGAGGCCGCCGAGCTGACTAAGCCTGTGACCGTCTGGATGAAGATAGATACCGGCATGCACCGCCTGGGCTTTACCTTAGATCAGTTTGAGGCCATCTATCAGCGGCTAATGGCCTGTCCCAACGTGGCTAAGCCTATTCATCTGATGACCCATTTTGCCTGCGCCGATGAGCCGGACAATTCAGCCACCGCTGAGCAGGCACGCCGCTTTACCCAATTAACCAAGGCGTTGCCGGGGGATCGCACCCTGGCGAACTCGGCTGCCACCCTATATTGGCCTACCACTCAGGCCGATTGGATCCGCCCAGGGATAGCGCTCTACGGCGTGTCGCCGGTCGTTGGCGATCTTGGTCGCAACCATGGTCTGGAGCCAGCCATGGAGCTGGTATCGCAGCTTATCGCGGTGCGTGATCATAAGGCTGGCGATCCGGTCGGCTACGGCAGTTACTGGCACGCCAAACAAGATACTAAACTAGGCGTCGTCGCCATAGGCTACGGCGACGGTTACCCCCGTAATGCCCCAGAAGGTACACCTGTGTGGGTTAATGGCCGTCTGGTGCCTGTGGTGGGGCGCGTTTCTATGGATATGTTTACCGTCGATCTGGGGATTGATGCCACAGACAAGGTAGGGGATACCGCCGTGCTTTGGGGGAAGGCGCTGCCGGTGGAAGAGGTGGCCGAACATATCGGCACCATCGCCTATGAGCTGGTGACTAAGCTCACGCCTCGTGTGGCCGTTTGCCTCGAATAGTAAGGTGTCTGGCTTGTCATTTTTATTAGTCGGCGCCAATCGCAGCGCGCCGCGACTCTCTCGTTTTATCTTGTTACTGCTTACCCTGTCGCTGGGCTGTCATGTTCAGGCCAATGAAGATCTGGCGCCTCGTGTTCAGGTCAGCAGTCAGGATGAAGGTTTAGCGCCTGATTATGTGGCTGTGCCCTTTATCTTCTCCACAGAAAGCCTAAGTACCTCAGTGGGCGCTGCTGGGGTGATCAAACATGCCGGTCAACAACAGGCATCCTTATTTGCCATCGGGCTGGTTACGGCTAATGACTCCTGGGTGACCTATCTGGCCGCTAACGATTATCAGCTACCGGGAGTGACCAACTGGTTATTCTCGGCCGAAGTGTATCGTGGCCACTACAGTGAAGGGATCTATTACCTGACACCTCCTGAGGATACCTCGCCACAGCGGGTGGTGGCCCAGGGGGATGAATCTTTTGCCAAGCTGCACCTTAAATATGTGCTGCCTTGGGGACGAGGCGCCGACGGGGCGGCGGCGAGTCTGCGCCCTGCGAGCTCTGATAGCCTGAACTGGAACCCGCTGACCTCTGGGGTGAGTAGCGTTGAATTGACCCCTTTCTATAACCAGCAAAGCCTGCAAGGCTTTGAGTTTTTACCCGAGTCCGCCAAAGGCTTGGAGCTGGAGCTTGCCTGGGATAATCGTGATAACCGCGAAAACAGCAAGCGAGGTGGACGAACCAGCCTCACATTGACCCGAGACTGGGGCAGTGCGCGGCGTCAAAGCTGGACGACCTGGGAGTTTGAGCAGAGCCTCTATCTCTCATTAGGCCAAAGTGATTGGTTTGACTCTCGGGTATTGGCCGCCAACATTTACTTAGCCGATACCCCGACCTGGAATGATTTTGATGAGGCCAGTCAGCTCTATCATCGCCCACCGGGATTTGCTGGGGTTAGTCTGGGGGGATTTAATCGTTTGCGTGGTTATAGTGGCGATCAGTTTACCGGTCGCAGCGCATTGCTTTACGCCGCCGAATACCGAGTGCAACCTAAATGGCAGCCCCTTAAAACTTGGCCGCTTTTTAACCTGTTTGAGATCCCTTGGTGGCAATGGACGCTGTTTGCCGAGGTGGGTAAGGTGAGCGATGAATTTAGCTTAGATAGCTTGCACAGTCAGATGAAAGGCACCCTGGGTGCTGGCATACGCTTCGAGGTCGAGGGCGTGGTGGTGCGCACCGATTTGGCGTTTGGGGAAGAGGAAGGCCAGTTCTGGATCATGGTCAACCAGCCTTTTTAGGGCATTTTTCGGCTAAGGCTATCAGTTAGCCTTCGAAACAGATCTCAATATAGGCGGTGCCATAAAGACTGTTAAACGGCATGATGAGCTTTTGGCCGTCTGATTTGTGGGCTATGGTGTGGTCTTTACCCGATACCACTACGGGCGTTGCCATATCGAACTCATAGCCTTTGTCGCTTAGCAGGTTTTTGGCCCCGCCTGTGACCATATTGGTCAGCTCGCCAACGAGATCTGTGACCTCTTCATTGATACTTTCCGGTTTTTCCCCCAACATCTTGTTCATGATCTCTAAGATCAGGGGCTCTTCGAAGGTGATCGATAGCGAACCTTTGGTTTGCGGGCCGACCATGCCTATGAGGCCGGAGACATCACCCTTAGCCAGATTGTCTTTTTTCAGATTGGGCTTGCCGGGTTTTAGCTCTATGTTAGCCATAGTGTTGAGCACATTGAGCAGAGATTCGAGAAAAGGATTGATAAAGTCTACGTTCATCGCAAATGTGGCTCCTCATTGTGGTAACAGATTGAAGCATATCGGACTATAAGCTTAGGTGAGAAATAGCGTTAAAGCCTCTCCTCTTTGCACCACCATAACATAAAGCTTGGTAGGGGCGACAAGTGTTTTCTTGCTAACTCTTTAATGAGAAAGAAATTTGTGACGCCTTGACGGTTTTCGCTTTTCCAATTGTTCCAGTGTGGGGTTAGTTTGCAATACTTGCCCTTTACATGAGTTTCGCGCTAGCCTCTGCTCATCTTCTTTTTAGGGCGCCTAATACGGCGCCCCACGAGTCTGGAGCCTTTATGACCGCTCTTCCTTCTCGCTATACCCATATTCAATTTGCCGCCCCCGGCGGTCCAGAGGTGCTCAGTCTGGGGCAGAGCCAGTTGCCTGAGATTGCATCGGATCAAGTGCTCATTAAGGTAGAGTATGCCGGGGTCAATGGCCCGGATGTCGCGCAGCGTCGCGGTCTCTATCCACCACCACCAGGCGCCAGCGACATTCTGGGGTTAGAGGTCTCGGGTACCGTCGTCGCCTTGGGCTCTCAGGTGACAGCTTGGCAGCTGGGCGATAAAGTCTGCGCCTTGGTGCCTGGGGGAGGTTATGGTGAGTATGTGGTGACCTGGGCGGCGCACTGCCTGCCCATTCCGACTGGGGTGACCATGGCTCAGGCGGCGGCCCTGCCGGAGACCTTTTTTACCGTCTGGGGACATCTATTTATGCGCGGCGGTCTCAAACCCGGTGAGACACTGCTTATCCATGGTGGCTCAGGGGGTATTGGCTCGGCGGCAGTCACTTTAGCGAAACAATTCGCTGTTAAGGTGCTGGTCACTTGCGGGAGCCAGGAGAAGATAGATTATTGTCTGGGGCTCGGCGCCGACCAAGGCTTTAATTATCACGATGAGGATCTGCTGGCCCAGATAAAGGCGGCGGCGCCCCAAGGGGTGGATCTTGTGCTGGATATGGCTTCAGGGGATATGATCGATCTCAACCTCAAGGCATTGGCCATTGAGGGCAGGTTGGTCACTATTGCTCTGCAGCGTGGCAGGCGTGCCGATGTGGATGTAGCACTACTGATGGCAAAGCGCATCTGGTGGACCGGGGCGACCCTAAGGCCACAGTCTGTGGAGGCTAAGCAGGCGATTGCCCAAGGATTACTAGAGCAGATATGGCCTAAATTCGCCACGCCCCAAGGGGATAAATTAGTGCCTCATCTGTTTGCCGAATTTCCTTTGGGTGAAGCCGCTAAGGCTCACGCGCTGATGGAGTCGGGACAACATAGAGGAAAGCTAGTGTTGAAGGTGTCGTCAAATTAGTGCAAAAGCCCTTATCTCAATGGCGAATGCAGTTTTTTCACTTTGAGAAGAAGCGCGTCAGAAAAAACTTGAATAACTGATTTGATCGGCTAAATTCGTTACTAGTAAGTACCGAGTGAACATTTTGATAGCAATTGAATAAAATAGATCTATTTGGCTATTGATTTCTGGCGGTATTTATTAAAAATGTGTGGGCTATTGTCCAGAGGCGTTTCTGACGATGGCAGCGACTAAGCTAACAGTTGTCAGCTTTATAATTTTATATTGGTATGTGTTGATTTAAGGGTATTAGCATATATGTATGACACGTCTAAAGAACCTGTTTGGTATGGTGAACTTCGTACGGCTCGAGGTAATACTATCCTCATTCACGACAAAGAGTTTCCCGAGGCTACTGCGGGGCGAGTTTATCTCTATAACACGGTAAGAGATGCCGTGATTGAATATGCCGAGGACATCGTAAAGGTGAACTTGCATGACCTTACGGACGAGGAGCTTAAGGCAGCTAAAGCTGAATATGATGCAAACTGGTTAGCGACCCGAGCAGCTTTCATGCAGCAGCATGCGGGATGGGTTGAAGCGATACATGCTAAACCTGCGCCAGCGCCGAAAAAGGTTAAGATCGATCCCGAAGACAGTGCCAGCGATGATGACGACGATGATGTCGAACTCGAAGTCGATAGCCTGGATGACGGTTATGACGATTGGTCTGATGATGACGACCGTAACTAGGAGTCTCGCTTAGTCAGCCGCCATCTTTAGGTAAGAGGTTCTGGGCACTCTGGAACCCCTACCTAAAATTTTTATCTCTCTTCTGTTTGTTTTCCTATTCCAGCCTCGCGTTTGTTTCCGCGACGGTTATCGCTTAACCCACATCAAACTGATAGCGACTCATGTGGTGATATACCTCTCCTGGCATGAGCCAAGGTGTACCCGGAAGGCTTGGTTGATTAGGGGCATCGGGTAGCTGTTGGGGCTCAATACAGACCGCCTGATAAGAGGCCAGTGTCTGTCCCTGTTTCCCTTGCGTGCCGCCGAGGAAGTTACTGCCGTAGATCTGTACCCCAGGTTGATTGGTATAGAGGGTCAGACAGCGTCCCGAGTTCGGCGCGCTAATTGTGCCAAAGCGGCTTAGTGCCTTGCCATCATGATGGGGCGTCAGATAGCAGTGATCGATTCCTTGAGTCTCCTCGCTTGCCAGCTGCTTGCGCAGGTCGCCAAGTGCCTGACCTTCACGCAGATCCAGTGGCGTACCAACAACAGAGGCGATCGCCTGTGGGATCCCTTGGTCATCTGTGGTCAGGTAGTGCTGACTGTCACTCTGAATAAGATGCGCGGCGCTGCTGATCTCGCTGGCGCCTTCTAGGTTGAAGTAGCTGTGCTGGGTCAGGCTAATGGGGCAGGGCTTATCTGTGCTAGCCAGGATCTCCACGTATAGATTGTTACCCACCAAGCGGTAATCGAGCTGAATATTGGCGTTACCGGGAAAGCCCATGTCGCCATCTGGGCTAAACAGGCTGAGACGGACGCCATCATTTAGCTGGCCGATATGCCAAAGCTTGCGATTGAAGCCCTCACGGCCGCCGTGAAGACAGTTGCTTTGGTGATTGTTATCCAGTGAAAAGCGCTGACCATCTCTGTGCAGCTGGGCACCGGCGATACGATTGGCGTAGCGTCCGGCGATGGCGCCGAGATGGGCGTCTTGTGTCAGGTAGTCTTGGGCACTGTCACATCCTAGTACGATGTTGCCGCGTTCTCCGTCACGATCCGGCGTCCACAGGGAGCGGATAATACCGCCCAGGCTGAGGACTTCCAAGGCCAGCGTGCCATTGTCGATAATGACGCGCTCAATCTGGCCACCACGGGGATCGTTCCAGGCATCGAGTGGGCGAAAACGTACCATGATCATCTTTTCCTTAAGCGATTAAAGTTGGGCCCTATTGTATTATCTCGCCCTTTGACGAGGGGATGAATACGTATGCCAAACAGCGATTTAGAGCCCTTTAGTTTAGCGACTCGCTATCAGTAGAGTTCGTCGTCCAATCTGGAGGCGCCCTGGCTGGCCGAGCAGAGATAGACGCTGGCTTCTATGCCTGTAGCTGCCTGATATTCGCGCTCTACCGCCTCGACGACGGCATCGGTGAGGTCGTGATCCACCAGTGCGACCACGCAGCCACCAAAGCCGCCACCAGTCATACGCACACCACCGCGATCGCCGACCACGGCGTGGATGATATCAACCAGCTTGTCGATTTCTGGCAAGGTGATTTCAAAATCGTCACGCATGGATTGATGGGATTGAGCCATGAGTTCACTTAGCTTGGCGATGTTACCCGCCTCTAACGCGTGGGCGGCATTTTGGGTGCGGCGGTTTTCGCTTAGCACGTGGTGGGCGCGGCGATAGCTGACTTCAGGCAGCTGGGCTTTGGCGCTCTCCAGGGAGCGAAGCTCCAGATGACGCAGACTTTCAACACCAAAATGTTCGGCGACCTGATGGCATTGCTCACGGCGCAGAGATAATTCAGATTCCACCGGGCCGCGGGGCAGGTTGGAGTTAACTATGATCAGGCTAAGACTTTCTGGGATGGGGACTGGCTCACAGTCCAGGTCTTCGCAGTCGATCAGCAGTGCATGTTCCTCTTCGCCCATGGCGCTGATCATCTGATCCATGATGCCACTGGCGTAGCCAACATACAGGTTTTCGCCGCGCTGGGCCATTTGAGCGACCGCCAGGGGAGATAGCCTGAGCTGGCTGCAATCATTGAGAGCCGTACCAAAGGCCAGCTCTAAAGCCGCCGATGAGGAGAGGCCTGCGCCTAAGGGCACATTGCTCACTACCGCCAAATCTAACCCCTTGGCGGGCAAACCACTGGCCGACAGGGCTGCGGTAAAGCCTTTGAGGTACTTGACCCAGCTGTCGTGGGGATCCATTTCGCCCTCTTGGCCGAAGTGCCAGGTGTGGATCTGGCCTGGAAAGGCGTCGGACACGGCGCGGAATTTATCATCGTCACGCTGTTTCACGGCGATGACGGTGTGAAAATTGATGGCTGCTGGCAGGACGAACCCGTCGTTATAGTCTGTATGTTCGCCAATCAGGTTAACCCTTCCCGGCGCCTGATAGAGATCGTCGGCCGTGGTCCCAAAGGTCTGCACAAATAGTTTATTGGCGCGCTGTGCGGTATTCGACATTGGTGTTGAACTTCTCAGAAAAAAGTTAGCGTACTCTGCCCAGGTGGTGGCAGCCTTGTTCATGGTTGTTGCTACCATGAGTCATCCTTGTCATTTTTATATCACGTCTCACTATTTGATGTAACTGAGATTTGTTTGCTATGAACGGGAAAATGTTGTGATTTGACAGGATTTAGGGAAATCCGCTTTCGCTAGGCAGTCATTTAGCCTGTTTAGATGGGGATTCATTTGGTCTTTTGGCTGGGGCGCTATTTTAGAGCTATCTCTCAAGGGGAGAGGTAAGTGACTCTCCCCCTTTTATGCCTATGGCAGCACCGCATTGTACGTGCCACTTTTTCTCAGGCTGGCAAGTACACTCCCAGATGCATAAGATGCAGTATCTAGGAGTGTAGGAGGTAGAGTTAACTGCTGCTCTCTATGGGCTCGACAGGGATGTCGGCGTCATGTTGCTTGCCCGATTTAAGCTCGGAGATCACATGGTCGACAAAACCGGCACCGGCGGCCTCGTAGAGGTTAAACACGCTGTGAACCCCAGCGGCCTTGAGCGACTGGGCATCTTCGCTGTACTGTACGATGGCGCTGAGCTTACCTTGGTAATCCAGGCGTTTTAGTTGCTCTACCGCAAATTGATTACCCACATGGTGAGGCATGGCCAAAAGCACCAGCTCCAGGTTAGGGGCTCGGTCGAGTTTCTCCCAGAAGTCGGTATCCGAGGCATCGCCTTGCACCACGTTGCGCCCTTGCTCCCGGTGGAAGTCCACCAGTTCCTGTTTATGCTCAATGCCTAGGATCTCACCGTCAAACTGATTGGCCAGTTCGTCATAGGCACCGCTACCGATACGCCCCATCCCCAAGATAAGAAAGCGTGGATTGCCCACGGGGATCTGCCTGTCTTCAGGATGCAGCGGGTGTTTCTCCAGCTTCTGCAATCGGCTCTGAAATTTCTGATACAGGCGGGCAGAGGAGGCATTCAGTGGTGCGGCAAACAGAAAGCTCAGGCTCAGGGCCACGGCCAGGATCACCATCCATTGCTCAGGCAACCAGCCTTTGCTGGTGGCCACGGCGGCCACGATTAGGCCGAACTCGCTGTAGTTACCCAGGTTAAATGAAGTCATCAAGGAGGTGCGCGAACGCAACTTGAAGTGGGTCAGCAGATAGAGGAAGAGGACTATCTTTATCGGTACGACTAGCACTAAGAGCGCTGCGAGGCCGATATCGCTAAAGCTAGGTAAACCGTTGAGACCGACGGTGAGGAAGAAGGCCACCAGGAACAGTTCTTTAAAATAGAAGAGGGACTTAGCCAGCTCAGAAGACTTGGCATGGCCTGCCAGCAGGATACCAATAATAAGCGCGCCCAGATCTGGCTTGAGTCCCACCAGTTCGAACAGACCGGCGCCGACCACTAACGCCATCACCAGACCGAACAGCACCAGTAGCTCGCCGTGACCGACCTTATCGAAGGCCTTATAAATAAGCGGCTTGGCAAAGGGCAGCAGTAATAAGCCTAAGGCCCAAATAGAGGGAATATCCCCCTTGGAGATCGTCAGGAAGGCGACGGCAAAGATATCCTGCATGATCAAGATACCTATAGCGACGCGGCCATAGAGAGATTGCATGTCACCTTTATCTTCGAGCACCTTGACGGCGAAGATGGTGCTGGAAAAGCTCAGGGCGAAGGCGAGCAGGGCGAGTTGATTAAAGTCTAGTCCGCTCAGTTGCTCTAACCCCAATAGACCCAGGAGCTTTAGCAGGGGGACCAGGAAGATCATAGAGCCCATCAGATGCAGGCTGGAGCCCGCCCAGACCTCGGCCTTAAACAGGCTGCGAATGTCCAGTTTGAGGCCAATGGCGAACAGCAGTAGGGTCACCCCTAGCTCAGCCAGCTGTTCCAGCAGTGGCAGGCTACTCTCGTCGATACCAAAGAGAAACAGTGCAAAACCCGCGACCAGATAACCTATAAGCGGTGGTAAACCGATACGACTGACTAGCATGCCACAGGCTAAGGTGATGATGAGAATGGCGGGTTCCATGTTGCTCCTAAAGGTCCATGAGGTTGGTATACCCCTGATTGTATAAGAATTGGGTTAACTTTAAATGAAAAATTATCATTTTATGGCGTAATAAAAAGCCTCCCGAAGGAGGCTGTTATCTAATGTACTACGACGGCAAGCTATTGCCCTAGCAGATGATCCAGATGGGCTGCAAATTCAGCCGGCTTCATAAAGCCAGTGACTCTGAGATCGTCACGGATCTCGCCACTGGCATCGAACATCAGCAGAGTGGGAAGACCCAGTACATCATAATGCTCCAGCAGTTCGATATCGATAGCGTCATTTTTAGTCACATCTGCCTGTAGGAAGACCATCTGCGCCAGGCGTGATTGCACGTCCGGGTCGACGAAGGTGATATTCTCAAACTCTTTACAGGCGACACACCAGTCGGCGTAGAGATCCAGCATCACAGGTTTACCCTGGGCACTGGCGCTGGCCACCTCGGCCTTAAGCTCTTCGAGCGACTTAATGGTCTTGTGAGTCACGCCATGGCTGGCAGCGCCTGTTTGCATCTGATAGCCAAGGCTATTCATCACCGCCTGGAAGCCATAGGAGAAGCTGGCCAGCAGTGTGAGTAGCAGCAAGACTGAGCGCACCGTCTGCTTCCAGTTAAACTCGGTGAGCTTATTTTGGTGCATCAGGTAAGCGGTTAAGCTGATGCCCCACAGCGCCCAGAGAAGATCTGAAACCAGACCTGTCCAGATACGCCCTAGCATCACAATAGAGACGGCGATCAGCAGGAAGCCGAAGATTGTCTTAATCACATCCATCCAGGCGCCCGCGCGCGGCAGTAGTTTACCGCCAGAGGAGCCGATGATCAGCAAAGGTAAGCCCATGCCCATGCTCAGCACATACAGCGCCAGGAAGCCCTGCATCAGGTCGCCGGTTTGCGCCACATAGACCAGGGCACCAGACAGTGGTGCCGTGGTGCAGGGAGATGCCACCAGACCCGAGATGATCCCCATAACGAAGACGCCAATTACATTGCCGCCTTTTTGGTTGTTCGAGAAGCGGTTCATCTTCTCCTGCCAGCTCGATGGCAGCTTAAGATCGTACAGGCCAAACATGGAGAGGCTGAGTACGAAGAAGAGGATGGCCAGCACGATGAGCACCGCTGGGTGTTGCAGCGCGGCCTGGTATTTCATGCCCGCCGAGGCGACGATAAGCCCCAGTAAGGAATAGGTGATCGCCATCCCTTGGACATAGACCATGGAAAGGCTAAAGGCTTTAGCAGTCGAAAGTTTTTCGCCTTGGCCTACAATGATGCCCGACAGGATTGGGTACATGGGGAAGACACAAGGTGTCAGCGCCAGTCCTACACCTAGGCCGAAGAAGATCACTAAGGTCCACAGCAGGTTGTCGCCCGACAGCATCTGGCTGAGGGAGTCTTGTTGGGTGATCGGGCCTGTACCCGCTGGCGTGGTCGCGGCAGGCGCGGCCTTTAGCGCTTCCGGTAAAAGCCCCGCATTGGCGCTGACTTGGGTCAGAGGCGCGCTTCGCGTGGTGGGTGGGAAGCACAATTTACCCTCGGCGCAGCCCATGAAGGTGACCTTGATGTTGGATTCATTGGCGGCTTCTTTGAGAGCGACAGGGATCTCGACATAGCTATAATAGACCTCTTGCTCACCAAAATAGTCATCGGTGTGAGACTTACCCTTTGGCAGCTGGATCTCGCCTAGGGTCGCGCCATCGGCCTCAAACTTGAGTTTGTCGCGATACAGGTAGTAGCCGTCGGCGATCACCCAGCTTATCTTGACCAAGTTGCCTTGCTGCTGCGCATCGAAGACGAAGGCTTGATCCACCGGCATTAGCTGGGGTTCATCTTTAAGGAAATCAAACTTACTCTTACTGAAGATGCCTTCGCTTTGTGCCCCTGGGGCGACTAGCAGCAAGGTTGAGAGCAGGAGGAACAGTATTTTCTTCATGATAGTGTGGTTTCTTTTATCCATGCTAAATAGGCCGCTGAACCTGTGTGGATCTCTGTTGCGATAAGTTCAGGGACTTCGTAGGGATGTAGTGACAGTAACTTGTGTTCGACTTTTTCATAATGACGGGCGAGGCATTTTAACTGTAATACCACCTCAGCCTCCTGGCACACTTTACCTTCCCAGGTGTAGAGTGAGGTGACGGGGGCAGAGATCTGAACGCAGGCAGCCAACTTGGCCTCTATTAGGGCGTGTGCCAGAGTGTTGGCTGTGGCGTGATCTGGGCAGCTGGTGGTCACGAGTAAACATTTTTCCTGCATCTGGTATTTGGGCCCTGCTTGCTCATTCATCGGGAGTTAAGTTAAACGGGTTATACTGCACCGCGACAGTGTCACGAGTGCTGCTACTTTACGTGTTTTGTCGTCGACTTGCATTAAGCTATTACTAAAATAGTGAGCTTATCCTAAGTTTGTGGCGTCCTCAAAATCGCGCTAAAGTTGACCTGACTTGAAAGTAGACCCGTTCGCCCCCATTTAGTTTTCAATGAATTAGAAATTTACGTCAATTTGTGAGGTCAGTGTGTTTTTTATCCTATTGATAATCTTTGTTCTCATACCCGTTATTGAGCTCAATGTGCTGATCCGCGTTGGCGAAAGCTTAGGCAGTTGGACGACAGTGGGCCTGGTGCTCTTTACTGCCGTGGTGGGAGTTTCTTTGGTGCGCAGCCAGGGGATTCAGACCCTGATGCAGGTGCAACAAAAGTTAGCTCGCGGCGAAGCGCCGGGTAAAGAGATTGTCGAAGGCATGATGTTGGCGATGGCCGGCTTATTGCTGTTGATCCCAGGGTTTGTCACCGACTTTATTGGTCTCTTGCTGTTAACGCCGCTGACCCGTAGCCCAATAGCGGGTTTTCTTTATCAGCGTATGCAGATCAAGGTTAGCCAGCAGGGGGGCTTTCATGGTGGTTTTGGTCAAGGGCCTTTTGGGCCAAATGGCTCGGCCGGTGGCCGTTCACCGTTCGATCGCTCACCCTTCGATGAGCAGGGTAACACCTTCGATGGTGACTATGAGCGTAAGCCTGATCCCACAGATAAAGTCGATGAGGCCAATCAGTTAGACGACAAGCCGTCTAAAGCGGATAAATCGGCACAAGAGGATAAGGATCAGCCTAAGTCTTAATGCCTTTTGCTTGGCGCGTCGTGACATTTGGCGCGCTACTCAAGCTGCTAGGCTACTTCTGTGCAGATTGCTTTTCGAGTATCGCCTTGGGATTTCGCGGGTAGAAGCGATCAGCTTTCTTGTCGATATGCTGAAAACGGCGAGTATTCTTATAGGGCAGTTTCATAAAGCCCGAAACACCTTTTCCCTGAATTTTATCCACATGACTGAGGATCCTATCCAGGCTCGCCCTGAAGGCCGCCTGTTTACGCGGGTTTAACAGCCGCAGGTAGCTGTGGATCTTCATGTGGTTAGGGAGCACCTCGAAGATGATGCAGCCGGTGTGATGGATCTGGTTGATCCAGCCAAGCTCTGTCATGATCTCCTTGGGCAGCTCCAGGTTTTCATCCGGGTCGCGGCCATCTTCGAAATAGGAGTGTAGCCTGGATTTATCTTCCAGCGAGGGCACATCACCCACCTCAAAAGGTAACTGTTGATCCGGGCTTGGCCTGAAAGGCTGACTGGTATCATCGCGCTCTAGGTGCAGTGTATCTCGGGCGTTGAAGAAACAGGCCTTAAATACCCCGATTCGGTGAATGCCCCGCGCCAGGGTCACCATATTGTTGACCGCCAGGGTGAGCGCCGCCTTCTCCTCTTCGTTGTAGGTCGCGAGATTGGAGTCAATAAATACCCCAGACTCCTGCCAGTGGATTGCCAGGCCGCCCACTAAGGAGTATTGTCCCACCCGACTGACTGCGGCGATAAAGCCCTTTTCGGTATCTCCCATGCCCGCCATAAAGTTTCGGTAGTATTTCTCCAGTTGCAGATCGTCCATCTTCTCGATGGGCTCATCTTCGTTATGTTCCCGCAGGAAGGATTTGCGTGAGCTGTAGGTGACCGTTTCCACATCTTTAGCTTGTTTTAAGGTCCACACAGGGATCTCAGGCTGGAGCGGTGGGCTGGGCAGATCTGGTAGATGCAGGCGATGGCTGTGGCTCATGCTTTTGAGAAAGTAGTCGCCGGCGCGGTTACGGGTCTTGGGGTCGTCACTGAGCATGCCGTCTAAGGTTCGCGCAAGTTCAACGGGCAGGCCAATACTACTGGCGGGGATCACCTTGCTGCCAAAACGACTGGCCTGGCCTGAGGCCAGGGCATAGAGGGTCGCCGCTACCCCTTGTTCGTCAAATCTGGGGCTGGAGAGTGCGCCATTAAGCTGCTCTTCACCAATAAAGTAAACATCCCCCATGCGGGCATTGGTGTGTTGCTGGTCGCTAGAGAGCAGATCCATTACATTGCCGTTGACTGGGTTGCCGTCAGCGTCACGCTGGGCAAACACCGCCGAACCCCAGTCGATCAGCGACAGGTGGTCGCGCTCCATGTCATACACTAGGTTAGATGGCTTAATGTCGCCATGTACCAAGGGGCGACCATTGTGCAAATAGTTGAGGATCTGCGCCAGCTGCCTGGCAATACTGACGATGACCCGCACTGGCAGGGCACCGTGTTTGAGGCAGAGTTTGTCGAGATCTTCTCCCGGCGCCCTGGCCATCACCAAGATCCCCTGTTTGCCCACATGTTCAAACTTGATCACAGGTGGCACATTGGGATGGATCACCAGGGAGAGCATATAGGCTTCCTCTTCCAGCCTGTCCTGGATCTGCTGAGGCAGGGTGATGCGTGAGAATTTAAATACATGGGCCTGACCATGGCCGTTGATTCCGGCAAAGACGAAGCCATAGGCACCCTTACCGACTAATTCGATCTCTTGATAGCCAAGCTTGCTAAGCTGCTGTTTACAAAGTCTTATCCACGCCCTGTGTTTACGGGCATCATCGGCCTTGAGCAGGTAGATTGATTGCTCTTCCGAGATGTAAAAGTGTTGCAGTTCCGGGCTGGGTGCTTGGCTGTTGGGCATGAGTCATATCACTGAATGTTGATATGTTTTTATAACAAGAAGCGGCCATAGGGCACAATAGCTAGATTTTTCATCGCTGTGATTCCTAACCGATATTTTTGGATGAGATGTTGACCTATATCAATTCTGTTACATACACATACAGGTAACCTGAAGCTAATATAAAACTATGCTTCATTGAGTAAGCAATTTTGAACAGTGAGGAGGGCGAAATGACGGAACTGGATAAAGCCCTATTAATAGAGTTGTTGGAGTACCCGAGGAAGCGCATCGTACAGTCGATGGAGCTGAAGTTTTGTCCTCATGCTGGTTTTTTTAATAGTGTCGATCCCCAGTGTATCCACTGCCACCAGGGCATGGAATGTATCTGGATGAATCATAACGATGAGCTGGTGGCCGTCGAGCGTAAATCGGTGGAGGAGCTTAAGCAGCAGCTGTTGATTGCCGTTGATTTTATCGATTCCAGCTTGACCCCGCATCATCTGTCTCGCCGCAATTGTGAGTGTGAAAATTGTGTCTGGCTAAGACGGGTACAGAAAGTGCTGGATCTTCAATAAGCGCTAGCATCTGGAACCATGAGGTATTAGAGTACCTTGCATATTTAGACACTTGCATTTGCGGAGCTAACTATGCAACCCGGTTTCTGGCATGACAAATGGGCCTCTCAGCAGATAGGTTTTCATCTCGACGAGGTCAACACCCTTCTTATCGACTATTGGCCGCAGCTTAAGCTGGCTGCTGGTAGCCAAGTTTTCGTTCCCCTGTGTGGTAAAACCTTAGATCTTTGTTATCTGGCCGAGCAGGGGCTTGAGGTGATCGGCTGTGAGCTGAACCAAAGCGCGGTTGAGCAGTTTTTCAGTGACAACGAGCTGCCTGTAGAGCGCCAATCGAGTGGTGAGCATGAGTGTTACCGCACCGAGCAGGTGAGCATCTATCAGGGAGATCTGTTTCAGCTGCCAAAGGAACCGCTCGAGGCGGTAAGCGGATTTTATGACAGGGCGGCGTTGATCGCCTGGCCACCAGAGATGCGCCAGCAATATGTTGAGCACTTGGCCAGCTTGCTGCCACCTAAGAGTATTGGCTTGCTGATCACCTTAGATTATCCACAAGAAGCCCTAAATGGCCCGCCATTTGCGGTATCTGATGCCTGGATTTTGCAGCACATGAGCCCCTATTTTGAGATTGAGTGTCTGAGCACCCAAGATGTGTTGGCCGAGAATCCAAGGTTTGTGAAAAATCAGGTGCCTTGGTTGACCGAGTCTGTTTATCGATTGGTGAGACGTTAAGGGAAAAAGCTAACAGCGCAAATAGTGTGTGTTAAAAAGCAAAAAGGCGACCTTGGGTCGCCTTTTTTTATCTTAGCGCTAAGCGCCAGGATTAGAAGTCGTAACGTACACCTACAGTGAATACGTTTTCGTCTTCTAGGTCAGTTGTAAGACCGTCAATTTTGTAGTCGCCTTCGTACATCGCATAGTGGCCATAGACTAGCGTAGACTTAGCTACACGGTAGTCAGCACCGATGATGAAGTTAGTCACATTGATGTCAGAACCTTGTGGAGCTTGCTTAGAGTACTTACCGAAGCCTGCTTCATCTACACCGTATTCGGCTTTAATGTTAACGCCGTTCAGGTTGTAAGCCAGGTTAACCAGGTAAGTGTTGTTGTCGTCAGAACCATCTACAATGCTTTCAGAGTTCTGGAACAGACCGCCAACTTTAAAGTTGCCAACCTTGAATTGAACCACACCACGGTATGCATCAATGTTAGCGATGCCTTTGTTGTAAGCGAATGCTAGGTAGTAGCTTTGTTCTTTGAACTTCTTGTCACCAAGTGTTGCGCTGACTGCATACTGCTCTTCTGGATCTGCAACACCAGCTTGGTTGTTGTCTTCCATTAGGTAAGTAGCGTTTAAAGTCAGAATGTTAGCGATACGTGGTGAGTAGTACCAGAAGCCGTCAGCGCTACGAGTCTGTGCGCCTACTAAGCGGTCGATATCGGCGTTTGAGTTACCGAATAGGTCGATGCCACCTTCAGATTGCTTGAATACAGTGTCGTTACGACCTGCAAGCAGTGCACCAGCTGCGCCTTTAATACCTAGGAAAGTGTTACGCGCCTTGAATACGTCGCCTTTAGAAGAAGTATTCTCAACTTGGAACTCCATCTGGTAGATAACATCTACACCGTCAGAGATCTTTTCTGAACCTTTAACACCTAGGTTAGAGAAGTTGTTTTCGATAACAGTGCCGTCTTTACCTTCTTGAGTAGTGACACCAGTATCAGAATTGGTTAGAGATAGGTCCAAACGACCGTAGAAGTTAGGGCCATCGGCTAGCGCGCCGAATGAGGTCAGTGCAATAACAGATGCAACTGATGCAGAGATTAGAGATTTTTTCATGTGTTGTGCTCCCAAGAACTGAGTTCTTTTCCATTTTTTAATGGTTATTAACATAGTTTCCATATTTTGCTACGAGCGTCCGTTTTCGTAACAAAGTTGGCCAGAAGTTTACAGTTTTATGGCAGTAAGAGTGTGGCGCAGATCAAATTTCTGGTTATCCAGGTTAGCTTTACGAGGAATTTGTGACAGATCTGTCTCGTGTGTTTGAGAAACAGGCAATCCTTGTAAAATTAACGTGTTCAGACTACTCACAAAGGAGTAGTTCTGCGCCGTCTCCGTCATTAAACTGTAACTTATTAAGAGGTTGCTAAAATTGTAGGAGCTTTGATAGGAAATGCATAATAATGTTTAAAAAATGTGCGGTCACGCACAGTTGGAGAGAGTAATGGGCAAAAAAAA